>NZ_RZTT01000009.1 GCF_003996995.1 Mesorhizobium sp. M7A.T.Ca.US.000.02.2.1 | reverse complement strand
GGCTTGTCTTCGGGGCATTCGGACCGGGTTTGCAGGGTGGAGAAAAAGCATGCCGACATACAGGGCTCCGGTCCAGGATACGCTGTTCGTGCTCAACGAGGTTCTGGGTTATCAGCGTTATTCGAACCTTCCCGGATTTGCCGACGCCACGCCCGATGTGCTCGAGGCGATCCTCGCCGAAGGCGCCAAGCTCGCCGAAAACGTCATGCATCCGCTGAACCGTGTCGGCGACATGGAAGGCTGTGTGCGTCACGACGATGGCTCGGTGACCACGCCGAAAGGTTTCAAGGAGGCCTTCGACCAGTATCGCGAGGGCGGCTGGATGGGATTGGCTGCACCCGTCGAGTTCGGCGGCCAGGGCCTGCCCTATGCCGTGCATACCGCCGTCGCCGAATATATGGTCTCGGCCAATATGTCCTTGATGATGTATCCGGGCCTGACGCAAGGCGCGATCGCCGCGATCATCACCCACGGCACCGACGAGCAGAAGTCAACATGGTTGCCGAGGATGATCGAGGGTGCCTGGACCGGCACCATGAACCTGACCGAGCCGCATTGCGGCACGGATCTGGGCCTGTTGCGGACCAAGGCGGTGCCGAACGGCGATGGCACCTATAAAATTTCAGGCCAGAAGATCTTCATCTCGGCCGGCGAACACGACATGTCGGACAACATCGTCCATCTGGTACTGGCCCGCATCGAGGGTGCGCCGGAAGGCGTCAAGGGCATCTCTCTGTTCATCGTGCCGAAGCTCAAGCTCGACGCATCGGGCAATCCGGGCACCAGGAACACCGTCTCCTGCGGCTCGATCGAGGAGAAGATGGGCATCCATGGCAATTCGACCTGCGTCATGAACTATGACGAGGCTGAGGGCACGCTGCTCGGCGAGGCCAATGGCGGCCTGAAGGCGATGTTCACGATGATGAACGAGGCGCGCCTTGGTGTGGGCCTGCAGGGGCTGTCGCTGTCGGAGATCGCCTATCAGAACGCTGTCGGCTACGCCAAGGACCGTTTGCAGGGCCGCTCATTGTCGGGGCCGAAGGCGCCGGACAAGAAGGCCGACCCGATCATCGTCCATCCCGATATCCGCCGCAGCCTGATGACCATGAAGGCCTTCAACGAGGCCGGCCGCGCGCTGGCGCTGTGGACGGCGATCAAGTCCGACATTGCCCACCGCTCCGGCGACGACAAGGACCGCCAGGCCGCCGACGATTACACCGGCCTGATGACACCGGTGGTCAAGGGCGTGCTCACGGACAAGGGCTTCGACCACGCCGTCATGGCGCAGCAGGTGTTCGGCGGTCACGGTTATATCGAAGAGCACGGCATGAGCCAGTTCGTGCGCGATGCCCGCATCGCCATGATCTATGAAGGCGCCAACGGCATCCAGGCGCTCGACCTCGTCGGCCGCAAACTCGGCCTGAATGGCGGCCGCGCCGTGCAGGCCTTCTTCAAGGAAGTCGGTGAGTTCTGCGAGGAGAACCGCTCCGACGAGAAGATGGCGCCATTCACCAAGGCGCTGAAGAAAGGTCTCAACGATTTGCAGGCCGCCACCATGTGGCTGGTGCAGAACGGCATGGCCAAGCCCGACAATGCCGGTGCCGCCTCGACCGACTACATGCATCTCTTCGGCCTCGTCGCTCTGGGCTATATGTGGGCGCAGATGGCCAAGGTGGCACTTGGCAAGACGGACGCCAATGGCGCGCAATCTTTTTACGACAACAAGGTCGTGACGGGGCGCTTCTTCATGGAGCGGATCATGCCGGAGACGTCGGCGCATCTCGCCCGCATTTCGAGCGGCGCCGACACATTGATGGCACTGCCGGCGGAAGCGTTCTAAAGATGATCGGCGTCCTCCTCCCCCTTGAGGGGAGGGTGGCCCGAAGGGTCGGGAGGGGTCGCTGCGGCAGTGCGCCGCCCTCAGTTTCGATGATGCATGTCGGGAGGAGTATCATACCAGCATGACCAACCCAGCTGAAATCCTTGGCCTTCCGAAGCCCGCTTGGGCGGCGGACGAGGTCGGCATGCTCTACGACATGGCGCATCGCTTCATGTCGGAGGAGATCGCGCCGCGCTACGACGAGTTCGAGAAGAACGAGATGGTCGATCGCGAGAGTTGGCTGAAGGCAGGCTCCGCCGGCCTGCTCTGCGCCTCTATGCCGGAGGAATATGGCGGCTCCGGCGGCACCTTCGCGCATGAGAGCGCCATCATCGAGGCCATCGGCCATGTCGGCGTCGACGGGTTCGGCATCGGCCTGCACAATTCGATCGTCGCCCCTTACATCCTCCACTATGGCTCCGAGGGAGCAGAAGAAGAAATGGCTGCCGAAGCTGGCGACCGGCGAGCTGATCGGCGCCATCGCCATGACCGAGCCTGGCGCCGGGTCCGACCTGCAGGGCGTCAAGACGCGGGCGCAGAAGGATGGCAACCAATACAAGATCAATGGTTCCAAGACCTTCATCACCAACGGCCAGCTTGCGAACTTCATCATCGTCGTCACCAAGACCGATCCGGAGAAGGGTGCCAAGGGCACCTCGCTGATCGTCGTCGAGACCGACGAGGTCGAAGGTTTTCAGCGCGGCCGCAACCTCGACAAGATCGGGCTCAAGGCCAACGACACGTCGGAGCTGTTCTTCAACGATATGCGCGTGCCGACCTCCAACCTGCTCGGCCATGAGGAAGGGCAGGGCTTCGTCCAACTGATGCAGCAATTGCCGCAGGAGCGGCTGCAGATCGGCACCGGCGCCATTGCCATGATCGAGCGGGCGCTGGCGCTGACCATTGATTATGTCAAGGAACGCAAGGCGTTCGGCAAGGCGATCATCGATTTCCAGAACACCCAGTTCAAGCTGGCCGAACTCAAGACCGATGCCACCGTCGGCCGCGTCTTCTACAATGATTGCGTCACCCGCCACATCGCCGGCGGCCTCGATCCTGTGACCGCGTCGATGGCCAAGTACTGGCTCAGCGACCTGCAGGGAAAAGTCGTCGACGAATGCCTTCAACTGCATGGCGGCTATGGCTACATGAATGAATACCCGATCGCCCGCATGTTCCGCGACGCCCGCGTCCAGCGCATCTACGGCGGCACCAACGAGATCATGAAATTGCTGATCGGCCGCTCTCTCTGAGAGCGACATCAGGCAAACCTAAGGAGCAAGCAAATGGCTGAAGCTTATGTCTATGACGCCGTGCGCACACCGCGCGGCAAGGGCAAGAAGGACGGATCGCTGCACGAGGTGCCGGCGGTGCGGCTTGCCGCCAAGACGCTTGAGGCGCTGCGCGATCGCAATGGGCTCGACACCGGCACTGTCGATGACATCATCTTCGGCTGCGTCGATCCGGTCGGCGAAGCCGGTTCGGTCATTCCGCGCGCCGCCGCCTTCGAGGCCGGCTACGACACCAAGGCGCCCGGCATGCAGATCTCACGCTTCTGCGCTTCCGGGCTCGACGCCATCAATTTCGGCGCCGCCAAGATCGCCCAGGGCGCCGATGAGATCGTCATTGCCGGCGGCGTCGAATCGATGTCGCGTGTCGGCATGGGCGCCTCCGGCGGTGCCTGGTTCATGGATCCGTCCGTAGGCCTGCCCGGCTGGTTCGTGCCGCAAGGCATCTCGGCCGACCTGATCGCCACCAAATACGGCTTCAGCAGAGACGACGTCGACGCCTATGCGGTCGAGAGCCAGAAGCGCGCCGCCAAATCCTGGGCCGATGGCCGGTTCAAGAACTCCGTCATCCCGATCAAGGACCAGAACGGCCTGACCATCCTCGACCATGACGAACATATGCGCCCATCGACCGACATGCAGTCGCTGGCCTCGCTCAACCCGTCCTTCGTCATGCCAGGCGAAATGGGCGGCTTCGATGCCGTCGCAGTGCAGAAGCACCCTGAGGTGGAAGAGGTCAATCACGTCCATCATGCCGGCAATTCGTCCGGCATCGTCGACGGCGCCGCCGCCGTGCTGCTCGGTTCGAAGAAGGCGGGCAAGGCGATGGGGCTGAAGCCGCGCGCGCGAATTCGCACCTTCGCCAACATCGGCTCCGAGCCGGTGCTGATGCTGACCGGCCCGGTCGACGTCACCGAGAAGCTGTTGAAGCGCGCCAAGATGAAGCTCTCGGACATCGACCTGTTCGAGCTCAACGAAGCCTTCGCTTCGGTGGTGCTGCGCTACATGCAGGCCTTCGACATCGATCACGACAAGATCAACGTCAATGGCGGTGCGATCGCCATGGGGCATCCGCTCGGCGCCACCGGCGCGATGATCTTCGGCACCGTGCTGGACGAACTCGAGCGCCGCGATCTCAACACCGCTCTGGTGACGCTGTGCATCGGCGCCGGCATGGGAACCGCAACCATCATCGAACGCGTCTGACGGGGAGAGAAACGATGAGCTACACCAATTTCACCCTCGACATCGACGCCGACGGCATTGCGCTGGTCACCTGGGACATGCCTGGCCGCTCGATGAACGTTTTCACCGAAGAGGCGATGCGGGAATTGAACGCCATTGTCGACAAGGTGGCTGGTGACGCCGCCATCAAGGGCGCAGTGATCACCTCCGGCAAGGACACCTTCTCCGGCGGTGCCGACATCACCCTGCTGCAGAAGATGCTGACGACCTTCGCCGCGGAAAAAGGCAAGGACGCCGAAAGGGCGACCAAGGCGCTGTTCGACAATGCCGGCATGATGACCGGCCTGTTCCGCAAGCTGGAAACTTGCGGAAAGCCGTGGGTGTCGGCGATCAACGGCACCTGCATGGGCGGCGCCTTCGAATTGTCGCTCGCCTGCCACGGCCGTGTCGCCGCCGACAGCGACAAGGTGAAGATGGCGCTTCCCGAGGTGAAGATCGGCATCTTCCCGGGCGCAGGCGGCACCCAGCGCGTGCCGCGGCTGACCGATCAGCAGCAAGCGCTGCAGATGCTGACCTCGGGCCAGACACTGTCGCCGCAGAAGGCCAAGTCTATGGGCCTGATCCATGAGATCGCCGAGCCGGCCAGGCTCGTCGAGACCGCCAAGGCGATGATCAGGAATGGCCTGAAGCCGGTGGCGCCATGGGACGAGAAAGGTTTCAAGCTGCCCGGCGGCCAGATCTATTCGCCCGCCGGCTTCAATCTGTGGCCGCCGGCCATCGCCATCCTGCGTCGCGAGACTTACGGCAACTATCCGGCCGCCGCCGCGATCCTCAAATGCGTCTATGAAGGCCTGCTGGTGCCGTTCGACACCGGTTTGCGCATCGAGCAGCGCTATTTCACCGAGATCATGCAGACCAAGGAAGCGGCGGCGATGATCCGCTCGTTGTTCGTGTCGCTGCAGGAACTGAACAAGGGCGCCCGCCGCCCGGCCGGCGTGCCCGAAACCAAGTTCAAGAAGGTCGGCATTCTCGGCGCCGGCTTCATGGGCGCCGGCATCGCCTATGTCACCGCCAAGGCCGGCATCCCGGTGGTGCTGCTCGACCGTGATTTGGAGTCGGCTGCCAAGGGCAAGGCGCATTCCGACAGCCTGATCTCGGATCAGGTCAAGAAGGGCCGCGCCAAGCCGGAGGACAAGGACAAACTGCTGTCGCTGATCACGCCGACGGCGGACTATGCCGACCTTGCCGGCTGCGATCTGGTGGTCGAGGCCGTTTTCGAGGATTCGAGCGTGAAGAAGAGCGCCACCGAACAGGCGGAAGCCGTGCTGAAGCCATCGGCGATCTTCGCGTCGAACACCTCGACCATTCCGATCACCGGCCTGGCGAAGAATTCTGCGCGGCCGAAGAATTTCATCGGCATCCATTTCTTCTCGCCGGTCGACAAGATGATGCTGGTCGAGATCATTTTGGGCAAGAAGACCGGAGACAAGGCGCTGGCCACCGCCATCGACTTCGTTCGCGCCATCAAGAAGACGCCGATCGTCGTCAACGACACGCGCGGCTTCTACGTCAATCGCTGCGTGCTGCGCTACATGTCGGAAGCCTACAAGATGCTGATCGAGGGCGTTCCCGCGCCGATGATCGAGAATGCAGCGAAGGCGGCCGGCATGCCGGTCGGCCCCCTGGCGCTGACCGACGAGACGGCCATCGACCTTGCCCAGAAGATCATGAAGCAGACCATCAGGGATCTGGGCGACAAGGCGGTCGATCCCAAGCAGATGGCGCTGATCAACGCCATGGTCGACGATCACGGCCGCTTCGGCCGCAAGAACGGCAAGGGTTTTTACGATTATCCGGCAAAGCCCGCCAAGAAGAAGTTGTGGCCGGGCCTTAGGGAGCTCTATCCGCAGCTTGCACCCGAGAAGGTCGATTATGAGGAACTGCAGCAGCGGCTGCTGGTCACCATCGCGCTGGAAGCGGCGCGGGTGATGGAAGAAGGCATCGTCACCGACCCGCGCGAGGCCGATGTCGGCTCGATCCTCGCTTTCGGCTTCGCGCCCTACACCGGCGGTGCGCTGTCCTACATCGACGGCATCGGCGCCAAGGCGTTCGTCAAGATCGCCAAGAACCTGCAGAAGAAATACGGCGCCGAGTTCAAGGCACCCAAGCTGCTGCTCGACATGGCCGAGAAGGGCGAGACCTTCTACCAGCGCTTCGATCCCTATGCGAAAGGCGACGTGAAGCAGGCAGCCTGACGCATGGACAAAATCAAGCGTCTTGCAGCGACCTTTGCGCGTCCAAGAGGACATGGGGCGCTGTAATGTATGTCTGGGCGCGCATGGTGCGCATGATGGCCACGGCACGCAGCCGTGGCCCCTATGTGATGGGCGGCGAAGGCCGGCTGGCTTTCCGCTGCCTGCCGACCGACATCGATTTCAACATCCATCTCAACAATGCGCGCTACATGATGCTGGCCGATCTCGGCCGCATCGACCTGTTTGTTCGTGCAGGCCTCATCACGCTGGCAAGGAAGAATGGCTGGGCGCCGATGATGGGCGGACTGCAAGCGGTCTATGCACGCGAGATCAGGCTGTGGCGCCGCTTCGAAGTGGTGTCCTCGATCGAGACCTGGGAAGGCACCCAGGTTGTAGGCAAGCACCGCTTCGTCCTCGACAATGGCGAGACGGCCGCGTTGATCCTGACGACAGCCGGCGTCTACGATCGCAAGGCTCGCAACTTTCTTGAGATTGACGAGGTCGTTGCGGCACTTGGTCGTGCCGTGAACCCGCGGCCACCGACGCAAACGGAGCGGATTTTCATGACATCGCACCAGGGTCTGCGCAGCTTGGCCAAGGGTGTCGGTCGATCCCGGTAGTCGGACTTTCCGCGATCGACGGAAACGTTTGCAACCACTCCACGACCGGTGGACAAAACGACATTCCAAGACTAGAAGGGAAAGGTATTTTTTCCTGCACCGAAGGAGAGCGAGCATGCTCTCGCACGACCGAGTCTGGGCTGCCATCGATGCTCTTGCCAAGCGTTATTCGCTTTCGGCCTCGGGTTTGGCCAAGCGTGCGGGGCTCGATTCCACTGCCTTCAACAAGTCGAAGCGTTTGTCGTCGGATGGCCGACCACGCTGGCCCTCGACCGAATCGCTGGCCAAGATCATCGAGGCTACGGGCGCCTCACTCGACGAATTCACCGGTCTGATCGAAGGCCGGCCCGGGATCAGCAATGGTGCTTCGACCAGCCATGCCGCTTCGGTCGCCCGCAGAAGCTCCGTGCCGTTGCTCGGCTTTGCCCAAGCCGGCGCCGGCGGCTTCTTCGACGATGCCGGCTTTCCAGTCGGGCAGGGTTGGGATCTGATCGAACTGCCGGCGCAATCGACCGAGAGTTCCTACGCGCTGCAGGTGCAAGGCGATTCCATGCTGCCGCTCTACCGCAATGGCGACGTCCTCATCGTCGAACCGGGCGCCGTCACCCGCAAGGGCGATCGCGTCGTCGTCAAGACCACATCAGGCGAGGTGATGGCCAAGGTGCTCGAGCGCCAGACCGTCAAGTCGATTGCGCTGGTCTCGCTCAATCCCGATCATCCCGACCGCGACATTCCCATGCGCGATGTCGAGTGGGTGGCGCGGATTGTCTGGGCAAGCCAATAGGTCCGGCTGGTGCGGCTTCTCCATCATGCGCTGGCGGTTCTGATGGTCCCTGTGATGGCGGCCATGGTCGTCACTGGCGGTCGCACGTTGAAAGGGAGTGAAAGCGTCATCACGGTGGACCAGCTTGATCCGGGCGCCGATACGATGGCGCAGCAGGCTGCCGGGACGGTGCCGCAGGAGCCGGCCACATCGGCCATAGGAGCCCCGCAGCCGCCAAAGCCGGCGCCGCATTCGAGGGCGATCGATCCCGAAATCGTCGCGCCCCCGGAACTGCCCGCCGAGGGGCTTGAACGGGTCGAGCCGCGCGAGCCGTTGAGCAAGCTCGCGCTGGCCGTGCCGCCCAAGCCGAAAATGCCCGACGACTGGAACGGCACAAAGCTGTTCCAGCCGGTTGCGCCAGCCGCCGGACTGATCGAGGCTAAGGGCTACTCGGTCGCGGTTTCCGGCATCGATATCGTCAGGCAGGACGAGACCTGCAGCGAGGACGGCAAAACCTGGCCATGCGGCGTCCGTGCGCGGACGGCGTTCCGCGCCTTCCTGCGCGGTCGCGCGGTGGTCTGCACGGTGCCGCCCGAGGGCGGCCGCGACCTGATCGCCGCCGAATGCCGGATCGGCAAGCAGGATGTCGGCCAATGGCTGGTCGACAACGGCTGGGCGCGCGCCGCCAGGGGCGGCCCCTATATCGAGGCCGGCGACAAGGCACGCACGGCGAAGAAGGGCATTTTCGGATCGGCGCCCGATCTGTCCGGCATGCCGGCGATGCCGGCCGCGCCACGCCCGGCGCCTCAGGCGCCGGGTTCGATCCTGGAAGAGGTCGACGGCGTGCTCAAGCCAGCTGACCAGCCAGCGCCCGCTCAATGAGCGCACGTGTCTCGGCAACGCCGTAGAGCGCTGCGAACGAGCCGAAGCGCGGGCCGCGCTCCTGGCCGATCAGCACCTGATAGATCATCTGGAAGAAGGCGCCCGATACGCCGGGGCCACCCTCCGGGCTCTGCTTGGAATGATCCTGATAGCGCTCGATCCTGCGCGCGACGTTGAGCGAGGCGTTCTGGATCGCTTCGCCGTTGGCGTCGGCCGGCAGCGCCCCAAGCGCTTCGTCGAGGGCTGCCAGCGCCTCGCGCTCGACCTCGTCGGCAGGCCGGAAGGTCTTCGTCGGCTTCACGAAATCGTCGAAATAGCGGATCGCATGGCCGACCAGCCGGTCGAGCTCGGGATGCGTCTTCGGCGTCACGCCTTGCGTATGACGTGAAATGAACCCCCACAGCACATCCTTGTTCTGCGCGTTGGAGGCGCTGACCAGATTGAGCAGCAGCGAGAACGGCACTGGCATGTCGATCGCGGGCGGGTTGCCGTCATGCATATGCCAGACCGGGTTGCCCAGCCGTTCCTTCCAGTCCTGCCGGGGATAGGCGGCAAGGAACGTATAGTATTCGTCCACGGCCCGCGGGATGACGTCGAAATACAGCTTCTTGGCCTGCCGTGGCCGCTGGTACATGTAGAGCCCGAGGCTTTCGGTCGGCGCATAGGTCAGCCACTCGTCGATGGTCAGCCCGTTGCCTTTCGACTTCGAAATCTTCTGGCCGTTCTCATCGAGGAACAGTTCGTAGACGAAATGCTCCGGCGCCCGTCCGCCCAGAATGTTGCAGATGCGGTCGTAGACCACCGCATTGGTCTGGTGGTCCTTGCCGAACATTTCGAAATCGACGCCAAGCGCTGCCCAGCGCATGCCGAAATCCGGCTTCCACTGCAGCTTCACGCGGCCGCCGGTGATCGAAAGCGTGGTCTCGGTGCCCTCGTCGTCGAAGGTGATGGTGCCGGCCTCGGCGTCGACATGCTTCATCGGAACGTAAAGCACGCGGCCGCTCTTCGGCGAGATCGGCAGGAACGGGCTGTAGGTCGCCTGCCGCTCGGGTCCGAGCGTCGGCAGCATCACCGCCATGATCTGCTCATAGCGTTCGGCGGCGCGCTTGAGCATCGCATCGAAACGGCCGGACTTGTAGTATTGCGTCGCGCTGGCGAACTCGTAGTCGAAGCCGAACGTATCGAGGAAGCGGCAAAGCATCGCGTTGTTGTGGTCGGCGAAGCTGGCATAGTCGCCGCCGAAGGGGTTGGGGACCGACGACAGCGGCTTGTGCAGATGCGGCTCGAGTGCGGCGCGGTCCGGCACGCTGTCGGGTATCTTGCGCATGCCGTCCATATCGTCGGAAAAGCACAGAAGCTTGGTCGCTACCTTATCCTGCGTCAGGACGCGGAAAGCATGGCGCACCATCGACGTGCGCGCCACTTCGCCGAACGTGCCGATATGCGGCAGGCCGGACGGCCCGTAGCCGGTCTCGAACAGGATTGTTTGCGGGAAGTCGGCGCCTTTGTAGCGCTCGATGATCTTTTTGGCCTCTTCGAACGGCCACGCCTTGCTTTCGGTAGCGGCCGCCAACAGCTCGGGGTTGAGATCGATGATGTTTGATCCCGCCATGTCACAGTTTTCCAAATCGTTTGCCGGCCCGAAGGCGGGCCGCAGCAAGGGTTTTTCAACCGGTCTCTAGGCGTGCAGCGCCGGAGCGTCAACGCGTGCGGCGCTTTTTCCTTGCGGTGCAGAACGGGCGTTCCTAACTTCGAGGTCCGGTTCAAGGAGAAAAAATTGCCGACACCTCATGAAGCCCTGATCTATCTGATGGTCATCACCTCGGCCTCCGACCGCGACATGACCGATGTCGAACTGGCGCGGATCGGCGAGGTCGTCCGCTCCTGGCCGGTGTTCGAGGACTTCAACCACGACAGGCTGGTCGGCGTTGCCCAGGACTGCCAGAAGCGCCTGCACGAAAAGGACGGGCTGGAGGGTGTGCTGGCTGAAGTCGCCGAGGTCTTGCCTGAGCGGCTGCGCGACACCGCCTATGCCGCCGCCTTCGAGGTTGCCGCCGTGGACCTCGAAATGCGCATGGAAGAGGTACGGGTGCTGCAGCTGATCCGGCGTCAGCTCGATCTCGACACGCTGACGGTTGCTGCCATCGGCCGCGCGGCCAAGGCGCGGCTCCGCACGCTGACCTGAAGTCCTTGGCCGGGCGCTGTTGAGGTTCAGGTCAGGCCGGCAAAGCCGACCGGAACCGGATCAGAAAAAGCTGACCGGGAAATAGCGCAGATAAAATTCGGCGAACGTGCCTTTCATCGAAATCTCCTGCAGCGCGTAGTCGATCGCGGCGGCCAGCGCCGAATTGTCCGCTTTGGTGGCGATGGCCATGCCCGATCCCAGATATTCAGGCGCCAGATAGGGCCCGCCGGCAAAGCGGCAGCAGCCCGCCGCGTCCGAGCCGCCCAGCCAGAAAGCCAGGCGCATGCCGTCGCCGAAGGCGGCGTCGACCTTGCCGGCCTTGAGATCGGCATAGAGGTCCTCCGGCCTGTCGAAAGGGACGACCTGAACCGTGTTGAAATAGTCGCGCAGCATGCGTTCATGCGCCGAGCCTGATATCACGCCGACACGCTTGCCGTGCAATTTGTCAAAGATGGGCTCGGTCAGCGCCTTGCCTTTCGGCATGATGAAGCGCGCTGGAAACTGCAGATAGGAGCGTGAGAAGGCGTAGGTCGCGCGCGATTCCGGTGTTGCGGCGATGCCGGCGATGATCGCCTCGCCTTCGCCTTTCCGCAGTGCGCCTTCCAGCTCGGCCCAGGGCAGGGCCTGGATCTGGCATTTTTCGACAATGCCAAGCTCGGCGCAGATGGCGCGTGCCAGATCGATATGGAAGCCGGACAGCTTTCCCGCGCCGTCAAGGAAGTTGAAGGGCGGGAAGTCCGTGGTGGTCAGGAACCTCAGCCGGGGCAGCGTTGAAAGGTCTGGCTTGGGCAGCCGCTCCTTGGCATCCCACAGCACCGGAACCTGAGGCGCCGCGGCGCGCGCGCCGTCGGCGAACGACAGCAAGCCGATCAGCATCGCAAGGGCGAAGGACCTCCACCGGAACGCCAAGATAAAACTCCGCCACAGTCGTGCTCGCACCGGTTTTGGTACGAAAATGGTACAGGCACAATGGTTTTTGATTTCAACCCGCCGATTTCAGGATATGATTTAGCCGGTTTGCAAATCAGCTTCGGCCGCCTCGGTGAGGGAAGCCACAAAATAAGTATGCGATTTGCAATCCGTGGTCGGTGGCGAAGTGTAAATCAGGCACGCATCATTGGCCGAAATGCACGAGGCAACATGGGGTTGATGTTGCGATGGGTCAGTTCGATCGCACGCTGGAATACATAGACCAACTGCAGCACGCCGCAACGGCGGCGGCGGTCTGTGAAAGGCTGCTGGGCATAACATCGGATTTCGGCCTCACCGCGCTGATGGCGGGAACCGTACCGCAGCCAGGCACGCCGGCCGGCCAGCAAAAGCAGCATGTGCTTCTCTGCGATTGGCCGGGCGAATGGCTGGAGCGCTATGTCGCGCGCAACTATGTCGACCATGACCCGGTCGTCAGCCATATGAAACAATTGCAGGCGCCCTTCCAGTGGCACGAGGCGTCGCAGGGCATCCGCATAGACAAGAGCAGCGGCGAGGTGATGGGCGATGCCGGCGCTTTCAAATTGCGTGATGGGTTGGCCTTTCCGTTGATCACGCTTGACGGCCAGATCGTCATGGTGTCGCTCGGCGGCGAGGCTGTGGAATTGTCCGCCGCCGAATTTGGCCAGGTGTCGCTGGTCTCGACCTACGCGGTTGGCCGCGCCATGCAACTCCACACCATGGCGAGCAACACCATCGATCATATCGTGCTGACGCCGCGCGAGCGCGAATGCCTGCAATGGGCCGCCGTCGGCAAGTCCGAATGGGAGATTTCGCAAATCCTCGGCATTTCCGAACACACCTCGGAGAAACATCTTCTTAACGCCAAAAGCAAACTAGGTGCCGTCAACAGGGTGCAGGCCGTCGCGGAAGCGATACGGCGCGGCTACATTAGTTAGGTCGGCCGTGCCGACCTGGAATTTTTGCCTACGCGATCACGCAATTTTCTCATCAAAGCACGGCCGTATCTTCCTCTGAACGCAGGAGACGGCGGAATGCTTTTTTCCCTTACAACCCAGGAATTGATGGAACGTCCCGACCTTTGGGAGGCCGTCCATCGTTTGCGCTACAAGATATTCGTCGAAGAGATGGGGTGGGATGACCTCAGGCGGCCCGACGGGCTCGAACTTGACCAGTTCGACCACGACGAGGCGGTCCATCAGATCGTCATCAGAGGCGGTGAAGTGGCGGGTTATCAGAGGATGTTGCCGACGACGCGGCCACATCTGCTGACCGAGGTCTTGACCGATCTTTCCGAAGGAACGCCGCCATCGGGTCCAAACATCTGGGAATTGACCCGCTACGCGGTGGCTCCCGGTTTTCGTGATGGCCGTCGTGGCGTTTCGACCGTCGGCACCGAACTGATTGCCGGTTTCGTCGAGTGGGGGCTGAAGCGCGGCGTCGACAAGGTGATCATCGAGTTCGAGCCGATGTGGGTGCTGCGCGCCTTGCAGCTGCATTTCCTGGCGACCCCGCTGGGCTATCAGCGCACCTATGGCAACCAGCAGGTCGTCGCCACCTTGCTGACCTTCAACGAACACACACTCGATGTGGTGCGGTCGCGCCGCAATCATTTTGCTCCCGTGTTGGCCAGGGGATATCCCGACATGCTCGGGCAAAGGCGTGCGTCATGAGATCGGAGACAGCCATGAGCACACACCCGCAACCTGAACTTCGCAACCACACGCTGGTCGTCACCGTGTCGTCGAGCGACGGCCGGCCGGTGCTGGACAGGAGAGCCTATGAAAGCCTGGCAAGGACCTTCCATGAAGCCGCCGACAATGAGGAGGTTCGCGTCGTCGTGCTGCGCGGCCTGGCAGGCTGTTTCTGTCTTGGCGGCGACTTCTCCGAATTCCTCGACGCCACCAAGCACCAGAAACTGATCGCCGCCGTCACCGACCTGTTCCGCACGCTGGCGACGTTTCCAAAGCCCATCCTGGCATGCGTCGATGGCGATGCCGTCGGTGTCGGCTGCACCATCCTGTTCCACTGCGACATGGTGATCGCGTCCGATGAGAGCACGTTCAGGGTGCCGTTCGTCGATTTCGGCCTGGTGCCGGATGCGGCGACCAGCATCCTGGCGCCGCAGAAGCTCGGCTACGCCGGTGCCTTCCGCTTCTTCTGCCTCGGCGACACGCTTCGCGCCGAGGACGCCAGGGCGCTCGGCCTTGTCGCGGAGATCGTGCCGGGAGGCACCGTCGAGGAGGCGGCCCTCGGCCGAGCAAGACAACTCGTCAAGAAGCCGGTCGCCGCGTTGCTGCAGACGCGCGGCCTGCTGAAAGGGAACACCGAGGCCCTCTGCGACCGCATCGATCAGGAGATTTCGCTTTTCCAGCAGGCGCTGCAGGACGACACCACGCTGCGGCGATTGCAACGCATCGCCCGGCTCGCGGCCTGATCGAAAGCCTCAAGGAACGCGCCGCGCGGCCAAGGCCGCGCGGCGCGGAAGCGTCAATCCTGCTTGCCGAGGAATGACGGCCCTTCGCCGATGATCTTCTTGTCTTCCTTGCCGATGATTTCGAGATCGCGCCCCTCATAGGGCAGAGACGACAGGATGCGCCGCATGATCGCCAGCCGCGCGCGCCGCTTGTCATTGGCCCGTACGATGATCCACGGCGCGAATTCCTTGTTGGTGCGCTCGAACATTGTGTCGCGCACCTTGGTGTAGTCGTCCCACTTGGTGATGCCTGCAACGTCGATGGGCGAAAACTTCCAGCTCTTCAGCGGGCTGTAGCGACGGTCATGGAAGCGCTCGAGCTGCGTTTCCCGGCCGATGTTCAGCCAGAATTTGAAGAAGTGGATGCCCTCGTTGGAGATCATCCGCTCGAAATGCGGCGTCTCCTCGAGAAACTGCTCGTGCTGCTGCGGGGTGCAGAAACCCATCACCGGCTCGACACCGGCGCGGTTGTACCAGGAGCGGTCGAAGGTGACGAATTCGCCTGAAGTCGGGAAGTGGTCGACATAGCGCTGGTAGTACCATTGCCCAAGCTCGGTCGGGGTCGGCTTGGTCAGCGCCACGTTGCGTGCCGTGCGCGGATTGAGGTACTGGCGCACCACGAAGATCGTGCCGCCCTTGCCTGCAGCATCGCGACCCTCGAACAGCGCCATCACCCGTTTGCCGGTCGACTGCAGCCAGGCCTGTGCCTTGACCAACTCGATCTGCAGCTTCTCGAGCATCTCGTCATACTCGTCGCTTTTCATCTTCTTGTCGTAGGGATAGCCGCCGGCGGTCAGCTTGTTGTCCTCGACCCAGTCGGGAAGCACGGGATTTTCGATGTCGAACTCCCTCTCCTTGCCGCCGATCCTGATCTTCAGCGGCCCCGAAGTTGGCGCGGCGGGACTTTCCTTGGCTTTTTTCATCGAGACGAACCCTTTCCAGCTTCCGGACTCATGCTATGGGGAGCCACTACAGCGCCGCGCGTCCGTTTGGATGCGCAAAGGACGCTGTAGCACTTTTAATTTGCGCATGATCCTTTCCGAAAATCGATTCCCGATTTTCGGGGTCATGCGGCAAGCGGTCTAGTGGAAGTTTTCCGCCACCGTGCGACCGGGTGCGAAGACATGGGGGCAGGTCCACGTGCGAATGGCTGACCTGGACACAGAGCAGAGAGGCATCACGCAAACCATGGCCGCACGGCTGTGGCATAGCCGCTGGCAGCTTGCGGCCGGCGTCACCGCGGTCGTCGCCGTCTATGCCTTGGCCGGGATTTCTGCCTATGTCGTCCTCGCGGCGCTGCTGTTGCTGCTTGCAGCGGCAATACTGCCGGCCACCGGCGCGCGCCAATCCACCGGCAGCGGCGTTGCCATCGAGGCCATCGGCCTGCAGCGGCTCTCTGGTGAATATCTGGCCGCCGCCGTCGCCGATCCGCTGATCATCTTCGACCGGACCGCCACCATCGTCCATGCCAACGCCGCCGCCTTCGCCGCCTTCGGTGGCATCGCGCCAGGCATGTCGCTGTCGCTGAAATTCCGGGCGCCGGAGATGCAGACCCTGCTGGACGGCGTACTGTCGGGCGATATCGCCTCCGATGTCGTCGACTACATGGAGAAACTGCCGGTCGAACGGGCCTACCGGGTGAGTGTGTCCTCGGTCGGTCACGCCACCGATCTCTATGTGCTGGTGTTCAAGGACCAGAGCGAAGCACGCCGGATCGACCGCATGCGCGCCGATTTCATTGCCAATGCCAGCCATGAACTGCGCACGCCGCTCGCCTCAATCGCCGGCTTTATCGAAACGCTGCGCGGGCCAGCCCGCAACGACGCGGCGGCGCGCGACCAGTTTCTGCAGATCATGCAGAGCCAGACCGGTCGCATGGCGCGTCTGATCGACGATTTGTTGTCGCTGTCGCGGCTCGAGATGAAACCCTATCTGAAGCCGGGAACCGAGGTGGATCTGCGGCAGACAGTCGACAGCGTCATCGACTCGCTCGGACCGCTGGCCAGCGAAAACGCCGTTGCCATCGAGCGGCACTACGCCGATGGGCCGCTTCATGTGCCTGGCGATCGCGATGAGCTTTTCCAGGTTTTCGAGAACCTCCTGGAAAACGCCTGCAAATACGGGCAGTCGGGTGGGCGCGTGGTTGTATCCATAGCCCATAGCGATGCCGGATCAGAGCCGGGCATCGACGTGACGATCAGGGACTTTGGCCCTGGCATTCCCGAGGAGCACATTCCGCGCATTACCGAGCGCTTCTACCGCGTCGACGTCGAGACCAGCCGGACCCAGAAGGGTACCGGCCTCGGCCTGTCGATCGTCAAGCATATACTGACGCGCCACAACGCCCGGCTTTCGATCAAGTCCGAAGTCGGCAACGGCGCGGCATTCTCGGTTCATTTGCCGACTCACTGATATCGCACTAATTCAAAGGGACTGTTTCTTTTTTCTGTCATCCGGCTAGCGTATCAGCGGGGATTCGAGGAAACGACTCAAAATCAAAACACCCCGTGGGAAGGCATTTTGCCATGCAGTCCGTGCACATCGTCAGCGCTTATGACGAGGAGTTGAAATATCTGTCGAAGCGCATCGCCGCGATGGGAGGCCATGCCGAGCGCATGGTCGAGCAGGCGGTCACCGCTCTCGTCAATGCCGACCCAGGCCTTGCCCAGAAGGTCATCCGCGACGATACCGTACTGGACGAGGGCCAGCGCGAAATCGACGACAAGGCCATCATCATCATTGCCAAGCGTCAGCCGATGGCGGCGGATTTGCGCGAGATCGTCGGGACCATTCGCATCTCCGCCGACCTCGAGCGGGTTGGCGATCTCGCCAAGAACGTTGCCAAGCGGGTGGTCGCCGTCACCGATGGACGCCAGCCGACCAGCCTGTTCCGCGGCCTCGAGGCTCTGTCCACCCTGGCGTTGACCCAGCTCAAGGAAGTGCTCGACGTCTACGCGTCTCGCGCGGTGGAGAAAATCGGCTTCGTGCGCGATCGTGACGACCAGATCGACGCCATGTACACATCGCTGTTTCGCGAATTGCTGACCTACATGATGGAAGATCCGCGCAACATCACGCCCTGCACGCATCTGTTGTTTTGTGCCAAGAACATCGAGCGTATCGGTGATCACGCCACCAACATCGCCGAGACCATCTATTACATCGTCACCGGCGATCAGTTGCCGGCTGAGCGGCCCAAGGGTGACAAGACCGACAAAATCAGTCTTTCCGAGACGCAGCCGGTGAAGTGAACGCGCCTCTCGAACCGTCACCCGATTTACGCTAAGCTTTCCGAGCTTTGCCTCTATCCTCGCCCGTGGATTTGCTCCGGGAGGTCGTGATGGAAAATGCTCGGGACCTGACCCCGGCGCCTGGGCCGATATCGGGCATTATCGCTTGCGGCGTCTACACGGCGGGGCGCCGCATCGCCGACATTCCCATCGAGGAAGCCGGCGAATGGGCAAAGAAATCCGGTCATGTCGTGTGGATCGGCCTTTTGGAGCCCGACCGTAACCTGTTGCTGCGCGTCCAGGCGCAGTTCCACCTGCATGAGTTGGCGATCGAGGATGCCGAGCACCCGCACCAGCGGCCGAAGATCGAGCAATATGGCGACGCCTTGTTCATCGTCGCTCGCACGGCGCAGTTGATCGACGGTCGGGTCACCTTCGGCGAGACCCATTTGTTCGTCGGCTCAGGCTACATCGTCAGCGTCAGGCACGGTCCTTCGACGTCCTATGCCGCCGTTCGTCAGCACTGGGAAAGCTGCCCGCACTCGCTGGCCAAGGGCGAGGATTTCGTCCTCTATGCCATTCTCGATTTCATCGTCGACAATTACATGCCGGTGCTCGAGCAGATCGAGGACGAAGTCGAGGCGATCGAGGACAAGGTTCTGCTGAAGCCGATGACCGCTCCCGACATCGAACGGCTCTATATGCTGCGCCGCGATCTCCTGCGCCTGCGCAATGCCGCGCTTCCGCTGGTCGAAGTCTGCCGACGGCTGACCAGCGCCGAGCTGCCGCAGATACATACCGCCATGCACCCGCTGTTCCGCGACGTGACCGACCACATCCGCACCGTCCAGGAGAAGATCGACAGCCTGCGCGAAGTGCTGGCGTTCGCTTTCGAGGCCAGCCTCCTGGTCGGCCAGAGTCAGGAAACGGCGAACACCAAGAAACTCGCCTCCTGGGCCGCGATCCTGGCGGTGCCCACGGCGCTCGCCGGCATCTACGGCATGAACTTCGACAGTATGCCGGAACTGAAGATGGAATACGGCTATCCGGTGGTGCTGGGCGCTATCGCGCTCATCTGCGCGTTCCTCTACTGGCGGTTCAGGAAGAACGGTTGGCTGTGAAAGAGAGCGAATAGCGAATAGGGAGTAGCGAATAGCGAACACAAAAACGGCTTGCTTCCTGTGACGGAAGGCAAGCCGTTTCTATTCGCTATTCGCTATTCGCTATTCGCTATTCGCTATTCGCTATTCGCTATTCGCTCAGCGACTCCGCCGCCGCTCCGATGCCGGCTGGAACGCCACGCGGGCGTGATATTTGCAGTAGGGTCCGGTTTCGGCGGCTTCGTTGCCGCAGAAATGGAAGTCCTCTGAAAGCGGGTCACCGTTCGGCCATTTGCAGGTTCGCTCGGTCAGCTCGACCAGTTGCAGATGCCGCGAGATCGGCAGCACGACATTCTCAACCGGGCGGATGTAATGGCGTGCCACGGGTTCGGCGTCGAACTGCGTCTGCAAGGCGGTCGCGCCGATCGATGTCGTGACATGGCGTGCCGTGGTTGCAGCGCGTGATACCGATTTCTGGACGGTCGATCCTTGCGCTGCCTTCTTCTGGCGTGCCGGTGTGGCGGTCGAGCGTCCGCGGCCCGACAGTTTCAGCCGATGCACCTTCCCGATGACCGCGTTGCGGCTGACCCCTCCAAGCTGCGCAGCAATCTGGCTTGCGCTCAGACCCTCCGACCACAGTTTTCTCAAGAGTTCTACCCGCTCGTCAGTCCAGTTCATGAGACCGCGCTCCTCTAAGCGTGCGGCAATCGGAATCCTTCTCCCGACCCGGCAACATTTGCCGGGGCAGACACCACATATATCTGGTGATTAGGTCCGCCGCACGAAATCTAGTTATTTCTCGACTACAACTACTCTATGCGCTGACTCGGTGACAAGAGTCCCAAGTGCAACACGAATCGGTTTTTTCGGTTTTCCCCAACTTGCCCGGTCGCTTATGAGCCGGCGTCCCGTCGGGGGGCTTGCCGCGCGCCACTACGCGACGTTTTCGTTGACTTCATGGCCGAAAAACAGGATAAGCCGCACAGGCCGCCGCTTTGGCGGCTTTTTGATTTTCCGGTACCGGAGACGCATATAATGAGCGGTTCGGCGCTTTACGAGACCTTTGCTCGCGCACCCCTGGCCTTCGACCACGGGGAAGGCACATGGCTGATTACCGACAAGGGCGAGCGATATCTCGATTTCGCCGGCGGCATCGCCGTCAATTCGCTGGGCCACAGCCATCCGCATCTGGTCGCCGCACTCACCGAGCAGGCCGCCAAGCTCTGGCATGTTTCCAACCTCTATGAGATTCCGGGGCAGAGCCGGCTTGGCGAGCGGCTGGCCGACGCCACCTTCGCCGACAAGGTGTTCTTCACCAATTCCGGCGCCGAGGCGCTGGAATGCGCGATCAAGACGGCGCGGCGCTACCATTTCGTCAAAGGAAATCCCGAGCGCTTCCGCGTCATCACCTTCGAAGGCGCCTTCCATGGCCGCACGCTGGCGACCATCGCGGCTGGCGGCCAGTACAAATATCTCGAAGGCTTCGGCCCTAAGGTCGAAGGTTTCGATCAGGTCGGCTTCGACGATATCGACGCCGCCGAAAAGGCGATCACGCCGGAGACGGCCGCGATCCTGATCGAGCCGGTGCAGGGCGAGGGCGGTATCCGCCCGGTGCCGACGCAGTCGCTGAAGCGGCTCAGGCAATTGTGCGAACAGCACGGCCTGCTGTTGATCTACGACGAGGTCCAGTGCGGCATCGGCCGCACCGGCAAGCTGTTCGCGCATGAATGGTCAGGTGTCACGCCAGACATCATGGCGATCGCCAAGGGTATTGGCGGCGGCTTCCCGATGGGCGCCTGCCTTGCCACGGATGAAGCGGCCGTCGGCATGACCGCTGGCGTGCACGGCACCACTTTCGGCGGCAACCCGCTTGCCATGGCGGTCGGCAACGCCGTGCTCGATGTCGTGCTGGAAGACGGTTTCCTCGAAGATGTCCAGCGCAAGGCGCTGCTGATGAAGCAGGGGCTGGCGTCGGTCGCCGACGAATTTCCCGAAATCATCGAGGACATCAGGGGCGCCGGGCTGATGCTCGGCCTCAAATGCGCCATGCCCAACACCAAGGTGAACATGGCCTTGCGCGACCAGAACCTGCTGGCGGTTCCGGCCGGCGACAACGTCATTCGCCTGTTGCCGCCGCTCACCGTCACCGACGCCGAGATCCATGAGGCGCTCAACCGCATCCGCGCCGGCGCCAAGGGCCTGGCGGAGGCGATCGCTTCCGCCGCGGCGAAGTAATCCCGGAACCATTGCTGATGTCAGTTCGCCATTTCACCGATCTTTCCACCGTTTCCGAAGGCGATCTGCGCTTGATGCTGGACGATGCGGTGGTGCGAAAGGCGCGCCTCAAGGCCGGCGAGCGCACCAAACCGCTTGAAGGCAAGGTGCTGGCAATGATCTTCGACAAGCCGTCGACGCGCACGCGCGTCTCCTTCGACGTCGGCATGCGGCAGCTCGGCGGCGAGACCATCATGCTGACCGGCACCGAGATGCAGCTCGGCCGCTCCGAGACCATTGCCGACACGGCCAAGGTGCTGTCGCGCTATGTCGATGCGATCATGATCCGCACCACCTCGCATGAGCGCCTGCTGGAATTGACCGAGAACGCCACCGTGCCGGTGATCAACGGATTGACCGACGACACCCATCCCTGCCAGCTGATGGCCGATATCATGACCTTCGAGGAACATCGCGGTCCGGTCGCCGGCAAGACCATCGCCTGGACCGGCGACGGCAACAATGTGCTGCATTCCTTGCTTGAGGCCTCGGCCCGGTTCCGCTTCAACCTCAACGTCGCCGTGCCCGAGGGCAGCGAACCGGCGCAGAAGCATATCGACTGGTCGCGGGCACATGGCGGCAAGCTGCACTTCACCCGCTCGCCCGAGGAAGCCGTCGATCAGGCCGACTGCATCGTCACGGATTGTTGGGTTTCGATGGGTCAGGAGCATCGCGCCCGCGGCCACAACGTGTTCTCGCCCTATCAGGTCAACGCCAAGCTGATGGCCAAGGCCAAGCCGGACGCGCTGTTCATGCATTGCCTGCCGGCGCATCGTGGCGAGGAAGTGACGGACGAGGTCATCGACGGGCCGCATTCGGTGGTCTTCGACGAGGCCGAGAACCGGCTCCATGCCCAGAAGGCCGTGCTTGCCTGGTGTCTCGGCGCTTGAAGTGTCTCGGCGCTTGATCCCCGGGAGCTTGATCTGCGGGGGTGTGATGCCTATTTGCGCCGCATCACGCAAATCAAGCGCGTTTCGACGCATGCGCCCCGGAGGGCGGCATGGCCGCGCCCTGGAGCTTTGTCATGTTGGAAACCTATCAAGTGACTGAACATCACCCCAAACTCGGCGAATTTGGCTATGCCGGCGACGATCATGTCGTGCCGTTCGAGGTCGGCCCGCTCGATGTGCGGGGCCGCACCGTCCAACTCGGGCCGATGCTCGATGCCATCCTCAGCCGCCACGATTATCCCGAGCCGGTCGCCCGCCTGCTGGCGGAGGCCTGTGTGCTGACCGTGCTGCTCGGCACCTCGCTGAAGTTCGAGGGCAAGTTCATCCTGCAGACCCGCACCGACGGGCCTGTCGACATGCTGGTCGCGGATTTTTCCACGCCCTCGGCGCTGCGCGCCTATGCGCGTTTTGACGCCGACCGGCTGGAAGCCCTTGTCGCGGCCGGCGAAACTTCCCAGCAGACGCTGCTTGGCAGCGGCGTGCTGGCGCTGACCATCGACCAGGGCGCTCACACGCAGCGCTACCAGGGCATCGTCCAACTCGACGGCGAGACGCTGGAAGATGCGGCACGCACCTATTTTCGCCAGTCGGAACAGATCCCGACCGATCTCAGGCTGTCGGTGGCCAAGCTTTTGACGCCCGGTCCTGGCGGTGCCCGCGAGCAGTGGCGCGCCGGTGGTATCCTGGCGCAGTTCCTGCCGCAGTCGCCCGAGCGCATGCGCGTCCCGGACCTGCCGGGTGGCGATGGCGATCCGCGCGAGGAGATCCACGACCCGGTCGACAATTCCTGGCAGGAGTTGCTGGCGCTGCTCGGCACGATCGAGCCGACCGAACTGATCGACCCGACGATCGGTGCCGAGCGGCTGCTTTACAGGCTGTTCCACGAGCATGGCGTGCGCGTCTTCGGCGGCGTTCCGGTCGCCGACCAGTGCTCGTGCTCCAGGGACAAGATCCGCGGCATCCTCGAGGGTTTTTCCGCGCAGGAGATCAAGGACAGCACCGAGGACGGCGGCATCCACGTCGCCTGCGAATTCTGCTCGAAGCAATATGACTTCGACCCGGCGGAATTCGCGGCTCAGTAGAGAGAAAACCACGCCTCACCGGCCGCGGAGCGGCCGGTGAGGCGAAATCAATTCACCGTCCGCCGCGTCCCCGGCAGGTCCAGCGAAAACGCCGGAATGGCGATGTCGAACGTCTCGCCCTGCTGGTTGCGCATCGTGTAGTGCCCGACCATGATGCCGGATGGTGTCGAGAGCGGGCAACCGGACGTGTATTGGTAGCTGTCGCCGGGATTGAGTTCGGGCTGGTCGCCGACGACGCCGGGGCCGCGCACTTCCTCGACCCGGCCAGTGCCGTCGGTGATATGCCAATAGCGCGACAGAAGCTGCACGAAGTCGTCCGACTGATTGTCGATCGTTATCTGATAGCCCCAGACATAGCGGTTCTCCGAGGGATCCGAACGGTCCTCCAGATAGAATGGCCTGACCTGCACTTCGATGTTGCGCGTGACGGCGCTATACATAAGCGGCTCCAAAAAACGGTTCCAGCGGAACTTTCGGCGCTCTGTGCGGTTAGGTCAACCGACCGAAGCCTCCTCTGGCCGACCTCGCGGGCAGGTGCCGACAAAGAATGTCATTTAAGTGACATATGACAATGATGGTGTGCGCGGACTGGTGATGCGCGACTCGGGCGCTCTGCTGAACTGTTGAAACCGGCCATCTTGCGGACCGGTTTTCCTGGAGTGACCGGATTTCGATGGAACTCACTCTCATAGCCGCCACGCTTTCAACTGTCCTCATCCTCTCGAATCTCGCCAGCATCGTGCTCGCCGCTTCGCGTCTGAAACGGCGCCACACCATTGGGCCGCCGGCCGCCAAGCCGCGGCCGGTGTCGATCGTCGTGCCGTCGCGCGGCGTCGAGCCGTTCACGCAGGAGACGCTGGAACGCGCCTTCTCGCTCGATTGGCCGCGCTACGAGTTGATTTTCTGCGTTGCCCATGCCGACGATCCGGTGGTCAAATTGATAAACAGGACGATCGTCCGGTTTCCGAAAGTGCCAGCCCGGCTGCTTATCGGCGACGACCGCATCAGCGCCAATCCGAAACTCAACAATTGCGTCAAGGGCTGGGAAGCGGCGCGGCACGACTGGGTCGTCCTGGCCGATTCCAACGTGCTGATGCCGAGAGACTACGTCCAGCACCTGATGGCTGCCTGGCGGCCCGGCACCGGCCTTGTCTGCTCGACGCCGATCGGCTCCCGGCCTGCCGGCTTCTGGGCCGAGGTCGAATGCGCTTTCCTCAACACGCTGCAGGCGCGCTGGCAATATGCCGGCGAGGCGCTCGGCCTTGGCTTTGCCCAGGGCAAGAGCATGCTCTGGAACAAGCCGATGCTCGACGCCAATGGCGGCATCCGCGCGCTGGCCGCCGAGATCGCCGAGGACGCCGCCGCGACCAAGCTGGTGAACAGCCTCGGCCTGCGCGTCAATCTCGTCGCCGCCCCCTTCGAGCAGCCGCTTGGCCGGCGCTCGTTTGACGAGATCTGGTCGCGTCAGGCCCGCTGGGCGCGCCTGCGCCGCGTCACTTTCCCGCTGTTCTTCGCACCCGAAATCCTGACCGGCGCCGTGGTGCCGCTGGTGCTTGCGCTGATTGCCGCAGCCAGTGCCGGTTTCAGCCTCTGGGCAACCGCCATTGCCGTACTGGCGGCCTTCTACCTTCCGGAGTGCGCCCTGGCCTGGTCCAAGGGCTGGTACCTGTCGCCACGCATGGTCGCCGCGATCATGGCGCGCGACCTGATCCTGCCGGCGATGTGGGGACGCGGCTGGCTCGGCGGCGCCGTCGACTGGCGCGGCAATGCGATGACCATCGGCACCAAGACGGCCGAGCTGGAAGAGACGCCGTCCGGCGCCTGAAGGCGTCAGCTAGGTTTGACCGCTGGAATAATTATCGTATATACGGAAATGTTGCGTTAGGCTCTATTTTTGTGTATACATAATTTATGGGAACGCACCGGCGGCGATGCAGTTCGAGTGGGATGAAAACAAGGCCAGGATGAACAGGGCCAAGCATGGCGTGGATTTTGCGATCGCACCATCCTTCGACTTCGCCAACGCCGCTATCAGGCTCGACGACAGCGAGGACTTTGGCGAGGACCGCCTCGTTGCCATCGGTCTGATCGGAACTGGCGTCCATGTGATGGTTTATGTCGAGCGACGATACGCCATCCGCGTTATTTCGCTGCGCAAGGCCACAAGGCAGGAAATTACGGACTATGTCGAAAACCTCTAAGACGATCGTACGCCGTGAGGCAGCTGCGCCCCAGCTGTCACGTGCTGACGCTTTGGCGTTGGCCAAAAAGGCGCTTGCCGCGATGACCGACGAAGAAGATGCCAAGATCACCGCTGCGGCCGAAGCCGATCCGGATGCGCAGCCAACCGATGCCGTTTCGCGCCGCAAGGTTGGCCGGCCGCCGCTTGCCCGGCCCAAACGTGCCGTACAGCTACGCCTCGACGCCGACGTTCTCGACCGCTTCAAGGCCGCTGGCGATGGCTGGCAGACCCGCATGAACGAAGTGCTGCGCAAGGCGGTCGGCCTGTAATCCTGTGACGACGCTCGCGCGCGCTACCTGGCCTTCAGCGCCTGCGCGATATCCTCGAGCAGATCGTCGGCATCCTCCAGCCCAACCGACAGCCTGAGCGTGCCCGGCCCGATGCCGAGCTCGGCGCGCGCCTCGTCGCTCAAATTCTTATGCGTCGTCGTCGCCGGATGGGTGATCAGGCTCTTGGCGTCACCGAGATTGTTGGAGATCAAGACGATGTCGAGCGCGTTCTGCAAGGCGAAGGCCGCCTGCTTGCCGCCCTTGACGTCGAGACAGATCAGTGTCGAGCCGCCCGACATCTGCTTCTTGACGATGTCGGCCTGCGGATGGTCGGCGCGGCCGGGATAGATGACGCGGGCGATTTCCGGCCGCTCGGCCAGGAAATCCGCGATCCTGCCGGCGCTTTCCGTCTGCTGGCGCACGCGCAGCGGCAGCGTTTCCAGGCCTTTCAGCAGCGTCCAGGCGTTGAAGGGTGACAGGCTTGGGCCAGTATGGCGGAAATAATCGTGCAGGTTCTCGTCGATCCACTTCTTGTCCGACAGGATGACGCCGCCGAGACAGCGCCCTTGGCCGTCTATGTGCTTGGTCGCCGAATAGACGACGATATGGGCGCCGAGCTGCAAGGGCTTCTGCTGCAAAGGCGTGGCGAAGACATTGTCGACGATCAGCCTTGCGCCGATCGAATTGGCAAGCGAGGCGACAGCGGCGATATCGACCACTTCCAGCGTCGGATTGGTCGGGCTTTCCAGGAAGAACAGCTTGGTGTTCGGCTTGACCGCCTTTTCCCAGTTGGCGATGTCGGTGCCGTCGACCAGCGTCGCCTCGATGCCGTATCTCGGCGCCAGCGTCTCGACCACCCAGCGGCAGGAGCCGAACAGCGCACGTGCCGCCACGATATGGTCGCCGGCCTTGGCGCTGCACAGAAGGGCGGCCGTCACCGCCGCCATGCCGGACGCGGTGGCGCGGGCGTCTTCGGCGCCTTCGAGCGCGCACATGCGCTTCTCGAACATGTCGACGGTGGGGTTGGCGTAGCGCGAATAGATGAAACCCGGCTCCTCGCCCTTGAAACGGGCTTCGGCGGCCTGTGCCGTTTCGTAGACATAGCCCTGGGTCAGGTAAATCGCTTCCGACGTTTCGCCGAAACCGGAACGCAGCGTTCCGCTGTGCACGAGTGCCGTCTGAGGCTTCCAGTTGCGCTTCTTGGTGCTCATCGCTTTTCTTCCAGACACAAAAAAACCGGCCGCGAAAGTCGCAACCGGTCCATACGGCCTTGCGGCCCGACGGTCCTTTAGCGACTTGTTTAACGTGGCTGCAAGCCGACCGGCCAAATCACCACGGGATAACGACCCTTTAGACCCGCGCCACGCTTGCGTCAATTGCCGGCTTCATTAAGAGGTTTGTACCAAGCAGGTTCCGCAAAAGTGTTCCACGGTTTTGCGACCAGAACCTGCGACAAGAAAAACGTCTGACCTAGGAGTGGAGCCTTGCGGCAGACAGGCATTCTTCCCGACCAGGACATATCGGCGCTGTTCCAGTCCGGCGCGCTGAAGTCGGCGCGTGCGCTCGACGCCGACCAGATCCAGCCGGCCAGTCTCGATCTCAGGCTCGGCGACAAGGCCTGGCGGGTGCGGGCCTCCTTCCTGCCCGGCCCCAACCACAAGGTCTCGGAAAAGCTCGACCGGCTGCAGCTGCACGAGATCAATCTTGCCGAGGGCGCGGTGCTGGAGACCGGCTGCGTCTATATCGTGCCCTTGCTCGAAAGCCTGGCATTGCCGGCTGACATTTCGGCCTCGGCCAATCCGAAGAGCTCGACCGGGCGGCTCGACATCTTCACCCGGGTCATGACCGATCGCGGCCACGAGTTCGACAAGATCGCTGCCGGCTATCACGGCCCGCTGTTTCTGGAAGTCAGCCCCCGCACCTTCCCGATCGTCGTGCGCACCGGCTCACGCCTGTCGCAAATCCGCTTCCGCACCGGCAATGCGCTGCTCTCGGAAGCCGAGCTGCACGAGTTGCATCGCGCGCAGACGCTGGTCGCCACCGAGCCGCCGAATATTTCCGGCGGCGGCATCGCGCTGTCGATCGACCTCAACGGCGATCAGAACGGGCTGGTCGGCTATCGCGGCAAGCATCACACCGGCCTCGTCGATGTCGACAAGCGCGCGGCGCAGGAAGTCGTCGACTTCTGGGAGCCGATCCACAAGAGCGGCGCCGGCGAACTGGTGCTCGACCCCGACGAGTTCTACATCCTCGTCAGCCAGGAGGCGGTGCACGTACCGCCGCTCTACGCCGCCGAGATGACGCCCTTCGATCCGCTGGTCGGCGAATTCCGCGTCCACTATGCCGGCTTCTTCGATCCGGGCTTCGGCCACTCCGCGTCTGGCGGCACGGGCAGCCGGGCGGTGCTGGAAGTGCGCAGCCATGAAGTGCCGTTCATTCTCGACCATGGCCAGATCGTCGGCCGGCTGGTCTACGAACACATGCTGAAGCGGCCGCAGGCCCTCTACGGCACCGATCTCGGCTCCAACTACCAGGCGCAGGGCCTGAAGCTGTCCAAGCATTTCCGCGCCGCGCGCTGAGCGCCGCCGTCAGGCAAAATACTTGCCTGCGCTGGCTCGCCATGCTTGGCTGCCTTGCTGGTCGTCAAGATGCCGGCGTTCAAGGGGAACCAAGAAAATGCAGATTTCGAAATGGATCATATCGGCAGCAGGCGCTGCCATGCTGGTGGTGGCGGCCGGCTCGCTTTCGCAGGCGCAGGAGAAAATCAAGATCGGCACGGAGGGCGCCTATCCGCCGTTCAACACCATTACGGCTGACGGCAAGGTCGAAGGCTTCGACATCGACATCGCCAATGCACTATGCGCGCAGATGAAGGTCGAGTGCGAGATCGTCACCCAGGACTGGGACGGCATCATTCCCGCTTTGCAGGCGAAGAAATTCGACGCCATCATCGCCTCGATGAGCATCACCGAGGAGCGCAAGAAGCAGGTCGCCTTCACCAACAAATATTATACGACACCGCTGGCTCTGGTGGCGCCGAAGGACAGCGATCTCACCTCGACCGAACCATCGGCACTGGCCGGCAAGACGGTCGGCGCCCAGGCCTCGACCACGCAGGCCGACTACGCCCAGAATGAGTATGGCAAGGCAGGCGCGGAGGCAAAGCTCTATCCGACCCAGGAAGAGGCGATCACCGATCTGACCAACGGTCGTCTTGACGCTGTGATCTCGGACAAGTTCGTGCTGATGGACTGGCTGAAGAAGGCGAGCGACGGCTGCTGCAAACTGGTTGGCGACGTCAAGGGCACGGAAACGCAAGCCGGTATTGCCGTTCGCTTGGAAGACACAGCACTTCGCGACAAGCTCAACGCGGCCATCGACGCGATCGTCGCCGACGGCACCTACAAGAAGATCCAGGCCAAGTATTTCGACTTCGATATTTATTGAGGTTGAGGCGCCTTTTTCCTTCTCCCCTTGTGGGAGAAGGTGTCGCCGAAGGCGACGGATGAGGGGTGTTCCAGGGAACGCTAACGTCTCACTTCGCTGGAACACCCCTCATCCGTCTCGGCGCTAACGCGCCGATCCACCTTCTCCCACAAGGGGAGAAGGAAAAAGGCGCTACCTCAAAGCGCCTTCACCGCCACCTTCACCGGCTGTTCGATCTCGAGCGGATTGCGCAGCGGCAGGCCGAAGTCCCCGGCCTCGATCTCGAACACATCGCCGGCCTCGGTCCTGATGCCGTCGGCGAAAGAGAGCGTGGCCGTGCCGAACATATGCACATGCACGTCGCCCGGCTGGCGGAAGGCCGCGTATTTGAAATGGTGATGTTCGAGATTGGCAATGGTGTGCGACATGTTCGCTTCGCCGGACAGGAACGGCTTTTCCCACAGCACCTCGCTGTCACGCACGATGCGCGAGGTGCCGCGGATATCGGGCGGCAGGTCGCCGATCAGGATTTCCGGACCGAACGAGGCGTTGCGCAGCTTGGAATGGGCGAGGAACAGATAGTTCACGCGCTCGGTCACGTGGTCGGAAAACTCGTTCGACAGCGTGAAGCCGACGCGGAAAGGTGCGCCGTCGTCGCCGATGACATAGATGCCGGCCACCTCGGGCTCTTCGCCGGCGTCCTTGGCAAAGGCCGGTGACAGGAGTGCGGCGCCTGGCGCCACCGCCATCGTGCCGTTGCCCTTGTAGAACCATTCCGGCTGCACGCCGATCTGGCCATTTGCCGGCTTGCCGCCCTCCAGCCCCATGCGAAACATCTTCATGGAATCGGTGAGCTGCTCCTCGCCGTCGGCGCTCAGCTTCTTGTGCATGGAATCGCGCGTCGCGGCGGAGCCGAGATGCGTCAGCCCGGTGCCGGTCAGGTGCAGATGCGCCGGATCAGGGTGATTGATCGGCGACAGCAGCCGCCCCTTCTTGTAAGCGGCCTCGAGATCGACCGTCTCGCCAAGCCCCTTGCGTTCGATCAGCGCGACGAGGCCGACGCCGGTGCGGGCGGCCTCCATCGCCAGCGAATATACGCTGCGGGCGCCATTGATGATCCGGGTCTTGCCGCCATTGCGGGCGACGACGCGGATGGTCTCGGCGTCGTCGAGGATCTGGGAGATCAGCATGATGAATCCTCTCTCATTTGCCTTGGCAGGACTGCCAAAACGGCAGACCTTACTCAGCGCGGCCGGGACCTCGTCCATGCCACGGTTTAAATTCTCAGTTCGGATTGCGCTCGCGGGCCTGGTCCCTCAGGGACTTCTGTTACCGGCGGGTTGCCGGCAGCGCCGCGATCGTATGCCTCCTGCTTGCCTCGCCTAGAGCAGTTCACCGTTTCACGGAAACGGCGAACCGCTCTAACTCATTGTCTTGGCGCAATTCCAGGCGGAAAACCGTTTCACACTTTTCCTTGGAATTGCTCTTAAGCCCGTTCAAGCCTTGTTCTTGTTGTAGACGTCGAAGATCACGGCGCCGAGCAGCACCAGGCCTTTGACCACCTGCTGCCAGTCGACATTGACGCCCATGATCGACATGCCGTTGTTCATCACGCCCATGATGAAGCCGCCGACCACCGCGCCGATGACCTGACCGACGCCGCCCATCGCCGAGGCGCCGCCGATGAAGACGGCGGCGATGACGTCGAGTTCGCTGCCGAGGCCCGCGGCCGGCACCGCCTGTCCCAGTCGCGCCGCGATGATCAGGCCGCCGAGCGCCGACAGCACGCCCATATTGATGAACACCATCAGCGTCAGCCGCTCGGTGTTGATGCCTGACAGCTGCGCGGCCTTGGAATTGCCGCCCATGGCATAGATACGGCGGCCGATGGTCATGCGCTTGGTGACGAAGACGAACAGCGAGATCAGCACGCCCATGACGAGCAGCACCACCGGCAGGCCCCTGTAGCTGGCGAACTGGTAGACCAGGAACAGCGCCAGCGCGCTGCCGACCAGCGTCTTGACGACGAACAGGGCAAAGGGCTCGGCCTCATAGCCATGGCGTTCGCGCTTGCGGCGCGTCCTCACCCCGAAATAGGCGTAGGCCAGCACAGCGATCAGGCCCAGCACGATCGTCGTCATGTGCAGAGTCAGGCCGCTGCCCATGATGGTCTTGCCGGCCGCGTTCACTGTCGGCGGGATCAGCGTCAGCGGGCCGATGACATCCGGGATGAAGCCGGAGCTGAGCGCCTTGAAGCCATCGGGTAGCGGCCCCACCGAGGATCCGCCGCCCAGCAGGGCCTGGCAGATGCCGCGGAAGATCAGCATGCCGGCCAGCGTGACGATGAAGCTCGGTATTCGGTGATAGGCGATCCAATAGCCTTGCGCGGCGCCGATCGCGCCGCCCACGATCAGGCAGATGATCGAGACCACCAGCGGGTTGCTGAACGGACCGAGCGGCCAGATGACCATCATCATCGCCGCCAGCGCGCCGATGAAGCCCGCCACCGATCCGACACTCAGGTCGATATGGCCGGAGACGATCACCAGCAGCATGCCCAGCGCCATCACGATGATGAACGAGTTCTGCTGTACCAGGTTGCTCAGGTTCACCGGCTTGAACAGCGTTCCGTTCGTGGTGAACTGGAAGAACACCATGATGGCGATCAGCGCCAGGATCAGGCCGTATTCGCGCAGGTTCGTCGTCAGCGCCGAGACGGCGATGCGTGGGCGCTGCTCTTCGGCGACGTTGCCCTGCGGGGCGGGGGCGCTTTCGGTGCTCATGCTGCTTTTCCTTCTCCACGAACGATGGCGCGCATTATTTTTTCCTGGCTTGCTTCCGCGGCGGGCATTTCGCCCACGATGCGCCCTTCGTTCATGACGTAGATGCGGTCGGTGATGCCGAGCAATTCCGGCATTTCCGACGAGATGACGACGATCGCCTTACCCTCAGCCGCGAGACGGGCGATGATCGTATAGATTTCGTACTTGGCGCCGACATCGATGCCGCGCGTCGGCTCGTCGAGGATCAGCACGTCCGGGTCGGCGAACAGCCATTTCGACAACACCACTTTCTGCTGGTTGCCGCCGGAGAGATTGCCGGTCATCTGATAGACGCTGGAAGCGCGGATATTGGTCTTCTTGCGATAGTCGTTGGCAACGGCGAGCTCGCGCATGTCGTCGATCACGCTGTGGCGCGAGACGCCGCCAAGATTGGCCAGCGTGATGTTGTGCTTGATATGGTCGATGAGGTTGAGACCGTAGGTCTTGCGGTCCTCTGTGACGTAGGCGATGCCGTGTTGGACCGCCTTGCTCACCGAGGATACGTCGACCGGTTTGCCCTTGAGCAGCACCTCGCCGGAGATGCGGCGGCCGTAGGAGCGGCCGAACAGGCTCATGGCGAATTCGGTGCGGCCAGCGCCCATCAGCCCGGCAATGCCCACGACTTCGCCCTTGCGCACGTTGATGTCGATGCCCTTGATCACCTGCCGCTCGGCATGGATCGGGTGATAGACCGACCAGTTCTTCACTTCGAACACGACCTCGCCGATGTCAGGCTCGCGCGGCGGATAGCGGTCGTCGAGTGAGCGGCCGACCATCGAAGTGATGATGCGGTCTTCAGAGATGTCCTTCTTGGCCAGCGTCTCGATGGTGCGCCCGTCACGGATCACCGTCACCTTGTCTGCGACCCGGTTCACCTCGTTGAGCTTGTGCGAGATCAGGATCGAGGTCATGCCCTGCCGCTTGAATTCGAGCAGAAGGTCGAGCAGCGCCTGGCTGTCCTTTTCGCTGAGCGACGCCGTCGGCTCGTCCAGGATCAGGAGCTTGACTTCCTTGCTCAACGCCTTGGCGATCTCGACCAGCTGCTGCTTGCCGACGCCGATATTGGTGATCAGCGTCTTGGGGTCCTCCTTGAGGCCCACCTTCTTCAACAGGGCGCTGGTGCGCGCCTCGTTGGAATTCCAGTCGATGATGCCGTATCTGGCGTGCTCGTTGCCGAGGAAGATGTTTTCGGCGATCGACAGCATCGGCACCAGCGCAAGTTCCTGGTGGATGATGACGATGCCCTTGCGCTCGCTGTCATGGATGCCTTTGAACTGGCATTCCCCGCCGTTAAAGATGATCTGGCCGTCATAGGTTCCTGAGGGATAGACGCCCGACAGCACCTTCATCAGCGTCGACTTGCCGGCGCCGTTCTCGCCGACCACGGCATGAATCTCGCCTTCCTCGACGCTGAGGTTGACGTTCGACAGCGCCTTCACGCCTGGGAACGTCTTGGTGATGTCGCGCATCTCCAAAATCGTCGGGGCCATGGGACAACCGCTCCTTGAGAGGTCGGCAAACATTGCCGGCGAGGTCGGCGACAATACCGGGCTCGCTGGTGAACGAAAAGGGGCCCTGCGTTGCGCAGGACCCCTGACTTTGTAATCGGGGTTACTTCAGTTCGTCGGCCTTGATGTAGCCGGAGTCGACGACCAGTGCCTGGTAGTTCGACTTGTCGACCTCATGCGGCGTCAACAGGATCGAGGGGACGACCTTGACATCGTTGTTGTAGGTCTTTTCATCGAGGCCGTCCGGCTTGCCGCCCGAGAGCACCTTGTCGACGAGTTCGACGGTGGCCTTGGCCAGTTCGCGGGTGTCCTTGAACACGGTCGAGTACTGCTCGCCCGAGATGATCAGCTTGACCGAAGCGGTTTCGGCGTCCTGGCCGGTCACAACAGGCCACGGCTGAGCCTCGGTGCCGTAGCCGACGGCGCGCAGCGAGGCGGTGATGCCGCGCGACAGGCCGTCATAGGGCGACAGAACGCCATCGACGCGGCTGCCGTCCGAATAGTTGGCCGACAGCAGATTGTCCATGCGCGCCTGGGCGGTGGCGGCGAGCCAACGCAGCGTGCCGACCTTGTCCATGCCGGTCTGGCCGGACTTGATCTTGATCGAGCCGTCGTCGATCAGTGGCTGCAGGACGGAGATCGCACCGTCGTAGAAGAAGAAGGCGTTGTTGTCGTCGGGCGAGCCGCCGAACAGTTCGACGTTCCACGGCTTGGTGTTCGGGAAGCGCTCCTTGAGGCCCTTGACCAGCGAATTCGCCTGGATCACGCCGACGCCGAAATTGTCGAAGGTGGTGTAGTAGTCGACATTGGCGGTCTTCTTGATCAGGCGGTCATAGGCGACGACGACGACGCCCGCGTCAGCGGCCTTCTGCAGAGCATCCGACAGGGTGGTGCCGTCGATCGAAGCAATGATCAGCGCCTTCGGGCCTTTGGTGATTTCGTTTTCCAGCTGGCTGAGCTGGTTGGGGATGTCGTCCTGCGCGTATTGCAGGTCGACGGTGTAGCCGAGAGCCTCGAGCTGGGACTTGACGGCGTCGCCGTCATTGATCCAGCGCTGCGAGGTCTTGGTCGGCATCAGCACGCCGACAAGACCCTTGTCGGCTGCGTGCGCCGAGTAGGTCATGGCAGCGATGCCAAGGGCCGCGACGGCGGCCAGTGTCTTGATGATTTTCACTTTAACTCTCCCTGTTTGATGGACGCGGCACCCCGGGGGTCGCGGGCCGCGCAATCGTGCAGAAGCGCCAAGGGCACTGCTGCCGTCATATCGATCTCCGGTATCCTCCCATGGCCCCGAGACGCTGATTCAATCGATACGATTTTCTCGTCAGCGACCGTCACGTCTTGGAACGCGCGGAGGGTGTGGGTCTTTGCCATAACTGTCAAATGCGATCTTTGATGGTTGCTATATCATGGTTGGTATATGTATTGGGACGTGACGGGCTGACTCCAAGGTCGGCCTTACACGAGCAGAAGGCAGGGAAAAGCGATGGCGCGGCCCGGGAATCCGACAACAGCTTCAAATGGTTACAGAGAAGCACCGGGCGATGGCGAAACCCTGCTGCGCAGCGGTCTCAGTCTGCGTCACATGCGCATGATCGTCGCGCTAGACGACCACAGCCGGGTCAGCGCGGCAGCCCAGGTTCTGAACATTTCGCAGCCGGCGGCCTCGCGCATGATCGCAGAGATGGAGGCGGTGCTGGAGGTCAAGCTGTGCGAGAGGCTGCCGCGCGGTATCACCTTGACGCCATACGGCAAGGCTTTGGCCAGGCGGGCGCGCTCGATCCTGCTGGAGATGCGCGAGGTGGACCGCGAGATTTCCGAACTCAAGGCGGGCAAGGGTGGTTCGGTTTTCCTGGGTGCCGTGACCGCGCCGGCAATCGAGCTGGCGGTGCCGGCGATTCGTGAAATCCGCCGCATCTATCCGCGCATCGAGATCACCATGCAGGTCGAGACCTCCAATGTGCTGGCACGCGAGCTGATCGCCACGCGCCATGACTTCATCATCGCGCGCATCCCGGACGATCTCAATCCGCGGCTGTTCGAGTCGCGCGTCATCGGCGTCGAGAAGGCCTGCCTGATCGTGCGCCGGGGCCATCCGCTCACCAAGGGCGAGGCGGTGCGGCTGGAAGAGACCGCCGCCTATGACTGGGTCTTCCAGTCCGGCGGCTCACCCTTGCGCCAGGCCATGGAGAGCAACTTCCTCAATCGCAACATCGCTTTGCCGGACCGTATCCTGAACACCAGTTCGCTGCTCCTGACCCTGGTCATGGTCGCGCAATCCGATGCCATCGCACCGGTCTCTGTCCAGGTGGCGAAATTCATCCAGAGCCCTGACGGGCTGGCCGGCGCCATCGACGTCGTCCAGACCGAATTCGACATCGAGGTCAGGCCCTACAGCCTGATCACGGTCAGGAATCGCGCACTGTCGCCGGCCGCCAAGATGCTGCACGACTTCATCCTGAGAG
>NZ_RZTT01000099.1 GCF_003996995.1 Mesorhizobium sp. M7A.T.Ca.US.000.02.2.1 | reverse complement strand
CCTTCGGACCCCCACAAGGGGGAGGGAGACTTCCGTTGGCGCCGACTTAGGCTAGTCGCCTGTCTTTTCGGGGCAAAGAAAGAACAATTAAGGCACGCGGCAGCGTTCCCTCCCCCTTGTGGGGAGGGTTAGGGTGGGGGTCCTCTTCGAAAGAATCCATATGCGATGCGGGAGAGTGACAACTGATGCAAAATGCCTGCCGCAATGCTTGCGCAAGTGCCGCCGAACAGGGCAGTTTGCGCCTGCAGAATCGGTGAGAGCGCAATGACCATCCACACCATCAAGGCCTGGGGCATTTCGGTTTCGCTCGACCTCACGGTCGGCCATATCGCCGATATGGTCGTCGAGGGCGGCGGGCGGCAGCTGAAGCCGCTGCATCGCGCGCCCTGGGTCGATGCGGGCGAGACGCTGCCGGACAATTTGCCGGAAGGCACGGTTCGGCTGTCCGGCGATTTTCTCTGCGCGCCGTTTTCGCGCAGCGATGTCGAGGAGGCGCCGCTGCATGGCTGGCCGGCCAACAGCGCCTGGGATGTCGTCGAAAGTGTCGCGACCGACGATGGCTGGCGCGCGGTCTATCGCCTGCGGCACAAGGTGATGGGCGCCAGCGTCGACAAGATCCTGACGCTGCGCGACGGCCATCCCTTCCTCTACCAGGAGCATGTGTTTTCCGGCGGCCATGGTGCGATCTCGGTCGCCCATCACCCTATGACGGCAATGATGGGCGGCGGCAGGCTGGCCTTTTCGCAGAAGCGGTTTGCCGCGACGCTGGACGATCCACTCGAGCCGGATCCCGTGCGCGGCCGCTTCCTGCTGGCCTATCCGGCACGATCCGCCGATCTCGGCCGTTTTCCCGCCGCAGGCGGCGGCACGCTCGACCTGACGGAATACCGCATGGATGACCGCCGCGAGGATTTTATCACCCTCGTCGAAGCCGACCATGGCGGGCCGGGCTGGACCGCGCTGGCGCGCCAGGCCGAGGACGATCTGGTGCTGGTACTGAAGAACCCGGCCGAGCTGCCAATCACCATGCTGTGGTTCAGCAATGGCGGGCGCGACTACGCCCCATGGAGCGGTCGCCACCTGGGCGTGCTCGGCATCGAGGATGGCCGTGCCGCCGTCGGCCATGCCGCCTCGATCGGCGGCAACTGGCTGAGGCGCGAAGGGGTGGCGACCGCCTTTGCGCTGGACGAAAGCCAAAGCGTTTCCTTTCGCCATGTCATCGGCGCGATGCCGCTATCGGGCGGCGAGCCACCGCAAGCTGTCACGACGGCGGATGGCCGCATACGACTGGTGACGGGCGGCGCGGCGCGGGAGGTTCCCTTCGACAGCGATTTCCTGCGTATTGGGCAGCCTGTGGCTGCCTGAACGAACAGCACAGTTGACTTCTGTTCGTTCAAGGGTTCCCATCAATTGCCAAAGTTGGCGCCGCCCCTCACCTGCCTGCCGGCACCCTCTCCCCGTATAGTGACGGGGAGAGGGGCGCTCTCATCACCGATTTCGCCAACTACCAGCGTTACAGAGTAGGCGCCGAGATTGCGGCTGGCCCCTTCTCCCCGTCACTATACGGGGAGAAGTGCCCGGCAGGGCGATGAGGGGCGGCGCCAACTTTGGCAAAAGACCGCCTCCAATAGCTCAAATCCCGATTTGAAATTTCCGCCAACTGCCGACAAGATACAGCGGAAATTATCGTGCCGATCATCCAGGCCGGAGAGGCTCTCATGTCCGAAATCGCCCATCTCGCCGCCACCATCTTCAAACGCGCCGGCAAGGCAAACCGCTTCATCGTCGCCATTGCCGGTCCACCAGGCTCCGGCAAGTCGACGCTGTCGGCAAGGCTGCATGAACTGCTGCCCGAAGGGGCGGCGGAGGTCGTGCCGATGGACGGCTTCCACTATGACGACGCCGTGCTCGAGCGGCGCGGCCTGCGCGCGCGCAAGGGCGCGCCGGAAACCTTCGACTTTGCCGGGTTTGAGGCCCTGCTGAAGCGTATCCGTGCCGGCGAACCCGACATCGCCATCCCGGTCTTCGACCGCAGCATGGAGTTGTCGCGCGCCGCCGCCTCGATCGTCGCCACGCAAACCAAGTTCATCCTGGTCGAGGGCAACTACCTGCTGCTCGACGAGGAGCCATGGTCGCGGCTGGCGCCGCTGTTCGATTTCTCGATCTTCGTCGACGTGCCGCGCAACGAGCTCGAGCGCCGCCTGATGGAGCGCTGGCACGGACATGGCCGCTCCGATGAAGATGCGCGCGCCTGGATCGCGTCCAACGACCTGCCCAACATCGAGCGCGTGCTGGCGCGGCGCCGGGCTGCCGATCTTGTGATCGGCCGTTCCGCTTGATTCGACGGATTGCGCAAGGGGAACCTTAAGACTTTCAGGCCGTTATCCCGACACGGCAATTGTGCCAAAAGAGGGATTCGGTCCAATGGCAACCAAGGCAAGAAAGCCCGCGCCCGCCAAGGGCAAGGCGACCCAATCCAAGGCCGGCGCCGGCCCGGCGATGACAGCCCGTTCGAAGGACGCCAAGCCGGCCTTCGGCAAGGCAGCGCCGAAGAAAGTGGTGCCGACCGCAGCGAAAGCCGCGCCGAAAGCCGCAAAGCCGAAGAAGCCCGCGAGTTCCAGCGACTCCCTGAGCGGCAGTGCGGTGCGCACGGCCAAGGCGACGGCCAACGTCGCTGCCGGCGCGGTCATGGTCGCCGCCCGAGGTGCTGCGTCGCTCGCCGCTTCCGTCATGGGCAAAGGCGGTTCGAAGGCCAAAGCGAAGGCGAAATAGACGCGCTTCGGAGGCTGGTTCGGCTATCCCTTGGCCGGGATGGTCAGGCCTTTCTCCACCGCCGGCCGCGCCAGGCCGCGCTCCAGCCATGTCGAGACATTGACGAAATCGTCGAAGCCGACGAGTTCGCGCGCTTCGTAGAATCCGATGAGGTTGCGCACCCAGCCGAGCAGCGAGATGTCGGCGATGGTGTAGTCATTGCCCATGATCCACTTGCGCCCCTTCAGCCTGCCGTCGAGCACACCGAGCAGTCGCTTTGACTCGTCGCGATAGCGCTCCAGAGGGCGTTTGTCGGCGATCTCGCGGCCGGCGAATTTGTGGAAGAAGCCGACCTGGCCGAACATCGGCCCGACCGAAGCCATCTGGAAGAACACCCACTGGATGGTCTCGTAGCGGCGCGCGGCATCGATGGGCATGAGCAGGCCGGTTTTTTCAGCGAGGTAGAGCAGGATGGCGCCGGATTCGAACAGGCCGATCGGCTTGCCGTCCGGACCGTTCGGATCGATGATCGCCGGTATCTTGCCGTTGGGGTTGAGCGACAGGAATTCCGGTGTCCAGCTTTCGTTCTTGCCGATGTTGACCAGATGCGGCTCATAGGGCAGGCCGAGCTCCTCCAGGGCGATCGATATCTTCACGCCGTTCGGCGTTGTCGCCGAATAGAGCTGGAGCTGGTCCGGATGCTTGGCCGGCCAACGCGTTGCGATCGGAAAGGCGGACAGGTCTGCCATGGAAACTCCTGAATGGGGTTCGCGCCGAGCGGCGCGGTTTTGGCGGGTCGGCCAAGGATTAGACGCGGCGCACGGCACGATCAATATGGCGGTGAAGGGTTTCGTCCTGTACGAACAGTCAACGGAATGGTCTGCCTGGGCAGATCGCGCGCCCCTTAGATCAAACGGCCTTGAAGGCCAGCACGGCATTGGTGCCGCCGAACGCGAAGCCGTTGCTGATCGCGGCGCGCACCTTGCGCTCGCGCGGCACGTTCGGCGTGACGTCGAGGTCGCAATCGGGATCGGCCTCTCGAAAATTGGCCGTCGGCGGCACGATGCCTTCGCGGATCGCCATCACGCAGGCGATCATCTCCAGCGCCCCCGATGCGCCGAGGCAATGGGCGTGCATCGATTTGGTCGACGACACCGAAAGCTTATAGGCATGGTCGCCGAAGACGCGCTTGATCGCTGCCGTCTCGATCTGGTCGTTGGCCTTGGTGCCGGTGCCATGGGCGTTGAGGTAGTCGACATCCTCGGGATTGAAGCCGGCATCGGCCAGGCAGGCGCGCATGGCCGCCGTCGGCCCTTCGACGGTCGGAGCGACAATGTCGGACGCGTCGGCGGAAAGGCCGGCGCCGGCGACCTCGGCAAGGATGGTGGCACCGCGCGCCATGGCGTGTTCGTAGCTCTCCAGCACCGCCATGCCGGCCCCCTCGCCGAGCGACAGGCCCTGGCGATCGGCCGAGAATGGCCGGCAGGTATCGGGCGCCAGCACGCGCAATGCTTCCCAGCCCTTCAGGATACCCCAGACCAGCGGCGCATCGGTGCCGCCGGCGACCATGACGTCGGCGCGGCCGAGCCTGATCTGGTCGACGGCCGAGGCGATGGCGTGGTTGGACGACGAGCAGGCCGAGGTGACGCCGAAGACCGGGCCGCGCAGGCCGAGATTCATGCTGACATGGCCGGAGGCCGCACTTGGCATCACCTTTGGCACGGTGAAGATGCCGGCGCGATTCTTGCCTTCGATCAGGATAGCCCGATAGTTTTCCTCGATGGCTTCCCAGCCGCAGACGCCGACGCCGACGACGGTGCCCATCCGGTAGGTGGTGGCTTCATTAGAGACCAGGCCGGACTGCTGCATGGCTTCCCTGGCCGCGATCGTCGCCAGCAGGCTGAAGCGGTCCATCGACACGGTCTGCTTGCGGTCGATGCCGTGATCGGGAAGCGTCTTGATTTCGCATCCGACCTTGACCTTCAAATCATGCAGTTGCGGACTTGTGATCTGGCCGATGGCCGAGCGGCCGGCGCGCATCTCGTTCCAGATCGCGGGCGCGCTGGAGCCGAGCCCGCAAATGCCGCCCATGCCGGTGATGACAACGCGCTGCCGCATTCAGTTCAGGCTTTTTTCGCGATCAGCGCGCGCACAGCTTCGACCATGTCGCCGACGTTCTTCAGATTGCTCCAGGCGTCGACCGTGTTCATCTCGATCTCGATGCCATACTCTTCCTCAAGATCGAAGATAATCTCCGTCAGCTCGAGCGAATGGATGCCAAGCGAGGTCAATTCGGTGGTGGTGGTGATTTCTTCGCCGCCCGGCTCGGCATGAGCCTTGATCTTCGCGATGATATCCGTTGCCAGCTGGTCGGCCATTCGGTTCCTTCCCCACTATCTCGACGTTTCCCGACGCCAACTGAGCAGCGCCCCTTTTTCTCCTGGTATCAAGCCGCCGTCGTCGTTTAATACCCCCGCCAAGCGCAGCATGACCGTACCAAGGTGGTTCCCTCTATAGAAACCGAAACGTTGTCAAGCAACAAGCTATATCGAACTCCATATCGACAAAGCCGACGGAGTGCTTAACGTGCAGGCATGGATATGGGCGAACCTAGCGGCGAACATGACGGGATTTCGACGCAGCGCGTTGCGGGCGTCGCGCGGCTTTCCTGCGCGCTTAGTGAGGGCCGCACGCGCCTGCGGCGCCTCTATCAGGACGGCGCCGCCAAGATAAGAATGCCGGCCGTCTCGACCGATCCGCTCGAAGCGGTGCTGATCAACACCGCCGGCGGGATGACCGGCGGCGACCGTATCGCCTGGGAGGTGGATGTCGGCGCGGCCGCTTCGGCATCGATCACCACGCAGGCCTGCGAGAAAATCTACCGGGCGGCATCCGACCGTGCCGAAGTGCGGGTCAATTTGTCGGTCGGCGAAAATGGCCGGATCGCCTGGCTGCCGCAGGAAACCATCGTCTTCGACCGGGCGGCCTTTGCCCGCACGCTCGACGTCGAGCTTGCCGTCGGCGCCGAGGCGCTGGTGCTGGAAGCCGCCGTCTTCGGCCGCCTGGCGATGGGCGAGCGCGCCACGCAGGGCAACTTCCATGACCGCTGGCGTGTGCGTCAGGATGGCGCCCTCATCCATGCCGAGGATTTCCGCATCGGGCCCGATATCGCCGCCACGCTCGACCGCCCGGCGGTTGCCGGCGGCGCGATCGCGGTGGCGACACTGCTTCTGGTGTCGCCCCGCGCCGAGGCCCTGCTCGATCCGGTTCTGGAGATCGTCGGCGACCAAGGCAGCGCCAGCGCCTGGAGCGTGAAGAAATCTGGCAAGCTTCTTGCGAGGCTCTACGCCGGGGACGGCTACCGGCTGCGCCAGCGGCTGGTTCCACTCGTCGGATTGCTCAACGGAAGGGCGGGGTTGCCCAAATTATGGTCACTATAGGCCTGTCTCTACCAATCCAGGGAAACGCATGAACCTGACGCCGAGGGAAAAGGACAAGCTGCTGATCGCCATGGCGGCGATCGTGGCGCGCAAGCGGCTCGAACGCGGCGTCAAGCTCAACCATCCGGAAGCGATCGCGCTGATCACCGACTTCGTCGTCGAAGGCGCCCGCGACGGCCGTCCGGTCGCCGAACTGATGGAAGCCGGCGCTCATGTCGTCAGCCGCGCGCAAGTCATGGAAGGCATCGCCGAGATGATCCATGACGTGCAGGTCGAGGCGACTTTTCCCGACGGCACCAAGCTGGTGACCGTGCACGAACCGATCCGTTGAGGAGGACAGGATGCTGGAGCTGCGTCCCAACTGCGAATGCTGCGACAAGGACCTGCCGCCCGAAGCGACGGATGCGCTGATCTGCACCTTCGAGTGCACCTTTTGCGCCGGATGCGTGGAACAGGTGTTGGGCGGCATCTGCCCCAATTGCGGCGGTGGTTTTTCGGCGCGGCCGATCCGCCCGCCAGCGATGCTGAAGAAATATCCGGCGTCGAGCAGACGCGTTCTCAAGGCTGAAGGCTGCGGTCCCAGCAAGGCGGCGTAAACACCAGACCGAGCAAAACGAAAGGCAAATAGAATGATCCCTGCCAAACGCCTCTGCCTGTCGGCGATCCTGCTGCTGGCCGCTGCCATGCCGGCCTATGCTCATGTCGGCATCGGCACGGCCTCCTCCTTCACGGCCGGCTTCATGCACCCGCTTTCCGGGCTCGATCACATGACGGTGATGATCGCGGTCGGGCTGTGGGCGGCGCTCAAGGGCGGCAAGGCGGTTCTTGCCTGGCCGGCGGCGTTTGTCGGCGTCATGCTGGTCGGCGGCGCGCTGGGCATGCTGCACATGCCGCTGCCCTTCGTCGAACCGGGCATACTGGCATCGGTCGTGACGCTCGGGCTGCTGGTGGCGCTGGCGATCGATCTGCCGGTCTCGGCCGGAGTCGCCATCATCGGCCTGTTCGCACTTTTCCACGGCCACGCGCATGGCACCGAGGTGCCGGAGAATGCCGGCGGGCTTGAATACATGGCCGGCTTTGCCATCGCCACGCTGTTGCTGCATGCCGCCGGCATCGCTGCCGGTCTCGGTCTCGGCATCCGGTTCCGTGGAGTGGCCCGTGCTGCCGGTGCCGCCTGTGCGGCGATCGGCATCTGTCTCGCCTTCGGCATCGTGTGAGGGCGACCATGATCCCTGGTGAAATCATCACGGTGGGCGGCGACATCGAGCTCAACAAGGGCCTGCCGACCGTCACCCTGAAAGTCGCCAACAGCGGCGACCGGCCGATCCAGGTCGGTAGCCACTACCATTTCTTCGAGACCAATGAGGGGCTGAAATTCGACCGCGAGCGCGCCAGGGGCATGCGTCTCGACATTGCCGCGGGCACGGCCATGCGTTTCGAGCCGGGGCAGGAGCGCGACGTCACGCTGGTGCCGCTCGGCGGCAAGCGCGAGGTCTACGGATTTCAGCAGAAGGTGATGGGCAAGCTGTGAAATCTTCCGGCGCGCTCAGCTCAGTTCGATGGCTTGGCCGCGGCGTAGATGACGATCTTTCCGGGATCGTCGAATTCGACGGCAAGGACATCCTGCGCCTGCACGCGCCGCGATTCGATGGCGTTGAACAGCAGCGCGTTGGCCTCGATCTCCTTGCGCAGCTCGGTGATGTCGTCCTGATGCTGCTTGACCTTGCTTTCGATCTCCGGCGGCGGACCGCCTTCGCTGCGCGCGGCATCGGTGAGGAACACGATGTCGACCTTGTCGAGCTTGGACGTCTTGCGCACCGTACCGATGTTTTCACGCGTGCGGTCGATCGCCGTGTTGACGCTGCGGGCCTCAGCGGTGGCCTTGGCCTCTTCCTGCTTGACCTGCGAGCCGACGATGCGGTTGACGGTCTCCGTGCTTTCCAGCCCTTGCGCCTTCAATCCGGTAGCCGGACCGGCAGCCGCCAGGAACGCCATGGCGGCGACTGCCCGCATTCCGGTCGAGAAAGAATTGGTCGCCATCGCTCGCTCCTGAGAGAAATCGTTTCGGGGCGCGGGTTAGCGCGAAAAAAACAAAACGAATGCCGCCCGGCGAAGGTTCCTTTCCCGATGCGGCCGGCCGGCCGGATGCCGGCCCGCCGTGCCGTGGCGTCAGCTCGCCTTCTTGGTGATCAGGGTCAGTGCACCATTGGGTTCCATGCTGGCCGCGACCACCTGCGCCGAGGTCATTCCCTTGGCCTCCAGCGCCGACTTCACCTTGGGTGTGGCATCGATCGAGCTGCGCAGTTTCTTCAAGCCGTCATCGCCGCGCTGGGCGATCACCTGGTTGACCTGCGTCTGGGTGTCCTTGGCAACTCGGTGATGTCGACGATGTTGACGCTTTGGATCGTCGGCACCGCAGGCTGAGCCTGGGGCGTGGCTGGAGCAGGCGTTGCCGGCGCCGGAGCAGGCTGTGGCGTGGGTTGCTGCTGGGCACTGGCGGCGCCCGCCAGCATCAGGCTGGCTGCGGCGGCAAGAATTATCGTTTTGCGCATGGATTTTCCTTTCCATCGATTGGCAAACGGTCGGTCTGGGGTGACACCCTAACCTCAACCGCCAAATGGGATCAGAAGGTGTCGCCCAGCGGGTCATTGCGTGACCATAGGATGGCAGCAATGTGCAGCACCGCTTCAATCCAACCGCATTTCAGGAGCAATCGCTGATGGCCAGAATTACCCGCGCCGCCTATGCGCAGATGTATGGCCCGACGGTCGGCGACAAAGTGCGCCTTGCCGACACCGAACTGTTCATCGAGGTCGAGAAGGATCTCACCATCCATGGCGAAGAGGTGAAATTCGGCGGCGGCAAGGTAATCCGTGACGGCATGGGCCAGAGCCAGGTTTCCAGAGCCCAGGGCGCCGTCGACACGGTGATCACCAACGCACTGGTGATCGATGCCAGCGCAGGCATCTTCAAGGCCGATATCGGGCTTCGCGACGGGCGCATCGCGGCCATCGGCAAGGCCGGCAATCCGGACACCCAGGATGGCGTCACCATCATCATTGGTCCCGGCACCGAGATCATCGCCGGCGAGGGCAAGATCCTGACCGCAGGCGGCTTCGACGCGCATATCCACTTCATCTGCCCGCAGCAGATCGAGGAAGCGCTGATGTCAGGCATCACCACCATGCTCGGCGGCGGCACCGGTCCGGCGCACGGCACGCTGGCCACCACCTGTACGCCGGGACCATGGCACATGGCCCGCATGATCCAGTCCTTCGATGCCTTCCCGATGAACATCGGCCTGTCGGGCAAGGGCAATGCCTCGTTGCCCGCCGCGCTCGAGGAAATGGTGCTGGGCGGCGCCTGCTCGCTGAAGCTGCACGAAGACTGGGGCACGACGCCGGCGGCCATCGATTGCTGCCTGTCGGTCGCCGACGACTACGACGTGCAGGTGATGATCCATACCGATACGCTGAACGAATCCGGCTTTGTCGAGAACACGGTCGCTGCCATCAAAGGCCGCACCATCCACGCCTTCCACACCGAGGGCGCCGGCGGCGGCCACGCACCCGACATCATCAAGGTCTGCGGCCTGCCCAACGTCATCCCGTCCTCGACCAACCCGACGCGGCCCTACACGGTCAACACGCTGGCCGAGCATCTCGACATGCTGATGGTCTGCCATCATTTGTCGCCGTCGATCCCCGAGGATATCGCCTTTGCCGAAAGCCGCATCCGCAAGGAGACCATCGCGGCCGAAGACATTTTGCACGACATCGGTGCCTTCTCGATCATCTCGTCGGACAGCCAGGCCATGGGCCGCGTCGGCGAAGTCGCGATCCGCACCTGGCAGACCGCCGACAAGATGAAGCGCCAGCGCGGCTCGCTGCCGCAGGAGACCGGCAACAACGACAATTTCCGCGTCCGCCGCTACATCGCCAAATACACGATCAACCCGGCCATCGCGCATGGGCTGTCGAAAGACATCGGCTCGATCGCGGTCGGCAAGCGCGCCGACCTGGTGCTGTGGAACCCGGCCTTCTTCGGCGTCAAGCCGGACATGGTGCTGATCGGCGGCATGATCGCCGCAGCACCCATGGGCGACCCCAACGCCTCGATCCCGACGCCGCAGCCGATGCACTACCGGCCGATGTTCGGCGCCTATGGCAAGGCCAGGACAAACTCGTCGGTGACCTTTGTTTCGAAAGCCGCGCTCGAGTCAGGCCTGCATGGCAGGCTTGGCGTCGACAAGCAGTTCGTCGCCGTCGAGAACACCCGCGGCGGCATCGGCAAGCATTCGATGGTGCTCAACGACGCCACGCCGCATGTCGAGGTCGACCCGGAAACCTATGAGGTGCGTGCCGACGGCGAGCTTTTGACCTGCGAGCCGGCGACGGTGCTGCCGATGGCGCAGAGATACTTTCTGTTCTGAAGCGGCGATTCGACGGGGCGAGCATTATCCGTTGCAGCCCTTGGTGGGAGGCAGCAATATGCGGCCGACCAACAGTTGCATTGTGATCGAGCATGGCCACCGAAATCGCTTCCGCCCACGACATTTTCCCGCATATCCGCATCGTCATGGGCATGGTGATCGGGCTTGGCGTCGCCCGCCTGCTGTCGGGGGTGGCGCGCATCGTCCAGCATCCCGGCCAGTACAAGCTCTATCCCGTGCATCTGGCCTGGGTCGTCTCGGTGCTCCTGATGCTGGTGCATTTCTGGTGGTGGGAGTTCGGCCTCTACGCCATCGAGACCTGGACCTTCGGCAAGTACCTGTTCATCATCTTCTACGCGATCACGTTGTTCCTGCTGTGCGCGCTTTTGTTTCCCGATTCGATGCTGGACTACACCAGCTACGAGGATTTCTTCTATTCGCGCCGTGCGTGGTTCTTCGGCCTGCTGGCTGCGACCTACCTGCTCGACGTGATCGACACGCTGCTGAAAGGGCCGGAGCATTTCGCCCGCTTCGGCAGCGAGTATCTGTTCCGCACGCCGGTCTTCGTTGCGCTGTGTATCGTCGCGATCCTGGTGCGCGATCGCCGCTTCCACATCGCCTTCGTCACGGCGGCGCTTATCTACCAGATATCGTTCATCCTGCGGCTCTTCGACACCATCGTCTGAACGAACGCGATGGTCTAGCTTGTTGGGGAAAGGCAGGGTTCGACATGTACAAGGCCGTCGGATCGCGCGGATCCCGGGTCAGCCGCGTTCTCTGGATGCTCGAGGAGCTTGCGCAGCCTTATGAATTCGTCGAGGTTCATCTGCGCTCACCGGAAGCCTATGCGCTCAACCCATCGGGCAAGGTGCCGATCCTCATCGACGGCGAACTGACGGTGACGGATTCGGCGGCGATCTGCGTTTATCTCGCCGACAAGCACGCGGACAAGGGAATGGGCGCCAATCCGGGTATCGCCGGCCGGGCCGAGATGGATTCCTGGATGCATTTTGCCCAGAGCGAGTTGGAAGCGCCGCTGTGGAACAAATTGCGCCATCGCTTCCTGCTGCCTAGGGATGTGCGCGTCGATGTCGGTCCTGCGGCGGCTTACGATTTTGCCTCGGAACTGAAGGCGCTGGAGCGGCGGCTGGGCGACAAACCGTTTGCGCTCGGCGATCGGTTTTCCGCTGTCGATGTGCTGCTCGGCGACATGGGCGGCTGGGCTCGCGCCGGCCGATTCCCGATCGACTCCGAGCGCGTCAACGCCTATTTCGACCGCGTGCTGGCACGGCCCGCCCGTGCACGGGCGCAAGCAAATGGGGGATCCATGAAATGAAGCTCAACCTCAACACCGACTTCACCAAATTCCCGCGCGCCGTCTCCGTACTGTCCGCCGGCAATGCCGGAACCACCCTATCGTTGGGCCGGGCCATTCTCGCCCATGACGAGCGGCATCTGCGCCGCCGCGCCATCGAGCTTGCCGACGGCAGCAAGGTGCTGGTCGACCTGCCCGAACCCGTCTCCTTGAACGATGGCGACCGGCTGGTGCTGGAGGATGGCGGCCATGTCGAGATCGTCGCGGCGGCGGAAGAGGTCTATGACATCCGCGCCCGCGACGGCGTGCATCTGGCCGAACTCGCCTGGCACATCGGCAACCGTCATCTCGCAGCAAGCATCGAGGCCGGGCGCATCCTCATCCTGCGCGACCATGTTATCAAGGCGATGCTGGAGGGGCTGGGCGCCACGGTGGCCGACGTTTCCGAACCGTTCAAGCCGGTGCGCGGCGCCTACTCCGGGCATGGCGGGCCAAGCCACGATCACGGCCATGCGCATGCGCATAGCCACGCCGAAGCGCACAGCCATTCTCATGACGAAGCGCATTCCCATTCGCACAGTCACGCCGGCCATCACCACGACCATGACTGACCAGCCTTCGAATATCGCCCTGCTGCGGCTGATGGCGTGGCTGTCGCCTGCCTTTCCGGTCGGCGGCTTTTCCTACAGCCATGGCCTCGAACGCGCGGCGCATGACGGGCTGGTTGCCGATGCCGAAAGCCTTGCCGACTGGCTGGAAACGTTTGTCGAGATCGGTTCGGGCTGGAACGACGCCGTGCTGTTCGCCGAGAGCTGGCGCCGGGCACGCGGCACCGGTGATCTCGATGAAGTGGCGGCACTCGCCGAGGCGCTCGCCGGCTCGCGCGAACGCCATACCGAAACCATGCTGCAGGGTGCGGCCTTCCTCAAAGCGGCGGCGGCCTGGCCTAATCCGGTGCTGGCGCGCCTGCCGGCCGAATGCGCCTATTGCGTCGCCGTCGGCGCCATTGCCGGCGGCAACGGCATCGCGCTTCAGGACGCGCTGTCAGCCTTCCTGCAAACCTTCTTCTCCAACCTCGTGCAGGCAGCGATCCGGCTTGGCGTTGTTGGCCAGAACGGCGCGACCGCGTTGTTAGCCGGCTTCGAGCCGCTGGCGCTGGCGACCGCAAGCCGCGCTGCGCGCTCGACATTGGACGATCTCGGCGGCTGCGCCTTCGTCTCCGATGTCATGGCGATGAAGCATGAAACCCAGTATTCGCGACTGTTCCGCTCATGATTTTTCTCGCTTTCTCGCTCTCCCTTGTTCTGCTGCTGATCACCACGCTGCATGTCTATTGGGGCCTTGGCGGCATCTGGCCGGGCCAGGATGCGGCCTCCTGCGCCCGCGCCGTTGTCGGCTTTCGCGGCGTCGATGAAATGCCGACGCCGTTCGCCAGTTTCGCCGTCGCCGCGTGTCTCTGCCTGGCGACACTATGGCCGCTGGCGCTCATGGGCGTCTTTGCCTCGCCCTTTCCCCGGGAAGGCCTCGCCGCCACTTCGCTGCTCATCGGCCTGGTGTTCCTGGGTCGCGGCATAGCCGGCTTCACGCCATGGTGGCGGCGGCTGGCGCCGGAACAACCTTTCGCGCGGCTCGATGTCCGCTATTATTCGCCGCTCTGCCTGTCGATCGGGCTCGGCTTTGCCATCCTCGCCATCACGGAGTTTCCCGCATGACACAGACAAATGGCCCGCTGCGCGTCGGCATTGGCGGCCCGGTCGGTTCGGGCAAGACGACGCTGACCGAAAAGCTGTGCAAAGCGTTGCGCGACGAGTTTTCCATCGCCGTCGTCACCAACGACATCTATACCAAGGAAGACGCCATGATGCTGGCGCGGCTGCAGGCACTGCCCGAGGACCGCATCATGGGTGTCGAGACCGGCGGCTGCCCGCACACCGCCATCCGCGAGGATGCGTCGATCAATCTGCAGGCGATCGCCGAAATGAACAGGAAATTCCCGGATCTCGACATCGTCTTCGTCGAATCCGGCGGCGACAATCTTGCCGCGACCTTCTCGCCTGACCTCGCCGACCTGACGCTCTATGTCATCTCGGTTTGCCAGGGCGAGGAGATTCCGCGCAAGGGCGGGCCGGCGATCACCCGCTCCGATTTCCTGGTGATCAACAAGAGCGATCTTGCTCCTTACGTGAACGTCAACCTCGATGTCATGGAGAGCGACGCCGGCCGCATGCGCGGCAAGCGGCCGTTCGGCTTCACCGACCTGTCGCGCGGCAAGGGGCTGCAGGAGGTGATCGATTTCATCATCGAGCATGGCGGCCTGCGAGCCGGCGCTGCCGCTGCCAGCACGGCGGCGTGAGACAGCTATCCCTGCACCAACCAAAACCGGTTGCGGGGATCGACTGGCCACGGCATTCTTGCCGAAACTGGAGGATTCTAGGATGAGCCTTGCCCGTCTGCAAAAGGAAACGCTGACCAACCTGCCCTACTATGAGGAGCGCGTCGATCTTGCCTGCGCCTTCCGCTGGACGGCAAGGCTCAACATGCATGAGGCGGTGGCCAATCACTTCTCGCTGGCCGTCAATGACGACGGCACACAGTTCCTGATGAACCCCAACCAAGTGCATTTCTCGCGCATCAAGGCGAGCGACCTTCTGATGATCGATGCCAACGATCCAGAAACGCTCTCCGGCCCCAATGCGCCCGACCCGACGGCGTGGGGACTGCATGGCGCCATCCATCGCAATGTGCGCCACGCGCGCTGCGTCATGCATGTGCACTCGATCCACGCCACAGTGCTGGCATCGCTCGCTGACTCGACATTGCCGCCGATCGACCAGAATTCGGCGATGTTCTTCAACCGCCATGTCGTGGACGCGCATTATGGCGGGCTGGCCTTCGAGGAGGAAGGCGAGCGCTGCTCGCAGCTTCTCGTCGATCCCAAGGTCAAGGTGATGGTGATGGGCAACCACGGCGTGCTGGTCATCGGCGACACGGTCGCCGATGCCTTCAACCGCATGTTCTATTTCGAACGCGCCGCCGAGACCTACATCAAGGCGCTGTGGACCGGCCGCCCGCTGCGCACGCTATCCGATGCGATCGCCGAGAAGGCGGCAAGCGAGATGGACGACTATCCTGGCCAGGCCGAGCGCCATCTCAGCGAACTGAAGGCGATCCTCGACGAGCAGGAACCGGTCTACCGAAATTGAGGACCCTTCTCCCCGTCACTATACGGGGAGAAGGTGCCGGCAGGCGGATGAGGGGCGGCGCAAGCCCCGAAAGTGTGGGACGAACCAAAACTCGGCCTGACCGTGATCTCAATACGCCATGGAAAGCGCCTTCATTATCAATCGCGGCGCCGCCCCTCATCGCCCTGCCGGGCACTTCTCCCCGTACAGTGACGGGGAGAAGGACGGTCTTATTCGCCGGTTTCGCCAATCATCGACGTCGCAGGAAGAGCCACCCACTTCCCCCAAACTTAAAGCCCGAGTTCAGCCCGCAATTCCTCGGCGCTGTTGATGACGACGGCGCCGGGCGGGCCTTCCATCAGCTTTTCCGGCCAGAAGATCGTCTTCATGCCCGCCGCCAGTCCCGCCATGGCGCCGGGCCAGCTGTCGTCGATCGCCACGGCGTGCGCGGGGTCGACATCGGCCAGATAGGCGGCGCGCAGGAACGGCTCGGCATGCGGCTTGCCTTCGCGCACATCGTTGCGGCTGATCGTCTTCATGCCGGGGTAGATCAGGCCGACCATGCTCAGATTGGCGTCGACGATCATCCGGTCCGAATTCGAGACCACGGCCTGCTGGATGCCTCTTGCACGCAGCTCGTTGAAAATCTCGATCGCGCCGGGGCGCGGCTTCAGCCCCTCGACCAACGGCAGATAATGCTCGTATTTGCGTACGATCCAGTCGTCGAAAGGCAGGTCCAGGCCGAACTCGTCGCGCATCATCTCGTAGACCGGCCAGGCGGCAACGCCGAGCACGCGCTCATGCAGATCGTCCGGCGGGACAAGGCCGACATTGCGCATCGCCGCCACCAGGGCTGCTTCGTGCAGCGGTTCGCTGTCGACCAGCGTGCCGTCCATGTCCCAGAAAACCGCTTTCGGCATCATGCGAGGCTCCTTTTTGCCATCCCTTAAAGGGTTTAAGCCGGGAGATAAACCTTCGGAGCGCAAGAACCTGCCGCCTGCCGGACCGCGGCCAAGTCTCTTTGGCGACACAGGCAGAAAAACTGGGCCGTGCCTACGCCGATGGACAGCAAGCAATTGCTCCCGAGATTGACAATTGCGCAGCAGGCCGTTCCCTGCGAAAGTGGGCATGGGCCGCTCTCATGACCGGCGGTCTCGGGAGGCAGGACTTTGAATAGCCGGCAGGATGGTGGCAGCAACAGGCTGGACGATGCGGCGCGCGCCGGCTGGCTTTATTATTT
>NZ_RZTT01000098.1 GCF_003996995.1 Mesorhizobium sp. M7A.T.Ca.US.000.02.2.1 | reverse complement strand
TCCTACATCTGGGTGCGCGGCCTCGTGCTGGTCGTGTCGGGCGGCCGCTCGGCGCAGGACCTTGCACCGGCCATCCGCTGGTTCGGCATCCAGCGCCTTGTCGGCCTGCCGCTCACCGCCTGGATCGCGGTTGGCTGTTTCGTCGTCTTTTCGCTGATCATGGCCAAGACGCCGTTCGGCCGGCATCTGGTGATGATCGGCGGCAACGAGACGGCGACCTTCCGCGCCGGCATCCGGGTGAACCGCAATCTCATCATCGCCTTCGTGCTTGCCGGCGCCATCGCCGGCCTCGCCGGCTGGCTGCTGGCGATCCGCACGTCGGGCGCCACCGCCAATCTCGGCGTCGGACTGCTGTTCAACGCCTTCGCCGCGGTCGTCATCGGCGGCGTCAGCCTGAAAGGCGGCGTCGGCACCCTGCCCGGCGTCTATGCCGGCGTGCTGCTGCTCTCGGCCATCAACACGGCGATCAATTTGATGGGCCTGCCGGCCAATTTTACCCAGGTGATCCACGGCCTGCTGGTGCTGGCGGCCGTGCTGCTCGACGCCTTCAAGCAAACCATTCGCCAAAGACTCGCATGACAGGACGGCTCGCATGACCAATCGGTTACAAGGCAAGGTAGCGCTGATCATCGGCAGCGCCCGCGGCATCGGCAAGGGCATCGCGCTACGCTTTGCCGAGGAAGGCGCAAGGCTGGTGCTCGCCGACACCGAGGCCGATGCCGGGCAAGCCACCGCTGACGAGTTGGGCGTCCCCTTCATCCGCACCGACATCTCGCAAATGAGCGACGCCGAGGCCGCCGTGGCGCTGGCGCTGAAGCAGCATGGCCGCCTCGACATCATCGTGCAGAATGCCGGCATCTATCCCTGGCAACTGATCGAGAACACCAGCGCCGACGACTGGGACCGCGTCATGGCGGTCAATCTGCGCGGCACCTTCAACGCCAGCCGCGCGGCCCTGGTGCCGATGAAGGCGCAAGGCTTCGGCCGCATGCTCTACACCTCGTCCATCACCGGCCCGCATGTCACCAGCCCGGGCCATGGCCACTATTCGGCCAGCAAGGCCGGCATCAACGGCTTCATCCGCGCCGCCGCACTGGAATTCTCCGGCTACGGCATCACCGTCAACGGCGTCGAGCCCGGCAACATCCTGACCGAAGCCATCGAGCTGCATCGCGGCGCGGCTTACATCAAGAACATGGAGGACTCCATTCCGCTCGGCCGCCTCGGCAGCCCGCGCGACGTCGCCAACGCCTTCCTGTTCCTCGCCTCCGACGATGCCAGCTACATCACCGGCACGACCATCGTCGTCGATGGCGGGCAGTTGCTGCCGGAGGGCAATGATTTTCGACTGTTGCCGCCGTGATTGCAGCATCTACCGAACGACTCGGTTCCGTGTCTTGGCAACAGTTTGAATGGACTAATGGAATGGTGGGCGATGACGGGCTCGAACCGCCGACATCTTCGGTGTAAACGAAGCGCTCTACCAACTGAGCTAATCGCCCGCTCCGGGCCGGACCTTTAAGCGGTCAGGGTCCGCTTCGCAAGGCCAAATGAGCGCAGGACGCCCTGGTTGGATGCCGGTTTTGCCAACAAAACGCCGGCTGTCAAAAAACCTTCTCCTGTTTGCTGTTATGCTGTCCTGTCACGCTTGACACCCGGTGGCGAACCCCTTATCCAGCGCCCCAACGACGAACACGGCTGACACGTGTTCGCCATGCGCGGGTGTAGCTCAGTTGGTTAGAGTGCCGGCCTGTCACGCCGGAGGTCGCGGGTTCGAGCCCCGTCACTCGCGCCATTTATTTCAAGGGGTTAGCTACCGCCCCTTGAAAAATTTCAACTCTCATTTTCCGGAGAGTTTCAACTTTTTGTATTCATTCTGTTCCTGACCAAGCTGTTTGCTACCCTCGCGGCAACTGGCATCGGCGGAACGAACATTTGCCAGATTGACGGTATGTAGTTCTTCTGCAGCGCCTAGTTCTCATCGATCGAATTGCCCATCTTGGCCGAGATCGCCTCGACTCATGCGCCGCCGGCGTTGGCCTCGACCGCGCCCCGAACGCCGCATGTCCATCAGGCGACGCTTCTCCCCTGCCCCGAAGACCAGTTTTGCGCAGGTCGGCAAAATCGTCGACCAGGGAATCCTTCGTGTAAGGCACGCCAGCGCGCGGCTGGCCGCCCCTCGGTCCCGACTCGAAGCCGCGCAAGCGAAAGATTGGCGCATCGTCCAGCAGCGTGACGCCGAGCGATTCGATGTAGGCCAGCACCAGGCGCTGGGTGCACGGCGACAGCGTGCCAAAAGCCGCCGCGCCGCTCTTCGTGCGCGCGATCGGAAAACTCCATTCTTGCGCCCCTGGCAGCACGGCCGGCACCACATCTACGGGTGGCCAATAACGTGACTACAATCCTCACGACTGGTTCTGGACAATCGGCGGTTATGCGCGCCGCGCTAACTTGTGACTGCGTGGATTATGGCTCTATACCAAGAGTATGAGCAGCATTGAAAAGTTCAAAATCCGCAAGTCAAGCGTGTTCGCGTTTTCGCCAACCACCGCCCTTTTGCTTGCGACAGTGGCGCTGCTTGCTGGGTATCTGGCGTTCGCCAATCAAGATTTCCCATTCGGGTTTCACCCTGATGAGGGCTTTAAGGTCGCCTTTTCCGAGGGGCAGGCTCACAACTACAAGCATCCGCCTCTTTTGATCGTGCTTGCTCGAATTGTTGGGTGGTGTGTCGGCGCGGCTTCAGACCACGATTTCTTGATCATTGGGCGCAGCATCAGCGCAGTGGCCGTTATTGGTTCGACCGTAGCGTTGTATCTGACGCTGATGAGACTTGCCGATCCTGCACAGGCTTTCATATGGGCATGCATCTTCGCAGCATCGCCGGTTATTGCCGTGCACGGACATTACTTCAAGGAAGATGCTCTACTGGTACTAGCTATATGTCTCGGCCTTCACGCCCTTCTGAAACTAAAGGCGGAAGCGTCCTTAGTGAACATACTGTATTTTGGTTTCGTCCTCGGAATAGCGATTTCCGCAAAATATCCTGGGGTAGTCAATAGCGCGGGAATGTTTTTAGTCGCGGCGGTATGGGGCGGTGTCTCCAGACGGCAACTCGGGGTTGTAGCGTTGATGGCGACAGCAACGGTTGGGCTTGTCTTTGTCGCCTCATTTGCCACTCAAGAGGGTGGTTCTATCCAAACCGTTATCGCTGGGTTCTTGTACGAACTTGGTCACGCCCAGCGAGGCCACGATCTGAAGGAGTGGTTCTGGGCTGGATATGGTCTCACCCACTTTGTCTATCATTTAGTCCCAGGCCTCACCGGTTTTACAGTTTTGGTTGGAATTCTGGCCATCGGACTATCAGTCTCAGTTGATAGGAACAGGACAACATCGGCGCTGGCGATCGCGGCTTTGCTGTGGCTATTTATACTTGAACTGTCACCGCTCAAATTAGTCGGGTCGGTGAGATATGTGCTTCCGATTGTCCCCTACTTGGTTGCGGCTGCCTGTGTGGCATTCTCTACATCGGTACGCCCGAGATACCCGTCGACCGCTGTAGCAGTGGCTGTCGTGGCGCTCTCGATTACCTTTCATGCGGGATATTCATACGTCCGAAATATGGAACCGGAGAACGACACCCGTTTGACTTCAGCCAAGTTCGTCGCAGAAAATCACCTGACCAATGTCATGCTCGATTATCCAGCAGGCCTGCCCGATCGATATGAAAATGTTGGCTCGTACGACTATCTCGTTTCCACACGCTTTCGGAGATATGACCGAGGTGGTCGGCTAAGCCAGCAAGACCAGATCACTTACAAGCTCTCCTCTATGTTTCATTGCCTGGATGGCCATGTGATCGGGGAATTTTCAAAGGTCTATGGGGACTTTGCCACCGTAGCGCCAACGGTAAAAATTTATGACTTGAAAGCAGGTCGCAATTGTATTCCGACCTTCTAATCTGGTCAGAACAGCGCGTCTTCTCCGATCAAAATCAAGGCAGCGGGTGATCGGTAGGGATCGGCCGAGGCTTCCGTGCTTGGCTGAAAGGCTCCTTCGCTCGGCCGGTAATCCTTCGTGCCAGTCCGGCGACGAGGTCCTCAATCCAGCGGCGAAAGCGGTGCTCGACGCTCCACGAAACGAGCGCCGCGAGCCCAATGACGACCACAGCAGCGATACCGATCCGCGCGTACGAATTCACAACAAATGGATATAGAGCCCGAATGAGGGCGATGCCGATATTCTGGTGGAGCAGATAAAGCGGGTAGCTGATCAGCCCGATAAACGTAATCGGCCGCCATATTCGAAGGCCGCGCGACTGGACGCCGATCAGGCCAAAAACCGAAACCAACGCGATGGAGAGCGCATACTCAGTTCTGCCCCAAACGGCAAAGACTACTCCGATGCATGCAGCAGCGACAACCGTCTGGATCAATGCCGAGGACCGGTAAGCAGCAATGCCCATCAAAAAGAACAGGCTGCTGGGGAACAGAAAATATGGATCGGCAATTCCAAGATACGGGTAGACGAGTGCAGGGTGGTTGGGCCAAGCCGAAGCAAAAAACGCGGTTGCACCCAAGGCAGTGTATGCGCCAAAAATTGGCAGTGATTGGCGTGGTGCCAGGTAGTAGATCGAGGCAAAGGCCACGTAGAACTTAGCTTCCTCCATAAGGGACCAATAGGCGCCGTCCACAAACGGTGTTCGTGTGATTAGGGGGTACCAAAACGCATTTCTCACCGCATCGGCGAATGATACATCCCTACCCGGAAGGCCCAGAAGACTAACCGCGGCCATCGTGACTAGGATGCATGCGACCAGGGCCGGTTGAAGGCGGGCAAAACGGCGCAACAAGAACAGACCGATGGTGCTGGATCGCTCGGCGGTCATCGCGATGCAATAGCCGCTGATGACGAAGAACAAGTAGACTCCAATTCGTCCAAATCTGGGCAGTTCTATCGCGTTGTCGAAGTGTAGGTAGTCTGCCGGAAACCGCCCTGTGAAGTGGAAGGCCACAACGATCAAAACAGCGATAGCCCGCAAGGCATCGATTGAGTCATATCGTCTGCTATCGACTCCGGCCAATGGGCGAGCTTCCTTTCCACAGTCGAAGCTAGCCCAAACAGCAAACGCCTGCATAGCTGAAAATCACATCGAAGACTGAATCCAGTTCGTGCGGCCGCTGACAAGGTGCCAAGGCAGCGCCGGCCGACGCCGCGATCGGCGGGCGCCGGTCTCGGCGTCTCCGGCACCCTAGAGAGTCTTCAGGAACAGCTTTCACCGCTGTCCTATGCCAGTGAGTGGATTTATCAGGATCATCGTGATTCTCGCCCTGATAAGCGCCCTTTTGCCACGAATTCGACCTATGCGAGAGTCGAAACCAAGCGTTGTTGCGTTTGGGGTTTTCACTGCCTGTCACGCCGGAGGTCGCGGGTTCGAGCCCCGTCACTCGCGCCATTTCTCTCAAGGGTATCAAGCTCTTGGCTTCAGAGAAATGTCGACATTGATTGTCAAAAACATTGTCTTGCAAGAGACCTGAGGTCACTCAGGTCCTTTCAGCCCTTGCCTACGCTTGGCCCTGCAAGATCACCCCCTCGCCAGCAGTGCCTCGACCTCCTGCAACGTCGGCATCGACGGTGCAGTCCCCGGTCGCGTCACGGAGATACCGGCGACGGCGCAGGCGAAGCGCACCGCCTGCAGCGGCTCCACGCCCCGCGACAACGCTGCGGCCAGGCCGCCATTGAAGGCATCGCCTGCCCCCGTGGTTTCGACTACCGGGCCGGCGCTGACGGCTGGAACATGGTCGGAGCGCTCCTTCGAGTGCAAAAGCGCGCCCTTGTCGCCGAGCGTGACGATGACCGTGCCGACCCCCTTTTCGAGCAGGCTGTCCGCGGCGCGCCGCGCCTCGTCGACCGTGGACACCTTCATCCCGGTCAGTTCCTCCGTCTCGGTCTCGTTGGGCGTGAGATAGTCGCACAGCGTGTAGATGCGGTCGGGAAGCTTTGCCGCCGGGGCCGGGTTGAGGATCGTCGTCACCCCTGCCCCACGCGCGATCTCCAGCGCCCGCATGGCTGCTTCGATCGGCTGTTCGAGTTGGGTGACAAAGACGCCGGCATTGCTGATCAATGCAGCATTGGCTTCGATATCGGCTGGAGAGATCAGCATGGCAGCACCGGGGCTGACGATGATGGCGTTGTTGCCGCTGGTCTCCTCGACGAAGATGTAGGCCGCACCGGTGTAGCTTTCCGGCGTATCGATGACGGCATTTTTCACGCCCGCCTGCGCCCAGGTCTGCCTCGCCATGTCGGCGAAGGGATCGACGCCGAGGCGGGTGAGGAAGGTGACGTCGGCGCCGAGCTTGCCGGCGGCAACCGCCTGGTTAGAACCCTTGCCGCCCGGCCCCAGCGTGAAGGATGTGCCGAGGATGGTTTCGCCCATGCGCGGCTGCCGCTGCGCCCTGTAGGCGGTGTCGGCGACGAACACACCCAATATGACGACAGGCTTCATGACGACCGGCTTGCCCGAAGCCATGCCGCTACTGCGCATCCGGCGGCACGACGCCCTTGCGGAAGGCGAAGCAGCCGTAGAAGCGGCGCTCACCTGTCTGGATGACGCAATAGGCCTGTTTGGCGCGCTCGTAAAAGGCATAGCGCTCGACCGCGATCATCGGCCACGACTTGCCCTCGGCCTTGTCGACCTCCTTCTGCACTTCGCTTTGTACGGGCGGAATTTCGTCGGGCTTGCCGACGATTTCCATGCGCGCGGCCGAGTCGTCGACGAATGTATCGAGCGGGTAGAGCGACAGCACCGCCTTGACCACTTGCGCCGCCGAGGCATCGATGCGCAGCACGCGGCCGAGCGCCGTTTGGCGCGCCACCGAATCGGACGGAAAATTGGTGTCGGCGATGATCAGATCATCGCCATGCCCCATTGCCCGCAATGCCTGCAGCACGTCGGCATTGAGCAGCGGGTTGATGCCTTTGAGCATGGTATTCCTCGTGAGTTGGGATCAGAGACGCTTGCCGGTCTCTGCGTCGAAAAGATGGATCTGGTCGAGCCGTGGCTTCAGCTTCAACGTATCGCCCGGCTTGAAGTCGTGGCGCTCGCGAAACAGCGCCACCATCTCGCCTTCGCCGAAGCGCAGGAACACCAGCGTTTCCGAGCCGGTCGGCTCGACCACCGAAATCTTCGCCGGCACGCCGTCGGGATGGATTTCGAGATGCTCCGGTCGCACGCCATAGACGACGGCTTGCCCGTCCTGTGCGGCGTTGCCCGATGCGATCGGGAACAGCGTGCCCGCGATGTCGACACCGGGCTTGTCGCCTTTGCGCATGGTGCCCTTGAGCAGGTTCATCGACGGCGAGCCGATGAAGCCGGCGACAAACAGGTTGGCCGGTCTGTCGAACAGTTCCAACGGCGCGCCGACCTGCTCGATGCGGCCGTCGCGCATGACGACTATCTTGTCGGCCATGGTCATGGCCTCGATCTGGTCGTGGGTGACATAGATGGTGGTGGTCTTCAGCCTCTGGTGCAGTTCCTTGATCTCGGTGCGCATCTGCACGCGCAGCTTGGCGTCGAGATTGGACAGCGGCTCATCGAACAGGAACACCTGCGGATTGCGCACGATGGCGCGGCCCATGGCCACGCGTTGGCGCTGGCCGCCGGAAAGCTGGCGGGGATAGCGCTTCAGATAGGGGTTGAGGTCGAGGATGTCGGCGGCGCGCTTGACCCGCTCGGCGACCACGGCCGGATCGGTTTTCCTGAGCTTGAGCGCGAAGGCCATGTTCTGCTCGACCGTCTTGTGCGGATAGAGCGCATAGTTCTGGAATACCATGGCGATGTCGCGCTTGGCCGGCGGCAGATGATTGACGACGCGGTCGCCGATGGCGATCGTACCGGCGGAGACGGTCTCCAGCCCGGCCACCATCCTGAGCAATGTGGACTTACCGCAACCCGAAGGGCCAACCAGCACCACGAACTGTCCGTCTGCGATATCGACGCTGACTTCGTGCAGAACCTTGACCGTTCCAAAGGCCTTGGCCACCTTGCTGATCGCGACTTGCGCCATGTCTCCCCCATCGGCTCCATTAGCCGTAGGCGCAGAAGCTAACCAACGCGACCTGTCAGGGCAAGTCGGTCCCTTATAGATAAAAACCCGTTCTCGTTGACACGGCGTTTGGTTGTGAGAATAGTGGCTGGCGCTGGTCAAAATGTCGGTACCCGATCCGCAGGGAAATTCAATCGACGCAGGGTGGGGTCCTGCCTAATTCGTTTCCGAAACGGGAGCATCGTTGGCGCTCCGGCGTCCGACAGTTGGCCGATTTATTCACACTAATGTTCTGGGAGGAATAGGCGATGAGAACGGGTCTTTACGACAAACTGGTTCGAGCCGGCGCCACAAGGCGCGACATATTGAAAGGCGCGGCCAGCATGGCCGCGATCGCAGCCGCATCCGGCGCCGGACTTGGCGCCTTGACGCGCCCGGCCTCCGCGGCAAGCGAATTGCGCACCAAAATCCTGCAGATCCCAGGCGTCGGCAAAGGCCAGCCGACGGACGCCGATTTCCAGAAGGTCGGTGAACTCTGCCTCGAGGCGACCAAGGCCAATGTCAAGGAAGGCGAATTCGCCGGCGTCGAGCTGACCTTCATGGGTCTCAACAACCAGAACCTGCACAATGTGCTGTTCCGCGGCTTCCTGAAGCCGTGGGAGACCTATACCGGCGCCAAGATCAACTGGATCGACCTGGCGCAGGCCGATTACAATGCCCGCCTGCAGCAGTCGATCGCGACCGGCACCGTCGATTTCGACATTATCGAAATGGGCGCGCCGTTCGAAGGCGATGTCTGCGGCAAGGGCCTGACGTCGGAAATGCCCGACTGGGTCAAGACCCAGATCGATTTCGACGATCTGGTCAGCTATCTGAAGCCGCCGGTCGGCACCTGGGACGGCAAGCAATACCGCGTGACCGTCGACGGCGACGCGCACAACTTCAACTACCGCACCGACGTGTTCGCCGATGCCGACCTCGCCAAGGCCTGGAAGGACGGCGGCGGCGAAGGTGAATGGGGCGTACCCAAGACCTGGCAGCAGGTTCAGGCGGTGACCAAGTTCCTCAAGGGCAAGAAGCTCAAGGACCAGGACGTCTATGGCTATCTCGACGCGCCAAAGCCCTGGGGCGGCTTCGGCTTCTATTTCCTCGGCAGCCGCGCCACCGCTTATGCCAAGCACCCCGACGACAAGGCTTGGCTGTTCGACGCCGACACGATGAAGCCGCGCGTCAACAATCCGGCCTGGGTGCGCGCCATCCAGGACGTCATCGACGCGCTGCCTTCCGAACCCGCCGACCAGATCAACGCCGATCCGAACACGACCGCCTTCCAGCAGTTCCTGGCCGGCACCGGCTCGATGGTCACCTGGTGGGGCGACGTCGGCTCCAACGTCAAGACCAACGACTCTTCCGTCGTCGGCGACGTCACCGGCTTCTCGATCCTGCCGGGCTCGGACGATGTCTACAATGCGAAGACCGGCGCCTGGGACAAGCTCGCCAGCGGCCCGAACTATGCGCCCAACTGCGCCTATCTCGGCTGGGGCGTCTATGTGATGGCCCGCGTCGATGCCGACGAAAAGAAGAAGAAGGCGGCATGGTCCGCCGCCGCCCATCTCGGCGGGAAGGACCTGTCGATCTGGACGGCGATGTATCCGTCGGGCTTCCAGCCCTACCGCAACTCGCATTTCGACATTCCCGAATGGGTGGCGGCTGGCTACGACGAGGCCTTCATCACCTCCTACCTCAAGTCGGAATCAGACAGCTACAACCATCCGAACGCGGCGATCGAGCCACGCATCCCCGGCATTTTCCAGTACTACAGCGCAGCCGAGGACATCCTGGCCAACACTTTCGCCGGCAAGATGAAGGCGCAGGAAGGCGCCGACGCCATCGCGGCGGCCTGGGAGAAGCTGACCGATCAGATCGGCCGCGACAACCAGATCAAGCTCTACAAAGCCTCGCTCGGCATGTAGGCTGGCCTATGAACCGTGGTCCGGCGGCAACGCCGGACCACTTTAGACCGGCTCCGGCTCCTCGAGAGCCTTCAAACGGGCGAGATTTGTGGCTGACCAGACTTCGACCGCGAACCAGTGGCCGGCAGATGCCGGCCCTTCCGATCTGATCTCTCCAGGCCGCAAACGCCTTGGCTGGGCGCTGATGGCCGTTGCGACGCTTGGCCTGCTGGCGACGATCGTGCTGGAGATCCTCTACAAGGGCAGCACCGATACGATCGGCTTCGAGACCTGGCGCCCCGTCGTCTATGCCTATGTGCTGTGGGGCGTGGCGATCGGCATCGGCCAGGTGCTGACGCGCGGCGAGGACGGCCAGCGTGCCCTGTTCCTGCTGCCGGCGCTGCTGTTCACCATCGCCATGGTGATCTTCCCGACGCTGTTCGGTTTCTACATCGCGCTGACCGACTGGAACCTCAGCTCGTTCAGCGGTCGCAAGTTCAACGGGCTCGACAATTTCTGGCAGATGCTGGCCGATCCCTACTACCGCAACGCGCTGTTCAACATGGTGCTCTATGTGTTGGCGGTGGCGGTCGAATATGTCATCGCCTTCGGCCTGGCGCTGCTGCTCAACGCGCAGATCCGGGCGCGAAAATTCTTCCGCGTCGTCTTCCTGATGCCGCTGATGCTGTCCCCGGTCGCGGTGTCGTGGATGATCGGCAAGTCGCTGATGGAATACCGGTTCGGACCGGCAGCAACGCTGGCGCGCCATCTCGGCTGGGAAAATCCCGCCTTCTTCTCCGACCCGATCATCGCGCGCATATCGATCATGATACTGGATGCCTGGACCTTCATTCCATTCATGATGATCATGCTGCTGGCCGGGCTGCAGGCGATGTCGCGCGAGGTGCTCGAAGCCGCACGCGTCGATGGCGCCAATGCGTGGCAGACCTTCTGGCAGGTCACTTTTCCGCTGATGTTGCCGGTGTCGGTAACGGCGGTGATCCTGCGCATCATCTTCAAGCTGAAGCTTGCCGACATCATCATCACCGTGACATCCGGCGGCCCCGGCGGCGCCACCGATTCCGTGTCGAGCTTCATCTATCGCGAATATCGCGATCGTTCGAATGTCGGCTACGGAACCATGCTGGCGATGGCCTATCTGGTGATCATCGTCGTCTTCGTCACGTGGCTGTTGAAATTCGCCAACCGTTTTGTCCGCAATGTCAATTAAAGCAAGATGGGGGTGAATTGAGCCCGATGAGCGTTCAGACCACCGAATATGTCGCCTCGGAGATCCGCTCGCCGGCGAGCTTCCTCGCCAGCCGCGTTTTCATCTATGGGGCGCTGGCCTTCTGGGCGTTCATCTGCCTGTTCCCGATCTATTGGACGGTGACAACCTCGTTCAAGACCGCGGTCGACGTCACGCAGGGCCATCTCATCCCGTTCGTCGACTTTCAGCCGGACTGGAAAGGCTGGCGCTCGCTCGGCCTGTCGCCGGACTCGATCTTCCAGACCTCGACGGTGCGCGAGGAGTTCCTCAAGCGCTTCATGAATTCGGTGATCACCTCGGTCGGCGCGTCGAGCCTCGCCATTGTCATCGGCAGCCTCGCCGCCTACGGGCTCACCCGCTATCGCTATCATTTCGCGTGGTTCAAGAACGAGGACATCTCGTTCTTCTTCCTATCGCAGCTGATCCTGCCGCCGGTGGTGCTGGCGCTGCCCTTCCTGGTGCTCTATCGCGAGGTCGGACTGCTCGACACGCGCGTCGGTCTGATCCTGCTTTACACGCTGATGGTGCTGCCGATCGTCATCTGGATCATGCGCGACCAGTTCAACTCGATCCCGGTCGAGCTCGAGGAAGCAGCCCTTGTCGACGGGCTGTCGATCTGGGGGGCGTTCTTCCGCATCGTCATGCCGATCGCGCTGCCGGGCATGGTCGCCGCCTTCATCCTGGCGATGGTGCTGTGCTGGAACGAGTATTTCTTCGCCGCCCTTTTGACCTCGACCGACGCCAAGACCATCCCGGTCATGGTGGCGAGCCAGACCGGATCGCAAGGCATCAACTGGTGGTCGATGGCGGCGCTCGCCACGGCAGCCATCGCGCCGCTGGCGGTGATCGGCATCGCGCTTGAGCGCTATCTGATCATGGGCATGACCGCGGGCGCGGTGAAGTAGCAGGGCCCCCTCTTGCCTTCTCCCCCTGTGGGGTGAGCAGCCGGTTCGCCGAAGGCGAATTCATCGTGCCAGTGGCACGATGAAAGGCCGGCGAACGCCGGGACGCTGCGAAGCAGCGGGGACCCGGCAGGGTGGACCGACTAACCACGCCCGGCCCTTCGCAGGCTCAGGGCGTTCTAAGCTCGAAAAGCCAAGCAATTGGCTTTTCGTCCGCGACGCGGACCGCTTCTCACCCCACAGGGGGAGAAGGAAGAACCGCGCTAGCCGCTCAATATCTCCCGCAGATGATCAAGGATCATCGCCACGCCCTTCTGCCCGAGTTCCGCCGATGCCTCATTGGCGCTCGCCGTATACCAGCTGGTATTGTCGGCAAAGCGGTCGGCATCCACAGCCTCCGGGCATAGCGCCAGCATCAGCGAGGTCTCGCCGATGCCGGCATGATCGAACGGGTACTTGCCGTTCATGTCAGCCGACATCAGCGGATGCACCTGCACCCAGTTGAAGAAATTTTCACCCGCGGCGTGCCCGGAATAGTAGTCGGCCATCGCCTGCGAACCCCACCAGCCCTCGCCGCGCTCCTTTTCGAGGAAGCGGAAGATCGCCTGGCGGCCGGCGGTCTTGAACGCCAGATCGGTCGGCATGCCGGCGGCAAAGTTCTCGGTCTGGTGGTGAATGATGGCGTGAATGTTGCGAAAGCCGATGCGCAGCAGGCTGTAGAACAGCTCCTCGCCGAACGGCGCCAGCGCATTGCCGCCGACCTGCACCGAGCCGCTGCCTTCCGGCGGCGCCACCGCATAGCTCGCAGCACCGTAATAGAACGGTGGCAGGATGACGATGTCTCTTTCCTTCTCGAACAGTTCCAGCGTCTTGACGACGGCCAGCGTGTCCATGCCGACAGCCATGTGCTCGCCATGGTATTCGAGCACGCCGAGCGGCAGAGCGACCGGCCAATTCTCAGCGATCGCCCTGCGGATCTGGTGTGGCAGCATCAGTTCGTAGCGCATGATCTATTCCATGTTGGTGTGGCGGGCGCGCATGGCTTCGGGCGACGCCCCGATCAATTCCCTGAGTTTCAGCACCATCACCTCGAACAGCAGGAACAGCGCGCCTTCGAACACCGAGCCCATCGGCAGCACCGATGTCTTCTGCGCCCCCTGATCGTTGGCCATGGTCTGCGCGGGAATGAGCAGGGTGAAGTCGGCAAGCCTTGCCGCGCTGCCTTCGGCCTGGGCGGTCAGCAGGAGGTTGGTCGCGCCGGCATCGTGCGCGACCTGCATCAGGGTCAGCACGGTCGAGGTCTCTCCCGGTCCGGAACTGACCAAGAAAACATCGCCCTGCCCCAGCGGCGGCGTGTTCATGTCGCCAACCACGGAAACCGGCAGGCCCAAATGGTAGAGCCGCATGGCAAAACCCTTGACCTGCAAGGCCTCGCGGCCGCAGCCATAGACGACGATCCGGCGCGCGCCGGCCAGCATTTTGCAGGCGGCATCGATCCGGCTTTCGTCGATGCGTGCCAGCACGCCGCCGAGTTCCTCAAGCGCGGTCTCGAACAGGCTTTTGCTCTTGTCGCTCACCGCGATCCTGCCATCAAAAATCACCCCTGGGATTTGCCGCCCTTGCTGCCACGAACAGCTTGATTTCGTTCATGCTAGCAACCGCGAAAATGCGTGTCCAACGCGCAGCGATGCTTTTGCCTGATCACAGGCATGATAGTGTCATGTCAGACAAATCAAGTGAGGCAAACGGCAGCATATGAAGACACGGCATTTCGACCGCATCGGCAATGGCGGCATCAGTTTCACCGAGCTCGGCTTCGGCGCGGCGCCGCTCGGCAACCTCTACCGTGCCGTCTCCGACGAGGACGCCAACGCCACGCTGGAAGCCGCGTGGGCGACCGGCTGCCGCTACTACGACACCGCGCCGCTCTATGGGCTCGGCCTCTCGGAAACGCGGCTCAACCCGTTCCTGCGCGGCAAGAAGCGCGACGACTATGTGCTGTCGAGCAAGGTCGGCCGCATCATGCGCGCCTGCCCGCCCGAAGAGCGCACCGGCATCGGCAAGTTCTTCGACACGCCGTCGCGCCGCGAAGTGTACGACTACAGCTATGACGGTGTCATGCGCTCGTTCGAAGCCTCGCTTGAGCGCCTCGGCGTCGACCGGATCGACATCCTCTTCGTGCACGATGTCGACATCTTCACGCATGGCAGCAAGGAAGCCTCCGACCGGCGCATCGAGGAGTTCCTGCGCTCGGGCTATTACGGCTTGCTTTCGCTGCGCGACCAGGGCGTGATCAAGGCGTTCGGTGGCGGGATCAATGAGTGGCAGGTCGCGCAGACGCTGGCCGAGCGCGGCGACTTCGACCTGTTCCTGTTGGCCGGACGCTATACGCTCCTGGAACAGGAGGCGCTGACGTCCTTCCTGCCGCTTTGCCAGGCACGCGGCATCGGCATCGTTCTCGGCGGCCCCTACAACTCCGGCATCCTGGCGACCGGACCGAAGCCCGGCGCCTACTACAACTACTCGGAAGCGCCGAAGGACATACTCGATCGGGTCGCCGGGATCGAAAACGTCTGCAAGCGTCATGGTGTCAGGCTGATCGAGGCCGCCCTGCAATTCCCGCTGCTGCACCCGTCGGTCGTCTCGGTGGTCCCCGGTGGCCAGCGGCCGAGCGAAGTTGAGAGCAATCGCTCGCTGCTCGATGCGAAACTGCCCCCAGCGCTTTGGGCCGATCTCAAGAAGGAAGGTCTGATGCGCACCGAGGCGCCGACCGCGTAAGCCGGCCGCCGTCGCGTCAGCATCGGGCACAAAAAATGAAAAGCCGGGCAAGCCCGGCTTTTCTGGTCGCGTGTACCTGCGCAGGGCATAAAAAATGAAAAGCCGGGCAAGCCCGGCTTTTCTGGTCGCATGTACCCGCGTAGGGCGCCAAAATGAAAAGCCGGGCAAGCCCGGCTTTTCTGAGGTCTCTGAAAAGAAAAAACGCTTAGTTGACTGCGTCCTTGAGGCCTTTGCCGGCCGAGAACTTCGGCACGGTGCGCGCCGGGATCTTCACTTCGGCGCCGGTCTGAGGATTGCGGCCGGTCGACGCCGCACGCTTTGACACGGAGAAATTGCCAAAGCCGACAAGCCGGACATCGCCGCCCTTCTTCAGTTCGCCGGTGATCACGGAAAATACCGCATCGACCGCCGACTGCGCGTCACCCTTCGAAATGCTCGCGGCGTCGGCGACAGCGGACACCAGTTCGTTCTTGTTCATAAAAATTCCCTTCCATGAGAACACCGGAACTATCGACTCATCCGGCAGGAAACGGACTTTAGAAAGAAGCGCTCCCGCAACCAAGTCGAAAAGGCAGGAAAAAAGCGGAAAAAGCCCGGAAATGCTGGGTTTTTCACATGAAAAAGCCGGGCTCTAGGCCCGGCTCTCCGTTTGTGCGCTGCAACCTTGACGAAAACCAACGCATGGCCCCGAAAACCGTCGCCGGTTTTCGGAAAGGGCCATGCGCAAGTCCGAGCGTTAGAGCGTCCTTTGTGCGTCCAGATGGACGCCCGGCGCTCTAATGCGCCAGGGACTTTCCAGCGTCGTCGGCACTGTCTGTCGAGGCCGGCGGATTGACCGGTTCGACCCATTCGATCGGCTCCGGCATACGCACCAGCGCGTGGCGCAACACCTCGCCGACACGTGAGACCGGAATGATCTCCATGCCGTTCTTCACGTTGTCCGGGATTTCCGCCAGATCCTTGGCATTGTCTTCCGGGATCAGCACCTTCTTGATGCCGCCGCGCAGCGCGGCGAGCAGCTTCTCCTTGAGCCCGCCGATGGGCAAGATGCGGCCGCGAAGCGTTATCTCACCGGTCATCGCCACATCCGCCCGGACCGGAATACCCGTCAGTACCGACACAATGGCTGTCGCCATGGCAGCACCCGCAGACGGGCCGTCCTTCGGCGTGGCGCCTTCCGGCAAGTGCACGTGGATGTCGCGCTTGTCGAACAGCGGCGGCTCGATGCCGAAGTCGACGGCGCGCGAGCGGACATAGGAGGCCGCCGCCGAAATCGATTCCTTCATCACGTCGCGCAGGTTGCCGGTCACCGTCATGCGGCCCTTGCCGGGCATCATGACGCCTTCGACCGTCAGCAGTTCGCCGCCGACTTCCGTCCAGGCAAGACCTGTAACGACACCGACCTGATCGTCAGCCTCGACCTGGCCGAAGCGGTAGCGCTGCACACCAAGGTAATCGGAGAGGTTCTCCGCC
>NZ_RZTT01000097.1 GCF_003996995.1 Mesorhizobium sp. M7A.T.Ca.US.000.02.2.1 | reverse complement strand
GGCCCGCACCACAGGGCTGCCGACGCGCCCGATCATCGTGACGCAATATGTCATCAGCGCCCTCATTGCCTATACCGCCGGCATCATCATGCTGGGGCTGGTCACCGGCATCGACACCCGCCTCTACAATTCCAGCCTGATCTACGACGTGCTGCTGGTGGTCGTGTTGGGCGGCATCGGCCTCTCCGGTGGCCAGGGCGGCGTACGCAACGTCATCGTCGGCACCATTCTGGTCGGCATCCTGACCAACGGCATGACGATCCTGAACTTCAGCTACACCAGCCAGAATCTGATCAAGAGCGTGATCCTGCTGGGCGCGCTGGCGATCGACGCCATCATCAATCCGCGCGACGAGCAGACCTCGCAAAGCGGCGACATCTGAAACAAGAACCGAGACATAAATCTGGGAGGAGAAACATGAAATTGTTCAAGAACTGCCTGTTCGCGGGCATGACAGCGCTCGCGCTGCTGGGCGCGGCGAAAATCACCACGGCGCAGGAAACCGATCAGGTCGGCCGCTCCACGTATCTCGAGGCGCTCAAGGGCAAGAAGGTCATCTTCGTGCCGATCTCACAGGGCATGGACCTCAACCAGGCATGGGTGGTGGTGTGGCAGCGTCACGCGGCACGCTACGGCTTCAGCCTCGAAGTGCGCGATCCCTCCGGCGACACCAATGCCGGCATCCGCGCCATGCAGGGCGCCATCGCCGAGAAGCCGGACCTGATCATCGTGCAGAACCCCGATGTCCAGACCTACGCACGCCTGTTGAAACAGGCGCAGGCGGCCGGCATCAAGGTGCTGCAAGTCAACATGCAGTCGGCCACCCAGACCGACAGTTATGTAGGCAATGACTGGATCGAAATGGGCCGTCTCGAAATGGGCGAACTGGCCAAACACTGCACCGGCCCCAATGCCGTCTCGCACAAGGTGGTCTGGCTCGCCGGTGTCCAGACGGGCGCCGCCAACATCTACATGCGCACCGGCATCGACGAGGTGCTGAAGGCCAATCCCGAGCTGCAGCTCGTCTCCGACCAGCCGGCCGATTACATGAGCGAAAAGGCCCGCCAGATCACCGAGACGGTCCTCCAGCAGCATCCGGACCTGTGCGGCATCATGGGCATCTGGGACAATGCCGAGGTCGGCGCAGGCGCCGCCGTCGCGGCCGCCGGCAAACAGGACCAGGTGACGATCGTTACCAATGGCGCCGGCAGCGCCACGGGCTGCGAGAGCATCAAGAACGGACTGCTCGACGTGATCTTCAACTTTAATGCCCCGATCCAGGCCGAGATCGCCGCACAGCAGATTTCCGAGCTACTGCAGCAGCCCGAGCGGCAAGCGGGCAGCGAGAAGACCATCTTCTTCGGTCCGATCACCCGCGTCGACAAGGCCAATGCGACCGGCAGGAATTGCTGGAAGCTGGACGAGCTCAAGTAACGGACTTCCTTGATGAGCATGGCCGAAAGCCTTGTGCGCTGGCGCTACCGCCTGCTCCCCGACCACGTGGTCGGCGAGATCCTGACCAAGAAGTGGATCGACAGCGTCATCCCCTTCACGGCGCTGGTCATTTTGTGCGCGATCTTCGGCTCGATCGTGCCGGGCTTCTTCGATCTGGCGACGCTGACCAATCTCAGCGGCCAGACCGCCGAGCTTGGCCTGGTGGTGCTCGGCATGACCATCGTCATGGTGTCGGGCGGCATCGATCTGTCGGTCGGGTCGACCTTCGCGCTCGCCGTGTTGGTCACGCTGTATGGCATGAATGTCGAGCAGTGGAGCTTTGGTACCGGCCTTCTGGCGTGCCTGGGCCTCGGCGTCGTCTGCGGCGCCATCAACGGCTTCCTGGTTGGCTTCCTGCGCATGCGGGCCTTTCTCACCACGCTGGTGACGCTCATCATCTACCGCTCGACCTTCGACATCGTCTTCCCGCAGGTCTCGACGCGGATCGTCACCAGCGGTTCGGATTCGCCGGCCTATGATTTCCTTGGTTTCGGCACGATCTGGGGCGTGCCGACATCCTTTGTGGTCTTCGTCGTCATCGCGCTGATCATCCATCTCGTGCTGTCGCGCGCCCGCTATGGCTGGCGGTTGTTCGCGGTCGGCGGCGCGCGCCGCTCTGCCTACAATGCCGGCATCAATGTGCGCTTCATCTTGTTCAGCGCCTATGTCTTGTGCTCGGTGCTGGTGGCGCTCTCCGGCTTCTTCTTCTCGGCTCGCATCGGCAGTGCTGCTTCCGACATCGGCACCGGGCTCGAACTGCAGGTGTTGACCGCGACCGTGCTCGGCGGCATCTCGCTCGGCGGTGGGCGCGGCTCGGTCGCCAAGGCGCTGATGGGCACCGTCTTCGTGCTTGTCCTGTCGAACAGCCTGCTTGCGCTGGCCGTGCCCGGCCCGGTCAATTTCCTGATTCTCGGCATCGTGCTGCTTTTGTCGGTGCTTCTCGACGTGCGCTGGGTGAAGAACCGCCACAAGATCCTGCGCAGTGTCTACATCTCGCCGACCTTCGCCAAGATGCCGCAGGCGATCTCGACCGCGCCCGGCGCGCCGATGGCGGTGAACGACCGGTTGAAGGACGTCGGCGTCATCGGCCTCGGCTTTCTCGACGGCGCGGAAGATGTGATCTTCGACCGGCAGGACCGCCTCTACGCCGGCAGCCGCCAAGGCGATATCCTGCGCTTCCAGCCGCCGCACTACACCGACAGCGAAGTGTTCGCACATATTGGCGGCTCGCCGCTCGGCATGGCTTTCGACCGCGACGACAACCTCGTCATCTGCGTCGCCGGCATGGGCCTCTACCAGGTCTCGCCGGCCGGGGATGTAAAACTGCTGACCGCCGAGACCAACCGCTCACTGACCTCGGTGGTCGACGACTCCACCATGAAGCTCGCCGACGACTGCGACATCCTGCCGGACGGCCGCATCGTCTTCTCGGAAGCGACAGTGCGCTTCGAGATGCATGACTGGTATGCCGACGCGCTGGAAAGCCGCGGCAACGGACGCATCATCGTCCATGATCCCAAATCCGGTTCGACACGCACACTGCTGTCGAACCTCGTCTTCCCCAATGGCATCTGCACGGCCTTCGACGGCCAGTCGGTGCTGTTCGCCGAAAGCTGGGCCTGCCGCATCAGCCGCTACTATTTCGATGGCCCGAAGAAGGGCCAGGTCGAGCGCGTCATCGAGGGCTTGCCCGGCTATCCCGACAACATCAACCGCGCCTCCGACGGCACCTACTGGCTGGCCCTGATGGGCATGCGCACGCCGGCATTGGATCTCTCGCTTGAAATGCCGGGCTTCCGCCGCCGCATGGCGCGGCGCGTATCGGAAGATGCGTGGCTGATGCCCAATCTCAACACCGGCTGCGTGCTGCGCTTCGACGAAAACGGCCAGATCCTCGAAAGCCTGTGGGACCAGGCCGGCGAGAATCATCCGATGATCACCTCTATGCGCGAGCACAAGGGCATCCTCTATCTCTGCGGCATCTTCAACAACCGCATGGGCACTTTGCCCCTGAAAGGCGTCGATCCCGACTGGTTCAGCTCGGATTCCTACTGGGGCAAAAAGTCATGAGCGGTTTGAACCAGCTTCTTGACCGCTTTCTCGGCCGTGGCGAGTGGGCCGTGACCGTGCCGACGCTCGACGGGCCGTTGCTGCCCAACCAAGGACTGGAGGAAGCCGGTCAATTCGCCGGCCTCGCCGAGGCCGACAATCTCGTGCGCACCGAAAAGGGCCTCCTGGCAAGCAGCGCGAACCGGCTGATGCGCTTTAGCGCCGACGGCCATGCCGAAACCTTGCAGGAATTTCCGGGCGAGATCACCGCACTCGCCCATGCCCGCGGCATGACCGCGATGGCCATCGACGGCAAGGGCGTCGTCATCCGCGGCGGCCTGCATGACGGGCGCGAGGCGACGGGCGAGGAGGCTCGCCGCCTCTCCTGCATCACCGCTCTCACCTTCCTCGACAGCAACACCTTGCTGGTGGCCAACGGCTCGGCCTCAGTGCCGGCGAGCGGTTGGCGTCGCGACCTGATGCAGAAGAGCGTATCCGGTTCGGTCTGGCGGCTCGATCTGAAAAACGGCCGGCTGGAGCTGATCAGGGATGGCTTGGCCTGGCCGGCCGGCATCGCCACCACCGGCTCCAACCGCATCTACGTCTCGGAGGCCTGGCGCCACCGCGTGCTGGCGATCGACCTTGCCACCAAGGCGACGCTGCCCGTGCTGGAGCATCTGCCGGCCTACCCCGCGCGCATCGCTCCGGCCTTCAACGCCGGCTACTGGCTGACCTTCTATTCCGTGCGCAACCAGTTGGTGGAGTTCATCCTGCGCGAGGAGACCTACCGCACCCGCATGCTGGCGGAAGTCCCGGAGGCCTACTGGATGGCGCCGTCGCTCGGCTCATGGCGCGACTATCGCGAGCCCATGCAAGGCAGCCAGTTGAAGCAGATGAACGTGCTGAAGCCATACGCGGTGACAAGGTCCTACGGGCTGGTGGTCCTTTGCGACCAGAACATGAAGCCGCTGTCGAGTTTCCATTCGCGCGCCGACGGCAAGGTGCACGGGACGCTGAGCGCCTGCGAGCTGGGCGATGACCTTCTGGTCGCCTCGCGCGGCGGATCGCGGATCGTGCGCGTGGCGAGCGCCGCCAGTGGCAAGCGAGGCTAAGCGATGTCGGACGCCAACATCATTGAACTCAGGGACGCCGCCAAGGCGTTCGCGCGCATTCCGGCCTTCAAGAATGTCAATTTCGACCTGCGCAAGGGCGAAATCCATGCGCTGCTCGGGGAAAACGGCGCCGGCAAGTCGACGCTGACCAAGGTCATGGCCGGTGTCTTCAAGCTGACCGAGGGCAAGATGACCTTCGACGGCAAGGATGTGTCCTTCGCCACGCCCGCCGAAGCGCTGCGCGCTGGCATCGCCATGGTGTTCCAGGAAACCAACCTGGTGCCGGCCATGACGGTGGCGCAGAATCTCTATCTCGGCGAAGAGAAGATGTTCAACCGGTTGCGCGGCCTCTATATTCAGGCGCGGCAGTTCCTCGCCGGCATGGGCTTCCAGGTCGACCCGTCCGCGCAGGTCAGCACGCTAGGCGCGGCGCACAAGCAGATGGTGGAGATCGCGCGCGCCGTCCACCACAAGGCCCGCGTCATCATCTTCGACGAGCCGACCGCGACGCTGACGCCCGAAGAGAAAAGCCACTTCTTCAAACTTTTGCAGCGGCTGGTGAAGGAGGGCATCGCCGTCATCTTCATCACCCATGCGCTGGAAGAGGCGCTTGCCGTCGCTAACCGCATCACGGTCATGCGCGATGGTGAGATCGTCGCGTCCGGCGAAGCCAAGGGCTTCACCCGCGCTTCGATCGTGCAGGCCATGGTCGGCCGTACGCTGACCGAAACGCTGCATGGCGAGGTCAAGCGCACGGCGCGGCCCTATGGCGACAAGGTGCTTTCGGTCGAGAACCTGTCCTGCGCCAGCCTGGTGCGCAACTCTTCCTTCTCGGTGTTTTCGGGCCAGGTCACCGGCATGTTCGGCCTTGTCGGCGCCGGCCGCACCGAAATGGCCAAGGTCGTCGCTGGACTGTTGAAGCGCAACATCTTCCACGGCGGCGAGATCCGCCTGCTCGGCAAGTCGGTGCGCTACCGGGTGCCCAGGCCTGCGGTGCGCGACGGCATCGTCTATGTCACCGAGGATCGCAAGGTCGACGGTTTCTTCGAAACCATGACCGCGGGCGAGAACCTGCAAATGGGTGAACTGACCGAGGGCGCCAATCCCGTCTCCATGGTGTCGCTGGCGCGGGCCAGGCAACTTGCCCGCGAATGGGGTGAACGCCTGAGCCTGCGGCAGACCAGCGACCGAGCCCGGATGATCGAGCTCTCCGGCGGTAACCAGCAAAAGGTCGTGATCGCCAAATCGCTAATCCAGAAGCCGAGGCTGGTGATCTTCGACGAGCCGACACGCGGTGTCGACGTCGGCGCCATCGTCGAGATCCACCAGCTCATCAGCGATCTCGCCGAGCAAGGCATGGCCGTCGTTGTCATCTCGTCCTATCTGCCTGAAATTCTCGCTGTTTCGGATCGCATTCTGGTGGTCAAGCGCGGCCGCGTGGTCGAGGAGATGATGCTGTCGGAGGCCACCGAGGAGCGCGTCATGTTCGCCGCGGTTCATTGAGCGGCGCGACAAGAGAGACACTTTTGCCGGTCAAGCCAGGCCCAATGTCTGGCCGGTCCTATTGCCTTGCAATCGGTACCGCGTCTGAATAGGTCAAGGGTCAGATCACCCTGCCCGAGCGGATATGCCCAGCATTAACCTCAAACTTCTGCAGACGTTCCTGCTTGCCGCCGAAAACGGCAGCTTCCGTCGTGCTGCTGAGGAGAGCAACCGTTCGCCATCGGCGGTCTCGATGCAGATTCGCGACCTTGAGGAGCAGATCGGCATCTCGCTGTTTATCCGCACCGCACAGCGTGCAAGCCTGACGCCGGAAGGCCAGATCCTGTTCGAGGAGATCGCCAACGTGATGTCACAGGTGCAGACCAGCCTCGACCGGCTGACGGAGGTCGCCGCTCGGCGCAAGGGCAAGGTGCAGATCGCCTGCGCCCCGACGCTCGCGGCAAGCCGGCTGGGCGATATCCTGGCGACATTCAAGTTGCGCTATCCCCGCAGCATCGTCGAGGTCATCGAGAGCCCACCGCAGGCCGCGCTTGGCCTTTTGCAACAGCAGGAGGTCGAGTTTTACATCGGCCCGGAACTGCCAAACCTGACGGACTTCCAGTTCGAGTCTATCCTCGACGATCCGCTGATGGCCTGCATTCCCACGGAAATATACGGCGGCGAAAAGAAGCTGCTGCTCTCCGACCTGCTGCGCTATCCGCTCATCCTGCTCAACCGCAAGACCGCCGTGCGCGGCCTTGTCGATCGGCTGACGGCGGCGGAAGGCATCGAGCTCAAGCCGCAATACGAGGTCGAAAGCGCACAGACGGCGGTGGCGCTGGTGTGTTCGGGACTTGGCGTCTGCGTGGTGCCCGGCATCGCCATTTCGCGCAATGACGAGCGCATGCGAGTGGTACCGATCGACCATCGCGACGCCCACCGCTCCGTCGGCATCATCACCGCGCGGGGCTATGTGCACCACTCCTTCTCCGAACAGCTGATGAACCTCATCCGCACCAATTTGCGCGAACTGGCAAACTGAGCATCGCGCCTTCGGACAGGCACCTTGCACGAGCGCCGAGAATGGTGCGGGAACGCTGTCATTCGCAGCCCGGCCTCACCTGAATCTCAGCGCACCTCAGTCGGTCTGGATCCAGATCGACTTGGTCTCCAGATATTCATGCAGATGTTCGATGCCGCCCTCGCGGCCGTAGCCGGACATCTTCATGCCGCCGAACGGCACCGCCGGGTCGATGGCGTGGTACATGTTGACCCACACCGAGCCGGCCTTGATGCGGCGGGCGAGCTTGTGCGCGGTGCCCAGATGGGTGGTGAAAATGCCGGCTGCCAAGCCATAGGGCGTCGCATTGGCCCGCGCCACGGCTTCGTCGAGCGTGTCGAACGGCATCGCCGAAATCACCGGACCGAAGATTTCTTCACGCGCGATGGTCATCTTGTCCGACACCGCGCCGAAGACGGTCGGCGCGATGAAATTACCGCCGTCGTAGGGCTCGCCCGTCAGTCGAGATCCGCCCGCTATCAGTTCCGCGCCTTCGTCGCGGCCGGCCTTGATATAGCCCACCACCTTGCCGGCCTGCCTGGCATTGATGAGCGGGCCGATTTCGGTTTCCGCCTCGATGCCATGGCCGATGCGAAGCCTGCCGGCAAACTCGGCGACCCGGCGCACGAATTCGTCATGGATTTCGCGCGCCACGAACAGCCGCGATCCGGCGATGCAGATCTGGCCCGAATGCACGAACACCGCCATCGCGGCGACAGGAACCGCCTTGTCGATGTCGGCATCCCGGCAGACGATGATCGGCGATTTGCCGCCGAGTTCCAGGGAAACGCGCTTGAGGTTGGTCACGCCCGCCCGCGCGATGGCCTGCCCGGTCAGCGTCGAGCCGGTGAAGACGATCTTGTTGACGTCGGGATGTTCAGCGAGCCGCGCACCGGCCTCCGCCCCGGTGCCGGTGACGACGTTGACGACGCCGTCGGGAACGCCGGCTTCCTGCATCAGCCTGGCGATCAGCAGCGGCGTCAACGAGGCGTCCTCCGAGGGCTTCAGCACGATGGTGCAGCCGGTGGCCAGCGCCGGCGCGATCTTCCAGATCGACGCGGCGGTCGGAGCGTTCCAGGGGATGATCGCGCCGACAACGCCCACCGGTTCGCGCCTTGTGAAGCTGACGATCTCGCCAGGGATCGAATTGTCTATGGATTCGCCATGCAGCGCGGTCGACATGCCCGCATAGAAGCGCAGCATGCCGATGACGCGCCGCCGGTTGGCGAGCGTGCGCGTGATCGGCAGTCCCATGTCGAGAGTGTCGGAAACGCTGAGCTCTTCCCAATGGGTCTCGAAGAGATCGGCGATGCGCAGAAGCACGCACTGCCGCTCATAGGGCGAGAATTTTGACCACGGCCCTTCGAAGGCCGTGCGCGCAGCGGCCACCGCCGCATCGACGTCGGCGGCCGAGCCACGCGGGACGGTGGCCAGCACTTCGCCAGTCGCCGGGTTGAGCGCCTGCATCTCCTGGCCGGATTGTGCCGGAACCCACTTGCCGCCGACGAACATCGGCCGGAATTCGCCGTGGTAGAGCGCCGTGGCCTTCGCCCGCGGGTCGAAATTCAGCGTCATCCCTTCCTCCTCACAATTCCGTGGCGACTATGCCTCCCACGCCGGTCGACCTCAAACAAGGAAAGCTAAAAGGGCGTTCAGATAATCGGACTGTGCAATGTACGCGACTTCCCCGATGGTGCCGGCAACGGAGGAACAGATATGAGACTTGCTGGCAAGGTCGCTGTCGTCACTGGCGGCGGTTCGGGATTTGGCGAAGGCATCGTCAGGAAATTCGTCACCGAAGGTGCGCGGGTCGTGTTGATGGACCGTGATGGGGCCGCCGCGGCCCGCGTTGCTGCCGAAGTCGGCAAAAATGTGCGGCCAATCACTGGCGACGTCTCGACACTCGCAAGCTTCGAAGCGGCGGCAGACCTGGCCCGCTCGGCCTTTGGCGGTCTCGACATACTGGTCAACAATGCCGGCGTGGCCCAGCCGCCCCTGGCGCTCGAGACGATGGATGAAGAGATGTTCGACCGGATCGCCAACGTCAACATGCGATCCATCTACAATGGCGCCCGTGCGATCGTTGCGCATTTCAAATCCATCAAATCGGGCGCCATCCTCAACGTCGCCTCCACCGGCGGCGTCTCGCCGCGCCCGAATTTGACTTGGTACAATGCTTCCAAAGGCTGGGCGATTGCCGCCACCCGGGCCATGGCCGTGGAACTCGCCCCCTTCGGCATCCGCGTCAACGCCATCAACCCGGTTGCCGGCGACACGCCGCTTCTGTCCACCTTCATCGGCTCCGGCGAGGAAAACCGCGCCCGCGTCGTCGCCACCATTCCGATCGGCAGGCTGTCTACGCCGGCGGACATGGGCAACGCCGCGGCATTCCTGTGCTCCGACGAGGCCAGCATGATCACCGGCGTCGACCTCAATGTCGACGGCGGCAAGTGCATCTGAGCGTTAGACCATTTGGGAGTTGGCGATGAAGCCTGTCTACGAAATTGCCGTGGTGCATGGCGACGGCATCGGCCCGGAAGTCTGCGCCGCAGCGGTTCAAGTGGTGAAAGCAGCGCTTGGTCCCGGCAACCCCTTGCACTTCAGCGAATACCCGGCCGGAGCCGAGCATTTCCTGAAGACCGGCCAGAGCTTTCCCGAGCCGACCTTCCAGGCCTGCCGCGCGGCGGACGCCATCCTGCATGGTGCGGGCGGCTTGCCGGGCGTCGTCCATCCCGATGGAACCGAAGCAGGCCTGGATTTCACGCTGAGACTGCGCTTCGAACTCGATCTCTATGCCAACGTCCGCCCCATCAGGCTCTTCGAGGGCGTGCCTAGCCCGTTGAGCGGAGTGAAGGCCGGCGATATCGACTACATCATCTTGCGCGAGAACAGCGAAGGGCTTTACGCCGCGCGGGGATCGGGCGCCCTGTTGCGCGGCGAAGTGGCGGTCGACACGCTGGTGCAGACCCGCTCCGGCATCGTGCGCATCGTGCGCAAGGCCTTCGAACTGGCGCGCCAGTCGGGCGGCGCGCCTCGTGACGGCGTGCGCCGGGTCACCTGCTGCGACAAGGCCAACGTGCTGCGCAGCTATGCCTTCTTCCGCTCCGTCTTCGACGAAGTGGCGAAGGACTATCCCGATATCGCGACCGAGCACGCGCTGGTCGACGCCATGGCGATGCATCTCGTGCTGAAACCGGGCCATTTCAACGTCATCGTCAGCGAGAACATGTTCGGCGACATCCTGTCCGACCTCGCCGCCGCGACGGTGGGCGGGATGGGCATGGCGCCTTCAGCCGAGATCGGCGCGGCCAACGGCTTCTTCCAGGCCGCGCACGGCTCGGCGCCTGACATTGCCGGCCAAGGTATCGCCAATCCGTATGGGACGATCCTGTCGGCAGCCTCGATGCTCGACTGGCTCGGCCACAAGCATGGCGACGAGAGGCTCAACCAGGCCGCGGCGCGCATCCGTCGCGTGACCGAGGACTGCCTGGCCAACGGGCTTCTGAGCGCCGACCTGAAAGGCAGGGCGTCGACCAGCGAGATAACCCGCTCGATCTGCGACCGGCTCGCGGCAGCGGCGTGACTGATGATCAAGGTGAAGATAGATCTTGTTGGACCTCGCAAGGTCGGCCAGACGCTCATGCGCCGGATATTCATTGCCGACCGGCACGAGGGCGAGGCTTGAGATGGGCGCTCTCGATCGCCAGGTTTCGGTCGAGGATTTTCGCAGGCTTGCCCGTCGTCGCCTGCCGAAATCCATCTTCGAATTCATCGATGGCGGGGCGGGGCAGCAACTCACCCTTAACGCCAACCGAAGCGATTTCGAAAAGATCAGACTTTTGCCGCGCGTGCTTACCGATGTTTCGCATCCGAACGTTTCCACGACGCTCTGGTCCGAGACCGTGCCGACACCGCTAGTGATCAGCCCGATGGGTTCCTGCGCGCTGGTCAGGCCCGGAGCCGACATTGCCATCGCGAGGGCGGCAACCGCTCGCGGCATCCCCTACACACTCTCCACCATGGCCACGGCCAGCATCGAAGGCATGGCGCGAGCCGTACAGGGGCCGCTCTGGTTCCAGCTTTACGTGCTGAAGGATTTCGACTTCAATCGCCAACTGGTGAGGCGGGCGGAAGAATTTGGCTATTCGACGCTGGTGGTGACCGTTGATCTGCAAGCCGGGGGCAAGCGCGAAAAGGATCTTAGGAACGGCATATCCATCCCACTGCGGCCTTCGGCCCGGCATCTCTGGGAAGGCATGCTTCATCCTGGCTGGTCGCTGCGCCTGCTACGCGGCGGTCTGCCCCAGTTCGAGAACGTCCGCGGCTATCTCGGTGACAACAGCGCCGGCCTGACGATCGCCGCGCGTGTTGGCGGCAGCCTCCATGCAGGTTTCGACTGGGACGATTTCCGCCAGATCCGCGACTGGTGGAAAGGCCGGCTGCTGGTCAAGGGCGTCCTGCACCCGGGCGACGCGTCGCGACTGGTGACGGCTGGTGCCGATGGCATCTGGGTGTCCAACCATGGAGGCCGTCAGCTCGACGGTGCTGTATCGAGCATCGATGCCCTGCCCGCCATCCGTGAGGCACTTGGCGCCCAAGTCCCGATCCTCATCGATTCCGGTATCCGCACGGGCACGGACATCATCAAGGCCAAGGCACGCGGCGCCACCGTCGCGGCGATCGGCCGGGCCGCCCTGTTCGGCGCCGTGGCTGGCGAGGCCGGTGTGGCCAAGGCACTCGATATCATCCTGGACGAAGTGGTGACTTGCCTCAGGCTCTGCGGAATCCCCCGTTTTCAGGAAGCGAGATCAGAAATCATAGCATAGCGCCAAGACGTGTGCTCACGCTTGGTCGCAAAGTTTCAGCCACCAATTGCCGCCCTCGCACGCCGCTCTTCCCAGGCCCAAAAGCCGCCGTCCATCCAGACGACGGCAGCCATTCAGAAAGCGTTTGTTTGATGCACACGCGCTGGCGACAGCGTTATGAAATTCGAAAGGCTGCGCAGTCGGATAGGCGGACTAAACTCCGCCGCCCGGTGCTGTTTTCGGTTCCATCCATCCGTTCTTCAGGACGTCGCGAAGCACGTTCCGAGTGTCTTCGCCCGCTGCCGTTGCGCCGCTCGCCCAAGCGATCGCCAGTGCTCCGAAAAAAATGTCGCGCCCGGTCATCGTCCGTCGTGCAAGCCCTTCGTCCTGTGCAGCCTTCAGGATTCGCTCCGTCGTCGCGATGACAGCATGGCAGGTCGGCGTCAGCGGGGATTCTACTCGGCAAGCGGCCCGTAACGGTTCAGGCAAGCCCTCATAAGCCAGCATCCAGTCGCCAAGAGCTTCAACCCAGAGTTCGAGTGCGCGGCCTGCATCGCTCTCCCCGGCTTCGATTTCAACGCGACGATCGTCGAGGCTTTCATAGTGAAGAACTAGCAGCGCAGCCAGCAGGGCGTCTTTGTTTGGAAAATGGCGGTAGAGCGTCCCTGCCCCCACGCCCGCCAGCTTCGCGATAGCATCCATCGAAACGTCAACACTGTCGTTGCCGAACGCTTGTCGCGCCACCTCGAGAATGTGCGCCCGATTGTGTTGCGCGTCCCTGCGGAGGGCTGACGCGATCGACGATTGAGACATGACTGACCTTTGAACCCTTGAAGATCGGAGACACTCTCCGTATCTAAAGTCGAAGCGGAGACAGTCTCCATATAGCCCGTGGTCGACTATTCTAACAGGTCGGCATGAGCCGGCGAAACGAGGACGATGATCAGGCAGATGATACCGGCATGCATCTGGGCAACGGTACGGCAACCTGCCTGGGGCCTGGCGCGCGCAGTCAGTAGATGCCGCGAGCGAGCTATACGAAGTTCGAGGCGGGCTGTTCCATCGGGGGTTATGGCGGCACCACCCTGCGCGACCATCTGGATGTCCCGCTCAACACGGGATCGATCCGCGCATCATGCGCTGAGCTCACAATCACAATTATCTGGAAGGAAATCAACATGAACATCGGCATTATCGGCGCGGGAAATATCGGCACCACCCTCGCACGAAAGCTGGCAGCGGCCGGACACGCGGTGAAGCTGGCGGGCTCGAAGGGGCCTGATGACATCCGCGAGAAGGCGATGAAGGTTGGTGCGCTCCCGGTTGCCGCGCACGAAGCAGCCAGGGATGTCGAGGCGATCGTTCTATCGATCCCGTTTGCGAAGATTCCCGATGTCGCCAACATCTTGGCCGATGTACCAGCCGACGTGGTCGTGATCGACACCTCCAATTATTATCCTATGCGCGACGGGAACATCGCGGAGGTTGACGATGGCAAGCCGGAAAGCGTCTGGTCCAGCGAACAACTCGGCCGGCCGGTGGTCAAGACGTTCAATGCGGTCCTCGCCCAAACGCTCGCCGAAGGTGGCGCAGCGGCCGGAACGGCCGGACGGATCGCGATCCCCGTCGCAGGCGATGATGCGCATGCCAAAGCGATCGCACGCGAACTGGTGAACGAGACCGGTTTCGACGCACTTGATGCCGGCGATCTCGCGAGTTCCTGGCGCCAGCAACCGGGCACGCCAGCCTACTGCACGGAACTGACGTTGCCTGATCTTCAGCATGCGCTGTCCACGGCGGAAAAGGCGCGCGCACCCGGAGCTCGCGACGCACTGATCAAGGGCTTCATGGAGGCGACGACCCCCCTCCGCCACGAGCAGATCGAAGCCCGCAACCGTGAAGTCACCGCCCTCCGATGAGAGACTTTTCCGGTTCCGGCCCGAGGTGGTGACCAAGAAGACTGTCCAAGAGTTCCTTCTGTTTGTCGGGAACAACCTGCCAGACGACGATGACGAGGCCGGCGTGAACCGGCTCTTTAGAGTTTTCTGAAGCCCTTGGCGTTTTTTGCGACAAAGGTGAAATCCCCCTGATGATGCGAGGCATCAACTCCCACGCGCGGCACGCTCCGCTGCTCAACCAGCGAGCCTGAGCCATAGCGCCTGCCTGACGGCAGGCGGTTAGCCGCCGCCGCCCATGGTCACGGACATGAAGGCCCGGAAGGCCGCCGCGGCCGGTTCGATTGATCTGTCCCGCGACCAGGCCAGGCCGACATCCATGGTAGGAATGGGCTCGACAAGCCCGCGCACTTCGATGCGCTGCCCCTCCAAGGACCAGGGGCGGTAAACCATGTCCGACAGGACAGTGACCCCCATGCCGGCAGCCACGAGCGACCGCACGGCCTCGACCGAACTGGTGGTAAGGACGGCGCGAAGCGAAAGCCCCGCGGCATCCCAGTAACGGGCGGCCGTCGTACGTGCCTCGTCCACCGTCAGCATGACATAATCTTCCGCCGCCACATCGGCGAGGCTGATTTCCTGTCGCGCGAGCAGATGATGATCAGCCGAGAGCCAGAGCCGGCGGTTCGACCGCATCAAGACCTCCTGCGCCAACTCCTTGGTGTGCTCCAGGTTGGACACCAGCATCACGGCCATGTCGATGTCCCCGCACATCAACCCGCTTTCGAGAGCGTCTCGGGGCAGTTCCAGCACCTCGACCTCGATCTCGGGATAGGTCTTTCGAAACCGCGCGTAGTGGCGCGACATGTAGTAGCCGACGACCGTGTAGGTCATGCCAAGCCGCAGCTTGCCCGCCAGGCCTTTCCTATCGCGCAACGGGCTTCGGACGGCGGCAGCGACGGCCCCGGTGATAACACGCGCATGTTCAAGAAACCGCGCGCCCTCCATAGTCAGTCTTACGCCAGCGTGGTTACGCTCCAAAAGCCGTACGCCCAGGTCAGCCTCAAGCGTCTTTATCGCCGCAGTGACGGCCGATTGCGAGATGTTGAGTTCCACCGCAGCATGACTGACCTGTCCGCTCTCGGCGGTCGCGATAAAATAATCAAGCTGTTTCAAGGTGATGGTCATGGTGCGCTCCGGCCCAGAACCATTATCTGTTTTTTTGATATGACAATCAATAAACTACTATTTCACAAACGCCCTCGCATGCGCAAAAAATGCTGCAACGCCGCAAAGACGGCAGCTTCGAGGGGTAACAATGCGATGGCGGTGACGCTAAACTGCGACATGGGCGAAAGCTTTGGCCTCTACAAGGTTGGCGATGATATGGGCATGATGCCCATCATCGACGTTGCCAATGTCGCCTGTGGTTTTCATGCCTCCGATCCGGATCACATGCACGCCGCCGTCCGCAGCGCCAAGGCGAGTGGCGTAAAGATCGGCGCCCATCCAGGCTTGCCCGACATTCAGGGTTTCGGCCGGCGCGAGATGCGGATGACCCGCGAAGAAGTCAGGAACACCATCATTTACCAGGTGGGAGCGCTTGCCGGCTTCCTCAGGGCCGAGGGTGTGGAACTCCACCACATCAAGCCGCATGGCAGCCTCTACTTCATGGCCATGCAGCAGGAGGCAATCGCCCATGGCGTGTGCGACGCGGCAGAGATTTTCGGCGTACCCCTCTTCGGCATGACGGGCACCCTGCATGAGAAGATCTATCAAGAGCGCGGTATCCCATTCGTCGCCGAGTTCTATGCCGATCTCGACTACGATGCCTCCGGCAAGCTGATCTTGACACGCGTTCATGACGCCAAGGACCCCGCAGAGATGGCCGAGCGGTGCGTGCGCGCCATCAGGGAGGGCGAGGGCACGGCAGAGGACGGCAGTTTCTTTCCCGTACGCTGCGAAACCATCTGCGTGCATTCCGATACGCCGAACGCCATCGAAATAGCCAGGGCCGTGCGCACCGCAATCGCTCCCTGGCACTGAACTCGACCGAACCCGCCCGCGCAGGCGGTTCCAAATTAGTCTGTCTGCAGTTTTCCGGAGCTTTTTATGGCCCAGATTCTTTCGCCTCTTCCCGGCACTTTCTATCGCAGCGCTTCGCCAGACCAGCCGCCCTACAAGGCGGATGGCGACGCGGTTTCCGCCGGAGACGTAATCGGCCTCATCGAAGTGATGAAGTCGTTCCACGAAGTGAGGGCCGAGACGGCCGGTACGAACATCCGCTTCATTGCCGACAATGAAGACCCGATCATGGCCGGCGCACCTATCGCGGATCTCGACTGATGCTGAAAAAGCTTCTGGTTGCCAACCGGGGCGAGATAGCGGTCAGGATCATCCGGGCCGCGCAAGATTTGGGGATCGCCACCGTGGCGGTGTATTCGGCCGCAGACGCCGAGTCGTTCCACGTCCAGCTTGCGGACGAAGCGGTCAACATCGGCCCACCAGCAGCAAAGAAGTCCTATCTCAATGTCGAAGCAATTCTGAAGGCTGCCCGCGACACCGGTTGCGACAGCGTTC
>NZ_RZTT01000096.1 GCF_003996995.1 Mesorhizobium sp. M7A.T.Ca.US.000.02.2.1 | reverse complement strand
TGGGATCTATGAGCGGCACGCGTTCGCCGGCGCGGATCACGGACGGGTCGTATGCCTTGCGGGCGAAGACTTCGAGGACGAAGGGCCGGAAGAATTCGATCGGCAGCGTGTCATAATCGGGGTCGAAGCTGGACTGGTCCCAGCGTTCGCAAAACTGGTCGCAATCGTCGAAATAGGCGTGGCCGGCAAAGCGGTCGCGCGCATGGCGGTTACCGCCGAGGTGATGGGCATAGTAGAGCCGCTGGAAGTCGCCATGTTTCTCCACCACCCAAGTGCATTGTTCGCGCACGAAGGGTTTCAGGATCGAAGCGGCATATTCGTCGTGATTGTATGGCGCGTAGATGTCGCCGATGTCGTGCAGTAGCGCGCAGGCGATCCAGTCGGTGTCGGCGCCGTCGCGCCAGGCACGCGTCGCCGCCTGCAGCGAATGGCCGAGCCGGGTGATCTTGTAGCCCGATAGGCCCGCGTCGAGCTGCACCAGCGCGTCGAGCAGCCGCTCGCCGGTCCTGGCCGCATAGTCGATCTCATGCGCGGTCAGGAACTCGTAGTCGTCCCGGTCGCCATCCTTCATTGCGGTGAATTTTACGGTAGTCATGCCGACCCTCCCGACGAATAATTTATGCCGCGATCGGCGCCCGCTTGGTAAGGTTGAGCTTCTGCCTCACCTCTTCCGGCCCAAGAATCCTGGCGCCGAGATTGGTGACGATGCTGGCTGCGCGTTCGACCAGCTGTGCGTTGGTCGCCAGCACGCCCTTGTCGAGCCAGAGATTGTCTTCGAGACCGACGCGGACATTGCCGCCGGCCAGCACCGCCGCAGCAGCATAGGCCATCTGGTTGCGGCCGATGGCAAAGGCCGACCAGTTCCAGGTCGACGGCACATTGTTGACCATGGCCATGAAGGTGTTGAGGTCGTCCGGCGCCCCCCACGGCACGCCCATGCAGAGCTGCACCAGCGCATCCGGATTGAGCACCTTTTCCTCGACCAGCTGCTTGGCGAACCACAGATGACCGGTGTCGAAGGCCTCGATCTCCGGCTTGACGCCGAGCGCCGTCATCATGCCGCCCATGGCGCGAAGCATGCCGGGCGTGTTGGTCATGACATAATCGGCTTCGGCGAAGTTCATGGTGCCGCAGTCGAGCGTGCAGATTTCCGGCAGGCACTGGCGCACATGTTCCATGCGGTTGGTGGCGCCGCCCATGTCTGTGCCTTTTTCGTTGAGCGGCAGCGGCGCTTCCGGCGATCCGAACACCATGTCGCCGCCCATGCCGGCGGTCAGGTTGAGGATGACGTCGACTTCTGCCGCGCGGATGCGCTCGGTCACTTCGCGGTAGAGTTGCACATCGCGCCTGGGCTTGCCGGTCTCAGGGTCGCGCACATGGCAATGCACGATGGCGGCGCCCGCCTTGGCCGCGTCGATGGCGGAATCCGCGATCTGCTTTGGCGAGCGCGGCACATGAGGGCTGCGGTCCTGCGACCCGCCGGACCCGGTCACGGCACAGGTAATGAAGACCTCACGGTTCATCGCAAGCGGCATAGAACTCTCCTCCGAAAGAACAGTCCACAACAATGCCCGACTTGCCGGAAACTGTTTTGCGTTTTACGAAGCTTCCATGACAAAAAGCGAAAAACCGACGATCTTTCGTGCCGAGCGTCTGCCGCTCAAGGTGACGCTGCTGGTGTTTTCCGGCTCGTCGATCATGTGCGTGGCATCCGCCGTCGATCCACTGCGCGCCGCCAACCGCATCTCCGGCGAGACCCTGTTCGATTTTCGGCTGGTCTCGGTGACCGGCGAGGCTCCGGTCACCACATGCGGCCTGCCGGTGGCGGTCGGCGGCCGCTTCGATGCGGCTGAGCCGACCGACGTTCTTGTCGTTGTCGCCGGCTTCGGCACCCAGAACTATGCAACCTCGGCTCTGTTGTCCGGACTGCGCCGGGCGGCACGCACGGCGCGCGCGTGCGGCGGTGTCGAGGCGGGCACCTGGCTGGTGGCACGCGCGGGCCTGCTGGAAGGGCGCAGTGCCACCACCCACTGGGAGGACATGGAGGATTTTTCCTCGTCGTTCCCCGGCGTCGATGTCCGCCCTGACCGCTATGTCATCGACGGGCCAGTGTTCACCTCGGGCGGCGCGTCGCCGACCTTCGACCTGATGCTGCATCTCATCCGCACGCGGCTCGGTATGGCGGTGGCGCTCGATGTCGCCAGCGTCTTCATCTACGACCAGGCTCGCGCCGCCACCGACGCACAGCCGCTGGTCTCGCTCGGCCGGCTCGACGGCTACGACCCGCGCCTTGCGCAAGCCATCCGGCTGATGGAATCGCATGTCGACCAGCCGCTGACCATCGAAGCAGTGGCCAAGCGCGCCGGGGTGACGGCACGGACGCTGGAAAGCATCTTTCGCAAATCGATCGGCGAGACGCCGGGCGCCTATTACCTCAGGCTGCGCCTCGGCGCCGCGCGCCGGCTGGTGGTCGATACGAGGGTTGCCATGGCCGATATTGCCGGGCGGACCGGGTTCTCGTCCGCCGCGGCATTTTCGAGGGCATTTTCAAGGGCTTTCGGCGAAGCGCCGGTCAGATTGCGGAGGGGTTGATGTGCATGTCGCCCAAAAGTGTGTAGCGGTTTTGGGACAACGACATGCACAAAGTCGGAAAGCTCAGGCAGCGTTCTGACGGTCACTGCCGCCGTCGATCTGCGAGCGCATCTGTCTGGCAAGATGGGTCTCGAAACGGCTGGCAACGGCGCGGTCCCATTCGTTGGAGCGGCGCGTACCATCCTTCGGATGCGGCATCGCCATCAGCCGGTCGATGATCGATCCGGCCTCGCCAGGTGAGAGCAGGGCGTCGATTTCACGTTCGTTCTGCATATCGGTTCGCCTCCTTCTTCCTCTCCCGCCACGAGCCACTCTTATACGAGAAACGTGACGGCAGTTTGAAGGCAAGAGCGAGGTCATTGAAGGGCGTCGAAGGGCAAAACCGTGTCGCGGGACCGGGCCATGCGCAAAGCTGTTCCTGCGTCCCGGCAGGTCAGATCAAGGAGAGATCTACAGCCGCTTTTCGAACAGCACCGTGGTGAAGCCACTATCCCATTCGTCGTCTGGATAGCGGTTTTTCTCGACATAGCCGACCGCCTTGTAGAGGGCTTGTGCCGGCAGGTTGAACGTGTCGGTTTCCAGCCGCGCCTGCGCCAACCCGGCGGTGCCGATTGCCTGTTCGGCATGGGAGAGCAGCTTGCGGCCGACACCTTGGCCTTGACGGGATGCCATGACGTGCAGGGCCTCGATGAAATCGGCGCGCCAATGGATCAGGCCGGCGACCTCGCCATCGATCTCGGCAACGGCGAACTCAGGCCAGCTCCGGTCGACATAGCGCCCGCCAATATCCGTCTCGACATAGCGCCGCGCCGCTGCTTCGGTGATGTTCGGCAGCCATGTGCCTTCGAACGTTTCCTGCAGCACCTGCTTCAACGCCGGAATATCGCTTGCCTGCGCCGGGCGCACGATGATTCGATCCTCTGCCATTTCCGTCTCCCGCCAATGCATGTCGCCCAAAAGTGCACAGCGGTTTTGGGAATGACGACATGCATAAAAATAAAGGCTGCCGCACGGGCCCTCTTTCGGCGACACGCGTGGCATCTCGATCTCACGCCGGCTGCCGAAGATCTGTGCGATCCTCGGCAGCCTCTCGCGAAGTGGGCTGACTAGCAGATAGCGATGGCGGCGGCTTTCAGCCAGTGGTGCCGGATGTCGGTCCAGAGATGGAGCGGCGCGCGCCTTACACGTAGCGGTTGACGATATTTTCCAGCAGTTCCTGGCGGCCGGACCTCGGCTGCGGCTCAATCCTCTTCTTGACGACACGCTCGGCGATATCCTCAAGCGTGCGCTTGCCGGCGAGCATCGCCTTGCCCTCGGCCGTGTTCCAGCCGGCATAACGTTCGGCCAGCGGCGCCGATAGCGCCTTGTCCTCGACCATGCGGGCCGCGGCTTTCAGGCCACGTGCGCAAGAGTCCATGCCGCCGATATGGCCGATCAGCAGGTCCTGCGGATCGAGCGACTGGCGGCGCAGCTTGGCGTCGAAATTGGTGCCGCCGGTCTTGAAGCCGCCGGCCTGCAGGACCTGGTAGTAGGCCAGTGCCATTTCCGGCACGTTGTTGGGGAACTGGTCGGTGTCCCATCCCGACTGATAGTCGTTGCGGTTCATATCGATCGAACCGAAAATGCCGAGTGCATTGGCCAGAGCCAGTTCGTGCTCGAAGGAATGGCCGGCCAGGATGGCGTGGCCCTGCTCGATATTGACCTTGACCTCCTTCTCCAGCCCGAAGCGCTTGAGGAAGCCGTAGACCGTGGCGACATCGTAATCGTACTGATGCTTGGTCGGCTCCTGCGGCTTCGGCTCGATCAGGATCGCGCCCTTGAAGCCGATTTTGTGCTTGTAGTCGACGACCATGCTGAGGAACCGGCCGGCCTGTTCCTGCTCGCGCGCGAGGTCGGTGTTGAGCAGCGTCTCATAGCCTTCGCGCCCGCCCCACAGCACGTAGTTTTCGCCCTTCAGCCGCTTGGTGACGTCGATGCAGCTTTTTACCGTCGCCGCTGCGTAGGCAAAGACATCCGGATCGGGATTGGTGGCCGCCCCCGACATGAAGCGGCGATTGGAGAACAGATTGGCGGTGCCCCAAAGCAGCTTGACGCCGGTCTGCTTCATCTTCCCCGCGAAGTAATCGGCGATCTCGTCGAGGCGCGCGGCACTTTCGGAAAAGTCCTTGCCCTCCGGCCGCACATCGGCGTCGTGGAAGCAGAAATAGGGCGCGCCGAGCAGCGAGAACATCTCGAAGGCGACGTCCGCTTTCAGCTTTGCCAGCTCCATCGTGTCGGTGCCACCTGCCTTGGGGAACCACGGCCGGTCGAAGGTCTGGCCGCCGAACGGGTCGCCGCCCGGCCAGGCAAAGGAGTGCCAGTAGGCGACGGCGAAGCGCAGATGGTCTTCCAGCCGTTTGCCGGCGACGAGCTCGTCGGGATTGTAGAACCTATAGGCCAGCGGATTGGTCGAATCCGGCCCTTCATATTTGATTTTCTTGATGTCGCCGAAAAATCCGCTGCTCATGATTTCTGTCCTCTCACAAAGTTCTGCCGCCATTACCTCAGGCGTAATTGGTTTCAGGCCAGCGCCGGTTGAAAAGGGTCATGTCAAAACCGTCAATGAAGGAGACAGACCATGACCGACCTCACCAAGATCGCTGAAAACTACATCACCGCCTGGAACGAAAGCGATGCCGTCCGCCGGACCGAATTGCTCAAGGCGACCTTCACGGAAGACGTCAGCTATCGTGATCCGCTCATGCAGGGCGACGGCCATGAAGGCGTCGCGGCTCTGATCGACGGCGTGCAGCAGCGCTTTGCCGGCTTCCGGTTCTCGCTGAAGGGCACGCCGGACGGTTTTGCCGACAAGATCCGCTTCTCGTGGAATCTCGGACCTGAGGGGACGCCTTCGGTGATTGAAGGCACCGATATCGGAATCATCGAGAACGGCCGCCTGAAGAGCGTCACCGGCTTTCTCGACAAGGTGCCTGCGCAGTGAGGCTTTGCTGTTAGGGTGGGCGCCACGCGCGCCCCTCTGGCCTGCCGGCCATCTCCCCCTCAAGGGGGGAGATTGGCTGTCTTTCCCGCCATCGCTAATTATCAACCTTGCAAGACGAGTAAAGCCGTCAACGCTGCCGATCTCCCCCCTAGAGGGGGAGATGCCCGGCAGGGCAGAGGGGGGCGCCTCGCACTGAATCACGCGGTTACAGCCCTGATCGCCGGGTACAGCTCCCGGTAGCGCTGATAGGCATCGGCATAGACGCCGCCAAGCGCCGCGTCCGGTTCGATCGTCGCATCCGTCCTCGGTGCCGTACAGATTTCAAGCGGATCGGCACCCGTCGCCGCGATCAGGCCGAGCCGCGCGGCACCAAAGGCGGCGCCGAAATCGCCGTCGGCGGGAATGTCGACAGGCAGTTGAAGCGCGGTGGCAATCGCCTTCAGCCAGTAGCGCGAGCGGGAACCGCCGCCGATCGCCGTCACCCGCGTCAAACTCGTGCCGGCCTTCGCCAGGGCGTCGAGGCTGTCGCGGAAGGCAAAGGCCACACCCTCCAGCACGGCCTGGGTCAGCACGGCACGGCTCGATTCATGCGCCAGCCCGGCGAACGCGCCGCGAATGGCGGCATCATTGTAGGGTGTGCGCTCACCCGAGAGATAAGGCAGGAAGGACACGCCGCTCGGCGCCTTCAATGTGTCGCCGAGCTCAGTGGTCAATTCGCCGGCGCTCTTCCCGGTGATTTCGGACAGCCAGTTGAGCGAATCCGTCGCCGACAGGATGACCCCCATCTGGTGCCAGGTGTTCGGCAGGGCGTGGCAGAAGGTGTGAACCGCGCTAGCCGGGTTGGGCAGGTAGGAAGCGTTGGCGGCAAACAGCACGCCCGATGTGCCGAGCGAGACGAAAGCGTGGCCGGCGCCGACCGTGCCCATGCCGCAGGCCGAGGCCGCATTGTCGCCGGCGCCGCCGGCGATTGGAATGCCGGCCTGGACGCCCCATTTCGAGGCCAATTCACTGCGCAGTGCGCCTGCCTTGTGCGTACCCTCGACCAGCGACGGCATCTGCTCCTCGTCGAGCGACGTCGCTGCGAGCAGGTCCGTACTCCAGCGCCGCTTGCCGACATCGAGCCAGGAGGTACCGGCAGAATCCGACATCTCCGAAATGTGTTCGCCCGAAAGCCAGAGCCGCAGGAAATCCTTGGGCAGCAGCACTTTTGCGACCTTGGCGAAGAGAGCGGGTTCGTTGTTTTTCACCCAGGCAAGTTTCGGCGCGGTGAAACCGGGAAAGACGATGTTGCCGGTCAGAGCGCGGAAGCGCGGATCGGCATCGAGGACAGCCGCCTCGGCATGGCTGCGCGTGTCGTTCCACAGGATGCAGGGACGCAGCACCTTGTCGGCGGCGTCGAGCAGCGTGGCGCCATGCATCTGCCCGGACAGGCCAATGCCCTTGACTGCCGCGAGTTCATCCGGATGGGAGGATTTGAGCTCGGCAATTGCGTCTTCGCAGGCCCGGATCCAGTGCTCGGGATTCTGTTCCGACCAGCCGGGATGCGGCCGTGAAACATCAAGCGAACCATGGCCGGAACCGACGACGGTTTGCCCGGCATCGATCAGCAGCGCCTTGACGCCCGACGTCCCGAGATCGAGGCCCAGATACATGTCTTCCTCCCACGCCAGCTAATTTTTTCGGGTCTCGAAAAAATCTGGCTTGGCCAGTTTTTAAAACAAGATCCGCTTCGGGTCAATTCTCCGACAAATCGGCGGCGCGTCGCACAAACAGCGCTGACAGCGGACTGTCGGGCCGCGCCATCGAACGCTCGGCCGTGAGCGCCCTGGCCAGCGCACCGTCACCGGCGCGCAACGCTGCCTCGATCAGCGTCAGGTCGATAACATCGCGCTGGGCGTGGCTGCCGCCGAAGCGATGGTAGATCGATCGGATCGGCCGGATCAGGCGCACGGTCTCGGCGTAACTGCCCTCACCGAATGCCTTGATGGCGAGCGTCAGCGGATGGCCGACATCCCGCGTGAAAGCCGCATTGTCGTCGCTGCCACGCATGGCCTCGCGCTGAGCCTCAAGCAAAGCGAGGGCCGGCGCATCTAACTCTGCACCGACAAAGGCCATCATCGCGTGGGCATCGTTGAAGGCATAATTGCCGGCGCCGGCCTTATGCCAATTGGCGGCGAGCGCCGCCCAGCGGTCGCCGACATCGACGCCGCCGAGGGCGAGCCGCCACAGGACTGCCGAGGCATCGACCATGTTGAGCGCCATCGTCGATTGCACGCTGTAGATGGGGCCGTCATAGAGGGCCAGCACCGCGTCGGTCTCGCCGAGATCATAGTGGAACAGCGCCAGGTGCCACCAATTGTGCACCTGCAGGAAGCTTTCCCTTGTCCACGCTTCCGGGTTGGCCTGCATCCAGGCGATGCCATCCCTTTGCCGGCTCTGCATTTCCATGACATGGGCGACGGCGTGCTGCGCCCAGCCGTCGCGCGGCTCGATGTCGACCGCCGCGCGGCCAAGCTGCTCGGCCCTGACATAGTCTCCCATTTCCTCCAGCCCGAAGGCCTGCATGCCGAGCATGGCGTGGTAGCCGGGCATGCCGCTTTGCCAGGACGGCAGGGCGCGTGCGATGCGGTCGCGCAGCATGCGTGCATTGCCGGTGAAGAAATCGATCTGGTGGCCGACCTGCAGCGCCAGCCCGTCGCGCGGGGTCTCGATGGTGATGTCCTCGAGAATGCGGCTGGCTTGATGCCAGCGTCCGTTGGCGAGATGACCCAGGGCTGTGACATGCGCCCGCTCGCGCGTGGTCGCGGCAAGCGGCAGTGACGCCTCATGGCAAGCCTTGGCCACCGCTGTCGCCTCCCGCTCGGTGGCGAGGCCGAACAGATAGCCCTTGAAGACATGCGCCATGACGAAGCCGGGATCTTCCGCGATGGCGCGGTCGACGGAGGCTACGGGGTCGCCGATGAAGCACTGCAGTTCACGCACCGCCTGGCTGTAGGGGGTGGATCCCGCCGCCGTCGCGCCCGAAAGCGCCAGGCCGAATGCGTCCCTGGTTGCCATGCGATGTCCTTTCATCGATCCGTGACAGGGCCTCGATCCTTCGGCCCAAACCGATCCTAAAGCATGGGCCACGGACACGCCAACCGCGCGCTACGCCAGATCATTTCAGTAGTCTTTGCAGTTTAGCAACCATGCGGGGCAGATTAGGCTTTGTAAAATCGAATGAATTGTGTCTTCATTACGGCGGCTGGCGGGGGCTGGAAATCGCGAATTGAGAGGGGACGCGATGCGGCATATGAAGAACTCGCTTCCGATCAGTCGTTCGGAGGATGCGCAGGTGACAGTTGCTTCGCCACGGCGAAAGCCACATCCGCTACATCCTTGGCTTATTAGCATCTTCTCAACTACGGCCTTTGCGTTGCTGCCCAATTCAGCTGCGTTTGCCGCATGCGTGCTGGGCCCAATCGCCGGAAACACCGTCTACACCTGCGATAGCGGCGACTCGGGCGGCAGCCTCACCGATGCCGATGGCGATAACACGCTGAATTTTCCCGCCGGCGGCACCGGGCAGATATCAGGCAATGTCAGCTTTGGTGTCGGCACGGACCGCATCGACATGCAGTCCGGCACCATCACCGGCACCGTCGATCAGGGCGGCGGCACGGATTTCTTCACCATTGGCGCGGGTACCGTCGGCGGCAATGTCCAGCAGGGCGCCGGCATCGACGACTTCAACATGAGCGGCGGCCAGATCGGCTCGCTCAACCAGGGCGACGGCCTCGACACCTTCACCATGACCGGCGGACGCATCGTCGATTTCTTCGACGATGGCGACCGCGCCGTGATGACCGGTGGCCGCATCGGCCGCGTCAACATGAAGCTCGACCAGAACTATTTCAACATGTCCGGCGGCACCATCGACCGCAACCTCGTCACCGGCTTCGACAAGGACACGATCATCCTATCGGGCGGCACCATCGGCGGCAACATCAGCGTCAGCGGCGGCAATGACAGCGTCACGGTCACCGGCGGCACGGTCGGTGGCGATATACTGATGAGCTTTGGCGCCGACAGTTTCGTCTGGAACGGTGGCGGCATCATCTATGGTTCCGTCGATCTCGGCGGCGATAACGACACCGCCAGGCTCAGCAACCTCACCAACGCCAATCTCGGTGCCACGGACGCCATATCAGGTGGTGCCGGCAGCGATGCGCTGACCCTGGACAACGTCAAACTGGATGGGGTCAGCCGGCTCCAGAACTGGGAGAGCATCGACGCCACCAATGACACCGAGCTGACGCTCGACGGCAATCTGGTGCTCGGCGACAGCGGCACCGGCACGGGTTCGCTCAGTGTCGATGCCGCAAGCACGCTCTATGGCGGTGGTTTCAACGCAGCGATCCAGGCGTTTACGGCAGGCCAGTTGGCGCAGGTCACCAATGCCGGACGCATCGACCTGACCAATGGCACCACCGGCGCCACCGACAGCCTGACGATTTCGGGCAATTATGTCGGCCTGGGTGGCCTGCTGCTTATCCAGACCGAGCTCGGTGACGATTCCTCCGCATCCGACAAGTTGGTCCTGTCGAGCGGAACGGCTTCCGGTTCGACCGGCATCTCCGTGGTCAATCTCGGCGGCGCGGGGGCTGCGACCACGCAGGACGGCATCATGGTCGTCCAGGCAATCAACGGCGCCACCTCGGGCGCCACGACATTCGCGCTCGACGCCCCGGTCGCCGCCGGTGCCTTCGAATATTACCTGTTCAAGGGCGGCGTCAGCGCCGGCAGCGAGGAGAACTGGTACCTGCGCTCGACGCTGAACACGCCGGCCCCGCCGGCCGCAGCCCCGCCGGCGCTGGAACCCACTGCGCCGCCGGAACCTGAGCCGCCGGCGGCCGAACCGCCGCCGCCGCCGCCTTCCGAGCTGCCGCCGACGCCGCCTCCGACCGAGGGCGACATCAACAATCCGCCGGTCGATCCGACACCGCCGGTGCAGGCCGCCGATCCGGAGCCCGAGCCGCCGCCGGCACCACCGCCGGCACCAGTTGCGGATCCGCCCCCGCCGCCGCCGGTTGTGCCAACGGATGGGCCTGACCTGCCGACACCGGCGGCGGGCGAGGAGATCCTGCTCTATCGCATCGAGGTTCCGGTCTATTCCGCCTTGCCCCCGGTCGCCGAACATCTGGCGATGACGACGCTCGGCACCTTCCACGAACGGCGCGGCGAGCAGAGCCTGTTGTCGAACACCGAGCTGTCGCCGGTCTGGGGCCGCATCTTCGGTCAGGACAGCAAGATGGCGTATTCAGGAACGGTATCGCCGTCATTCGACGGCACCCTGTTCGGCCTCCAGGCGGGCTTCGATCTGTTCGGCCGCGAAACCGCGTCGGGCCAGACCGATCGCGCCGGCCTGTTCGTCGCCTATGCCAGCATGAATGGCGACGTGCGCGGCCAGGCGCTGGGCTGGGACAATCTGTCCGTCGGCAGCATGGATATCAACGGCACCAGCGTCGGCGGCTACTGGACCGGATCGGTCAGGGTGGCTGGTACCTGGACGGCGTCCTCATGGCCACCTTCTTCGGCGGAGACGCAACATCGTCGCGCGGCATCGGCATCGACGTCGGCGGGACCGGTGTCACCGCTTCGCTGGAAGGCGGCTATCCCATCGCGCTGGGGCAAGGCTGGACGCTTGAACCGCAGGCGCAACTGGTCTGGCAGCAACTGTCGCTCGACGATGCATCGGACCGCTTTGCTTCGGTTTCCTTCGATACCGACGGCAACGTGACCGGCCGGCTCGGCGCACGGCTGCAAGGCGAAACAACGATCAATGGCATGGCGCTGCAGCCGTACCTCAAGGCCAACATCTGGCACGATTTCGGCGGCACGAGCCATGTCAATTTCGACACCACCGATATCTCCACCGAGGGCAGATCGACCTCGTTCGAATTCGGTGGCGGTGTGATCGCCAAGGTGACGGACAAGGTCAGCATCTTCGCCACCGGCGACTACACCACCAATCTCGGCGGCGACGAGCGTCGGATACTCGAAGGCAATCTTGGGTTCAGCGTCAAATGGTAAGGCCGGTCATGACCCCGAAAAACAATTTCGGGGTCATGAGCAAAAAGACAGCTAATTGCTGGAACGCATCGCCACCGTGGCGATGCCGGCGCCGACCAGCAGCGTGCCGCCGGTGCGGTTGAAGATCCGGATCGCCTTGGGATTGCGCACCACGTTGCGTGCGCGTGAGGCGATCAGCGCATAGCCAAAGGCATTGGCGAAGGCGAGCGCCAGGAAGGTCGTCTCGAAGATCAGCATCTGCGTCCAGAAATCGGCGTGCCGGTCGAGGAACTGCGGCAGAAAGGCGACGAAGAAGGTGATGCTTTTCGGGTTGAGCGCGGTGACCAGCCAGGCGTGCGCCATCATCTTGGCCGAGGAGACCGCGTCGGTGCGCGGTTCGGCTTTCAGCGCGCCGCCGGCGCGAAACAGTTTCACGCCGAGATAGATCAGATAGCCGGCGCCGATCAGCTTCAGGATGGTGAAGACGGTCGCCGACGCGGCCAGCAGTGCGCCGATGCCCAGCATCGACAAGGTCATCGCGGTGAAATCCCCCAGCGCCACGCCGACGGCCATCGGCAGAGCGGTACGCCAGCCCTGGCCCAGCGCGTAGGACACGACGAGAAGGATGGTCGGACCCGGAATGATGAGGAGGATCGTCGACGCGGCGGCGAAGGCGGCCCAGTTTTCGAAGGACATGCTCGTCTCCCTTGAGCTTAAAGAAGAGGATAAATCCTTAGGCCCAGGAGAATGTAAAGAGGCGATTTCCCTGACTGCGCCAGCGGCAGATCGGTGTCAGTTCGCGCCGCTCAGCGTGCTCACGATATCGGCCAGGCTGACATTGGCACCGAGAACGGTTGCCGCCGCGACAATGGCAGCGGCAAAAAGCTTGATGTCGGTTTTTAAGATCTTGCACATGGAGGCCCCTCGCTGATGGTTTGAGGAGTAGGAAACGCCGGCGCCGGGAATATGACTCGACCGAGGTCTTTTTGTGCAGCAGCCTTCGTTCAAGCCCAGGCAAGAAGGTCGGACATCGTCAAGGCCATGCGCAAATGCAGGCTGTGCAACGTCTTCACGCTTTATCAACCATGAATGATGAAAATGCCCGCTATCCGGCCGGACCGTGCTTCCCGCCGACAGCGTAGGGTCTGGGTATATGCGTGAGTTGCCGCAAGGTCTGACGCCGCCGCGAAATGGCGACGCAATCGAAACCGATCATCATCTTTCCCGCCGCGCCATCCTGTCCGGGGCAGGGGCGCTCGCGCTGCTGAGCGCCGCCGGTTGCTCGACCTCGGGCTTGGGTCTGCCGGCGCTCGAGCTCGACGACGTCACCACGGGTTCCGTGCGGCCGATCCGGCCAAGCATCAGCGTCGACAAGAACATCACCAGCCCCGGCGTCATGTATGCCGGGCTGACCGACGGCGGCTTCAACGTGCCGGAAGTGCCATATCTGAAGGTCAAGCCGGAATTCCGCCGCCAGATCGTCGTCGACACGACAGGCGAGGCGCCCGGCACCATCGTCGTCCATCTCAAGGAGCGCATGCTCTATCTCGTCCAGCCGGGTGGCGACGCCATTCGCTACGGCGTCGGCATCGGCAAGGATGGCTTCCGCTGGTCGGGTCGCGCCAACATCCAGTACGGCAGGGAATGGCCGACCTGGACGCCGCCGCCGGAGATGATTGCCCGCAAGCCTGAACTGGTGAAATGGCAAGCCGGACAGCCCGGCGGCCTCACCAATCCGCTCGGCGCGCGTGCCCTCTACATCTACCAGGACGGCAAGGACACCGGCTATCGCATCCACGGCTCGCCCGAATGGTGGAGCATCGGCCAGGCGATGTCGTCGGGCTGCGTGCGCCTGATCAACCAGGACATCATCGACCTCTACAGCCGCGTCTCCAAAAAAAATCCGGTCGTCGTCGTCTGACGCTTATGCGGCGTGTTGGCGCCGCTCGAAACTCCCGTTGCGCGATGCAGCAAGACAGGCCAAGGTGCCTTGAAAACCATCGCGCCGGGAGAAATCAAGCATGGCTGGAACGTTTGTCATCGCGCAGGGCGGCGGCCCAACCGCCGTCATCAACCAGACGGTTGTCGGGGCGACACTGGAGATCCGCAAGCGGCATCCAGGTGCCAAGGTGCTGGGCTCCATCCATGGTGTGCGCGGCATCCGTGACGGCAATTATGTCGACCTTTCCGCCATCCCCGAGGACCGGCTGCGGCTGATTGCCGGCACGCCGAGCGCCGCCCTCGGCTCGACCCGCGACAAGCCCGACGCCGCCTATTGCGATGTCATCCTCAACGGCCTGAAGAAGGCCGGCGCCGACGCCTTCATCTATATCGGCGGCAACGACACGTCGGGTACCCAGCAGATCCTGACCGATGCCGCCGGCGGCTCAATTGCCTTCGTCCATGCGCCAAAAACCATCGACAATGATCTCGAGGAAAACGACCACACGCCGGGCTTCATTTCGGCGGCCGAGTTCGTCGCCGGCGCCTTCCTGTCCGTCGATCTCGATTTTCGTGCGCTGCCCGGCATCTATGTCGGCATCGTCATGGGCCGGCATGCGGGCTTCCTGACCGCGGCCGCGGCCGCCTGGCAGCTCGACCCCGACAGCGGCCCGCACCTCGTCTACGTGCCCGAGCGCCCATTCTCGGCCGCCGGCTTCATCGACGACGTGCGTGCCACGCTCGATCGCCACAAGCGCTGCATCGTCGCCGTTTCGGAAGGCGTCAGCGCCGCCGACGGCAAGGCGCTGGTCGAAAGCCTGGTGCCGCCGGACAAGCTTGAGCGCGACGCGCATGGCAACGTCAAGCTGTCGGGCAGCGACCTGCCGGCCGCACTCGAGCGCGCGTTGGCGGAAGGCCTGCCGGGCAAGCGGGCCCGCGTCGATGCGCTCGGCTACATGCCGCGCGGCTATATCGGCGCCATCAGCGCGGTCGACGCGCAGGAGGCGTTCGATGCCGGCGCTTTCGCCGTCACCGTCGCCGAACAGGGCGGCGGCTCGGTGGCGTTGCAATATGACGGCACCAGAACGGTGCTGAAGAAAGTGCCGCTCAAGAACGTCGCCGGCAAGACACGCCACATGCCGGACGATTTCATGAAGCCCGATGTCAATCAGCTGTCGGATGCCGGCATGGCCTATCTCAAGCGGCTGGTGCCGGAAAAGTACAAGGTCGGGAAGCCCTTCGTCTGATGCCGGGTCAAACTTGATGTCAGGCTCACGCTTGATGCCAGTGATGCCGGACTGGTTCAGCAGGAGCGTCGTCGACGACAAGACGACGATGCTGACCGAGCCCTTCGTCCATGCCTATGTTCGGGCCAATATCTGGCATCTGCGCGGTCGCGATGCCGATTTGCTGGTCGACACCGGCATGGGCATCTGTCCGCTGACGCCGCAGATCGAGACGCCGCCGGGCAAGCCGCTGCTGGTCGTTGCCACCCACATCCATCTCGACCACGTCGGCTCGCTGCATGAATTCCCGTTGCGGGCAGGGCCAAGGATGAGCGCGGCTCGGTTCGAGACCATGGATGAGGCCGCGACCTACGCCTACATGTTCCATGACCTCGAGGGTGCCGTCTCGAAACTGCCGGCGCCCGGATGGAAGTCGGCCGACTACAGGATCCCGCCCGCGCCGTTGACGCGAACCCTGGACGAGGGCGATGTCGTCGATCTTGGCGACCGGCAATTTCGCGTGCTGCATTTGCCGGGCCATTCACCGGATTCGATCGCGCTGTTCGACGAGGTCGACGGCCTGTTCTTCAGCGGCGATGCCATCTACGACGCCATGCTGATCGACGACCTGCCGGATTCCGACCGAGCCGCCTATGTCAGCACGATGCGGCGCCTGCTCGACCTGCCGATCCGCATCGGTCATGGTGGACACGGACCGAGCTTCGACGGCAAGCGCATGCGCGAGATTGCCACGGCCTATCTCGAGCGAAGCGCCGGTGGCTGAGGCTCCAGCGAGACAGCAAGGTGCCGCCCGACGACTTTGCGGCCCTGCCGCCGTCCGGATATTAAATCTTCGTAAGGTCGCCCTAAAACCCTAAATCGGGCCAATCCGCGCCCTAGATGCAAGGCCGTCGATCCGGTTGGCTGCCATGTAGGCGAGACGGGCAATTGCGACCTCGACACGCCGATGACCGATTTCCCCGCACGGGAGGGCCACGGCGCTGGATCAACTCTCGCCCGGACAAACGACCATGTCAGATATCCTTCGTAGGCATCGCGTCGCGGCCTTGCTGGGCGCTGCGCTGATCATATCCCCCTTCGTCATGTCTTTCGCCCAAGGCGAGGGCAACACCATTCCGACAACCCAGACGCCTGTCGCCGGCATCACCGCGCCCAATGGCTCGTTCGCACCCATCGTTGCCGCCGACAAGCCGGCGGTGGTGACGGTCACCACCGTCATGAAGGCACAACCTGAAACGATGAGCGATGCATCTCCTTTCGACGGCGGCTCGCCCTTCGATGACTATTTCCGCCAGTTCTTCGGTGACCAGGGCATGCCGACGCCCAAGACGCCGCCACAACAGCAACCGCAGCGCGCCGAGGCGCTGGGTTCCGGCTTCATCGTCGGCGCGGATGGCACCGTCGTCACCAACAATCACGTCATCGATGGTGCCTCTTCGATCAAGGTGACGCTCGACGACGGCACCGAACTTCCGGCCAAGCTTGTCGGCCGCGATGCCAAGAACGATCTCGCCGTACTCAAGATTAAGTCGGACAAACCCCTGCCGACCGTCAAATGGGGTGATTCCGACAAGCTCATGCCAGGCGACCAGGTGCTGGCCTTCGGCAACCCGTTCGGCATCGGCACCACCGTCACGGCAGGTATCGTCTCGGCGCGCGGCCGTGACCTGCATAGCGGCCCGTTCGACGATTTCATCCAGAT
>NZ_RZTT01000095.1 GCF_003996995.1 Mesorhizobium sp. M7A.T.Ca.US.000.02.2.1 | reverse complement strand
GCCTCAGATCGAGATTGATCTTGTCGGCGAAACTTGTGTCGATTTCGACGGGTCCCGCCCCTCCGGTCGGCACCAGCGGGGTGAAGGCCGAAAGAAACGATCTGAGGTCGAGCGTGTCGAAGGCGAGCGTACCGGAGATCACCGGTTGTGCTTCCCCAAGCGAGAGGTCCAGCGCACCCATCCCCGGATTGTTGTCGAGCGCAATCGCCGTGTTGTCGAACTTGACGCGCCCGCCGGTCGCGGTGATCTTGCTCGAAATGCTGACCGAGCCGATCGCCGCACCTGGAGCGATGCCGGCCTGCGACCATTCCAGGACACGCCGCAGCGAGGGTGCCGAGAACTTCGCCTGACCGTCGAAATAGGTATTTTCAGACATGCTGGCCGTGCCGTCGAACGAGAAGGTGGCGGGTGCCGCCTTGAAGGACAGCGTCAGCGGCGCCGTGCCGCCGGCAAACAGCACAAGTGGTCTGGCCGAGGCGACGTCCAGCGCGACGCTTTCGCCCCGCCAGATCCCTGTTGCCGACAGCGTCGCATTGCTGTTCATCGCGGCCCAATTCGCCTGACCGTTTAAACTGCTGAGGATCTCGACGTCCTTGCCGCCGATGGAGGCTACCATTCGGCCGTCGCGAAACTCGACCGTGCCGAAGGTGTCGGTAGGCAGCTTGTCGAGGTCCGGCTTGGCGGGGGCGGCATTGACCACGCCGCGCGCCGTGTCGATGGAACGCGTGATGCGCCCGCCGGTGGGGACAGCGGGCAGGAAAAGGCCGGCAGGCGTGCGCTGGACCCGGATCGTCGGCCGCACCAGCCGCGCCGTCGAAAACACCACGTCGCCGCGCAGCGCCGCCATGGCGGAAAGGTCGACCTCGACCCGTTCTGCCTCGACCACCGGCGGCGCCTCGGTGTCGGTCCATTGTGAAAGCGTCACATCGGTCAGGATTGCCCGGAATGTCGGCCAGACCTCGATGCGCGGCGAACCGTCGATGGCGACCCGGAAGCCGCTCCACGCGCTCATTTCCCAGGCGATGCGGTCGCGCACGATACGGGTGGAGGCAATCAGCGGCAGGGCGGCAACGACCAGCGCGACGACGATCACGGCAGCGCCGATCGCCCATATTCCGCGCCGGATCATAGATGATGGCATATGGCCCCGTATGCTTCCATTCCGACAAATCGCCCGACGGGTGTAACCCCGGTCGTCACCACGACCCCGGTCGTCACCACGACTGCAGTCGTGACCACACTTCCGGCCGCCACCACGACTTCAAGTTGTCACTACGACTTAGGGCTGAGGCATTTCAAGTCTTTATGGCCCGGCGATGGCATTTGCGCACATCTGGTCGCATCAGCCGAACAAAATCTTGCTCTGCTGCGCTGCGATATGCATAAGCGATGGCGACCGTGGAGGAACGATCATGGCTGCCGAACAACCGCTCTGGACCCCGACGCAAGACCAGATTGACGCAGCACCCTTGACCGCCTTCACCAAGGCCGCCGGAGTGAAAGCCGGCGGTGCGTTTTCCTCGTATTCGCAGCTTCATGCCTGGTCGGTCGCGGATCGTGAGGGGTTCTGGAGCCTGGTCTGGGATTTCTGCGGCATCGTCGGCGACAAGGGCGATAACCTGCTCGTCGACGGCGACAAGATGCCCGGCGCTTCTTTCTTTCCCGATGCGACACTGAATTTCGCTGAGAATCTGCTGAAGAAGACCGGTTCAGGCGACGCAATCGTGTTTCGCGGCGAAGACAAGGTCGAGCGCCGGCTGTCCTGGAACGAGTTGCATGCGCTGACCTCGCGGCTGCAGCAGCTTTTCCTGTCGCTCAAGGTGAAGAAGGGCGACCGCATTGCCGCCATGATGCCCAACATGCCGGAGACCGTCGCCGCCATGCTGGCCGCGGCCTCGATCGGTGCCGTCTGGTCGTCCTGCTCTCCCGACTTCGGCGAGCAGGGCGTGCTCGACAGGTTCGGCCAGATCGAGCCCGTCGTCTTCATCGCGCCGGATGGCTATTGGTACAACGGCAAGGCGATCGAGGTCGCCGACAAGATCGCCGCGGTCGCGGCCAAGCTCGGCACTGTCCGCAGGATCCTGGTCGTCGACTATCTCGGCACATCGAGCGATATCGCCGGGACCATCGACAAGGCGGTAGCGCTGGAAGAGGCGCTGTCGCCCTTCGCCGGCAAGCCCGTTGCCTTCGAGCCGCTGCCGTTTTCGCATCCGCTCTACATCCTGTTCTCGTCGGGAACGACCGGCATTCCCAAATGCATCGTCCATTCGGCCGGCGGCACGCTGATCCAGCATGTCAAGGAACACCGGCTGCATGCCGGTCTTACCGATGGCAACCGCTTTTTCTACTTCACCACCTGCGGCTGGATGATGTGGAACTGGCTGGTGTCGGGGCTCGCTTCGGGTGCGACGCTGCTGCTCTATGACGGTTCGCCCTTCTACCCCGACGGCAATGTGCTGTTCGACTTCGCCGATGCCGAGAAGATGACTTTCTTCGGCACCTCGGCCAAGTTCATCGATTCGGTGCGCAAGGCCGGCCTCAAGCCGGTCCGCACGCATGATCTGGCCACTGTGCGGGCAATCTCCTCCACCGGCTCGCCGCTGTCGCCGGAAGATTTCCGCTTCGTTTATGACGGCATCAAGAAGGACGTGCATCTGGCTTCGGTCTCCGGCGGCACCGACATCGTCTCCTGCTTCGTGCTCGGCGTGCCGACGCAGCCTGTCTGGACCGGCGAGATCCAGGGACCCGGCCTTGGCCTTGCGGTCGATGTCTGGGACGATGACGGCAGGCCGGTCCGGCAGGAGAAGGGCGAGTTGGTCTGCACCAAGGCTTTTCCGGCGATGCCGATCGGCTTCTGGAACGACGCCGAGGGCAAGAAGTACCGGGCGGCCTATTTCGAGCGCTTCGACAATGTCTGGTGTCACGGCGATTTCGCCGAATGGACCGCGCATGGCGGCCTGATCATCCATGGCCGCTCCGACGCCACGCTCAACCCGGGCGGCGTGCGCATCGGCACGGCGGAGATCTACAACCAGGTCGAACAGATGCCGGAGATTCTGGAAGCGCTGTGCATCGGCCAGGACTTCGACAACGACGTGCGCGTCGTACTGTTCGTGCGCCTGGCCGCCGGCGCGCAGCTCGACGAAAATCTGGAAAAACGCATACGGGCAAAAATCCGTAGCGGCGCGAGCCCGCGTCACGTGCCGGCAAGGATCGTCGCCGTCACCGACATCCCGCGCACCAAATCGGGCAAGATCACCGAGCTTGCTGTGCGCGACGTGGTGCACGGCCGCGCCATCAAGAACAAGGAAGCGCTCGCCAACCCGGAAGCGCTCGACCTGTTCAAGAACCTGCCGCAGCTGGCCGAGTAGCTGCTACTGCATGTCGCTCAAAAGTGGTCCGGTTTTGAGACAACGACATGCATGAAAAAGGCCTTTCCGGCATGGTTAACGAAATATCTCGCTAGAATTTACCTAGATTTCATGAGTGGTACACATTCGTAAATTTTCCGGCACTCCGGTAAGGAGTTGTTAAGGTCCGGCGTCGATAGTCGCAGGTAACTTGAGGGAGAAATCCCGTTCCTCAGCCCCGAGGATCCGAATTCGCTCAAGCCCCCGTTGTGACAGCAATCCCATCTCTTAAGGCGCCCTTTGGGCGCCTTTTCTTTTTATCGAGACCGAACCGCGGAGAGGGCTGATCTATTCCGCGAGCACACGGGTCGACGGAAAAGCGACCTCGACCAGAGTGCCTTCGCCCGGTGTCGAATTGATGGTGAACCGGGCACGGTTGGCTTCCACCATCGCTTTGGTCAACGGCAGTCCAAGCCCGGTACCGTCACCGCGTCCGCGCTTCAGCGCGTTGATCTGCTTGAACGGCTTTAGCGCCTGCTCGATCTCGGCATGGCTCATGCCGATGCCGGTGTCGCGCACCCGCATGACGACGTCGCCCGACGTCTCATAGGCGGTCGAGACGATCACCTGGCCGCCGGCCTGGGTGTAACGGATGGCATTCGACAGGATGTTGAGCGCAATCTGGCGCACGCTGCGCAGGTCCGCCACCACTTCCGGCAGCCGCGAAGCGAAGCTGGAGCGGATGATGACCCGTTCGCGGTTGGCCTGCGGCTGCATCATCGCCACCGTCTCGGCCAGCGTGTCGTTGAGCGACACCGCTTCATAGGCCATCTCCTGCTGGCCGGCCTCGATCTTGGAGATGTCGAGCAGGTCGTTGACCAGATCGAGCACATGATTGCCCGAGCGGTTGATATCGCGCAGATAGTCGCGGTAGCGATCGTTGGCGACAGGTCCGAACTTCTCGTCGACCATCAATTCCGAAAAACCGATGATGGCATTGAGCGGGGTGCGGATCTCGTGGCTGATGCGGGCCAGGAAATCGGTCTTCTGCGAGGACGCGCGCTCGGCCACCGCACGTGCCTGCGTCAAGTCCTCTTCGGCCCGCTTCCACTGCGTGATGTCGCGAACGACGGCGCAGAAGCCGCTGTCGTTGGGCAGCCGACCGATGGTCATGAACAGCGGAATGAAGCGGCCTTGCGACTCGCGCCCGATCACCTCGCGGCCGTCGTTCATGACACTCGCCACGCCGGGCTCGGACAGTCCGTTGAGATAGTCGCGCGCCGCGCGCTGGCTTTCGATCGCAAACAGCGAGGCGAACGGCTTGCCGGTCACATCGTCGCTGTCGAAGCCGAACAGCGCTTCGGCCGGCCGGCTGATCGATCGGATGGTGCCGTCACGGCCGATCAGCACGACGCCGTCGGTGGCGGTGTCGATAATGGTGCGCATCTCGGCGATGCGCGCCTTGAGTTCGGAAATATCCGGCTGCGTCTGCTCGTCGCCAACCACATGCAGGCTCGCCGGCGCATCATCCTCGCCGGAGCGTCGCACGACCAGCATCAGCGCCTTGCCGTCGCGCCAGGGGACCGAGCGCAAAATGGCCTCGATCGGGAATTCCTGTCCGTCACGCGTTTTCAGCCGCAGCGCGCGATCGGTGCCGTCGGAAACGCCGTCGTCGGCATAGGGGTCGGCAAACAACGCGCCGAGGCCGCCGGCATCCGCCAGATCGTCAAGCGCCTCGTAACCCGTCAGGCTGAGGAATTCCTCATTCGCATAGTGCAACCGGTCCCCGGAATGGATGAGCAGCGGCACGGGCAGCTTGCCGAGCAGCGACGTGTCCGGAGCCTTGTGTTCATCTCCGGCGGAAAACGCCGACGGCACGAACCCTTCGGCCTTGAGCGGCGGAACCTGCAGGCGAGGGCGCTCAAGGGGTATTTCCGCAGAGACGCCTGCGGTTTCCTCGGCAACCGTCTGCTCGTCGGGCGACGCGGCTTCCTCGTCGGGCTGCGCCCAATCCTCATTGTCTTCGGCATCGCGAAAATCCGCCGACGTCATGCTGTCGTCATCGAGGCCATCATGTGTCGCGTCAGTGGCTTCAGGCTCTTCGCCGGGCGAAACGGCAGCTGTGTTCTCTGGTTCCGACGCCACGGGGCCACGTTCGTCATCTTGGCCGGCATAGTCGAGCAACGAGCCCGTCACATTCACCCCCGAGCGGGCGTCACGAGGGGCTTCGTCCGCGTGACCGTCAAGCCGTGCCAGATCCCGCTCGTCTTCGGCATCGACATCGGATGCCTCGACCGGTTCGTTCTCTGGCCCTGACGCAGGGATGCCGTCGGTGCGCATCGGGTCGTCGGACGCATTGACCGGAGCCTCGGTCTCCGCTGCCGATGCCTCCACAGTCTCGGTCTCTGGCGGCCCGACCGGAGCGCTATCCTTCTTCAGCCGCTCGCCGATTTCGCGGAACGCGCTGCGTTCCAGGGTCGACAGGCCCTTGTCGTTGGCAGGCTGGCGATGTTCGGCGAGCCGGATCACCTTATCGGCAAAGCGCCGCTCCTGTTTCGGCACGATGGTCAGCGCCGGCACCTCGCCCTTGAACGGATCCGATGCCTGCGTGTCCTCGGTCTTGGGCTCTTCGGCGTTCGGCTGTTCGGGCGCGGGTTGGATGACTTGCGGTTCCGGCGTTGCCGGCGCCTGGCTATTGGGCACCAGCGCCATGCCGATGGCCTCCGGATCGACGACCGCGTCGCTGGCGCGGGCGACGCCGAAGCCGCGGAAACCCTCGAAGGCGCGGCTGCGGCCATAGACAGGCAGCGCCGCCAGGTCGACCGGTATCTTCAGATCGGTGCCGACGACCGGCCACAGCACGGAGCGCCCGGACCAGGTATCGCGCCGTTCGAGGAGCCCTGATATCTCGCCGGAGGGGTCGAGGCCGAATGTAGCGGCGACATCCCTGAAGCGGCGGCCGATCACGTCGGCCGCCGGCTTGCCAACGATGTCGGCGAATTCCGGCGACAGCGCGCTGAACTTGCCTTCGGCATCGGTGCGCCAGACGAAGCGCACCGGCGCTGCGGCGCGGTCTATCGCCGAGACGGTCGTCGGCGTGGCCGTGGACTGGACTTCCAGGGCGGCCGGCTCTTGAGGCGCTTCAGGTCCGGACGCGGCAGGTCGCGGCGCCTGTTCCCCTCCGTCCTCGCCGGCGTTGAAGTACCAATGGTCGTGCTGCGCGGGCATGCGCTCTGCTGCCGGCTGATCGCTGTTGGCCGCCGTCGGCGCCTGCCCGATCGCATCGGCGATCTCATGCTGCGATGCGGCGATGTCGCCGGCCGGCTGCGAGGCGCTCGGTTCGTCGGTCGGTGCCTCGCGACCCTGTTCCGGCTGGGAAGCCGCGTCGCCAGCAGGTGCCGTCTCGGCAATGGTTTGCGTAGTTTGCGTAGGATGTTCGCCCGCAGGGGCTGTGTCGTCGAGCTGGTCCTCGTCGATCACCACCAGCAGATGCCGCTCCTCGGTCAATCTTGCCAGCCCTGCCGGGTAGGAGGCCGTGCCGCCGGGGACAAGGCGCTTGACGATGCGGTCGCTCTCGGCTGCGACGTCGGCGACCAGTGCCGCCAGCGTCTCCGGCAGGATGCCCAGTGCCGAAAATCCTTCCGAGGCCGCCTCGACGTTGCCCCCGGCATCGACAAAGGCGATGAAATGACCATCCTCTGTGAGGCCGCTAATGGCGCGCGCGGCGATTTCGCTGGCACTGCGTGACCCGGTCTGAGCCGCTGGCACTGCCAGCATGATCGCCTTTTCGGCGTCCGGCATGGTCACCGCACTGGCCAGGAAGCCGACGGCGCGGCTGGTCATGCCGGTCGCCAGCCGCACCATGATGGCGCGGTCACTGCCAATCTCGGGAAATCCGCTGGTCGCCATGATCTGGCGCCTGGCGATCACGGGCAACTGCGCCGAGGCGCCGATGATCGCCTCGATGTCGGGATAACCGAACATCGCGGCTCCTGGCCCGTTGGCCCAGATCACCTGCTCCAGATCCGCCGACAGGATCGCGATCGCGTCGCCTGCCGCAAAGCGCTGGCGGACCGCGTCGAGCACGGCGACATCGAGGAAGGAATATTCGGACGGCATGCGCTTGGCGGACCTCACGGAGCGGCGATTTTGCAGTTAACGCTTTGTTAATAAAAGCCGGAGGCGCGAAGGTCCACAAGCCAGAACGTGCAAAGGCTGGAATCTGGGCTCTTGGTTAACGGCCCAAAAGAAATTTATGGTGCACTGCAACAAAGATATTGCAATGCACAAAATTTGCCTTTATATTGCCATCATACAGGAACGAGACGGCTTTCTGTCAAAGCCGCTGCCGCTGAAAAGGATGGAAAATGTCCAGGACCAAGACCGCCGAGACGATCGAAAACGTTGAATTCCCGAGCTTCGACGCTTCCAAGGCCACCGACCAGATGCGCGCCTTCGCCGAAAAGGGCGTTGAGCAGTCGAAAGAGGCCTATGCCAAGCTGAAGACCGGCGCCGAGGAGACCCAGAAGGCTCTGGAGTCGTCCTACGAGACCGCCAAGACCGTTTCCAACGACCTGTCGCTCAAGACCATCTCCGCTTTGCGTGCCAATGCCGAGGCCGGCTTTTCCCACCTCGAAGCCCTGATCGGCGCCAAGTCGCTGTCGGAAGTCGTCGAGCTGCAGACCGCCTTCCTGCGCAAGCGCGTCGAATCGACCGTCGAGCAGGCCAAGGACTTCCAGGCCGTTGCCTCCAAGGCGGCCGAGGACGTCTCCAAGCCGATCAAGACCGCCTTCGAGAAGGCGATGAAGGAAATCAAGGTTGCCTAACATTTGCGCATGATCTGAAGATGCAACAAAAGGTCGCATTTTCTTAAAAACGATCAGGTGTATGATAGCAGCCATCAAGGAATACCCGGTGAGTGGAACCTCCTCCCTCTGCTCCCCGGGGTGACCAGCCAGCACCTCCTCCCGCTGGCTCGTAACAGGAAAAGGCCGGCACCTCCTCCCGCCGGCCTTTTTCTTTGTCCAGCGCCCGGTCCTTGCCTGGTCCTTCTTGCCAGGCAAATGCCGCGTTGATGTGGGGAAGTGACCTTTGCTTTCCAAAAGCCTTGAATTAGAATCCATAAGCCCGTAAGGACGCATCGCCGAACGACAGAGCGGGCGGATGAGTTTCTGTTTCGATCCGCTCAGGCAACGTGCCGTTGTAGCTCAGATGGTTAGAGCGCCGGATTGTGGATCCGGAGGTCGCTGGTTCGATCCCAGCCAACGGTACCACCGGCTTTCCTGTAAGTAATTGATTGGTTGGTCGATTTTGCGGAATTGCTCTGGCCCTTGAGCCATTTTGGCGGTTTTGTGATACCTATTGCATTCTGGCCTTCGCGCTCAAGGTTCAGACTAGTTGGGCCGGCCTGCCGGCGGTTTCAGGACTCATTGGCCAGGGCTCTTCCAGACCCGCGATCTGTCGCCGTTCTTGTCTGCAAGCACTAGCTGACGATCTATCTCCTCGCGTGGTATCGACATTTCACGGCGGCCAGATATCGCTGCCCAGATCTCGCTGCCAGCGTGGACCGGATGTCGCCGCAGCATACCAAGAAGGACGGTGCTCTTTGACAATCTTCCCCTTCACCGAAGCCACCTCGATCCAGTTCCAGCATCCCCTGCCGAAGACTTCGGACGTCGTGATCATCGGCGGCGGGGTCATTGGCGTGAGCACGGCACTGTTCCTGGCGCGACGGAACGTCTCGGTGACGCTGCTGGAAAAGGGCCGCATCGCCGCCGAGCAATCCTCGCGCAATTGGGGCTGGATCCGGCAGCAGGGCCGCGATGCCGACGAACTGCCGATCGTCATCGAAGCGCAGCGCCTCTGGCGGCAACTGGCGCAGGAATGTGGCGAGGACATAGGACTGAAGCAGACGGGCGTTACCTATCTTGCGCGGACAGACAAGGAGATGGCCGGTTTCGCCAAGTTTCTCGAGATTGCCCAGGCTCATGGCGTCGACACGCGTCTCCTCGACCAAGGTGAGTTGGCAAGCCTGATCCCCGCCATGTCGCGACCGTTCAAAGGGGCAATGATCACCCCATCGGACATGCGGGCGGAACCTTGGGTCGCGGTGCCCGCGCTTGCTCGCCTGGCGGCCCGCGAAGGTGTGACGATCATCGAGAATTGCGCGGCACGTATGCTCGACATCTCCGCGGGACGCATCAGTGGCGTCTGGACCGAGAAAGGGCACATCGCGACCTCGAGCGTCGTCGTCGCCAGCGGCGCGTGGACGTCGCTCTTTCTGCGCGCCCACGGCATCTCGATTCCGCAGCTCAGCGTCAGGGCGACCGTCGCCGCGACAGCACCGATGCCGGAAATCCACACCGGTGCCGCCGCGGATGAATGCATCGCTTTCCGGCGCAGGCAGGATGGCGGGTATACGCTCGCATCGGGAGGCAGTAGCCAACTCTACATAGGGCCGGACGCATTTCGCCATGCGGGCAAATATTTCAGCGCCCTGATGGCCAATCCCTTCGGCACGCGCTACCTGCCGGCCGCGCCGCGAGGATACCCGGATGGCTGGTCGACGCCGCGGAGATGGAACGCGGATGAAGAAAGCCCTTTCGAACGGATGCGGGTCCTCAATCCCGCTCCCGAGACGTCGGCGCTTCGCGCCATCGACCGCGGGTTCAGGGAACTGTTCCCTCAGTTCACGACTGTGCCGATCAAGGCGAGCTGGGCGGGCATGATCGATGCGATGCCTGATGTCGTGCCCATCGTCGATCGCGCCGCTGCGATCCCAGGTCTCGTCATAGCGACCGGGATGAGTGGTCACGGCTTCGGCATCGGACCCGGCATTGGCCGTGTGCTGTCCGACCTCGTCCAAGGCAACGAGACCGGGCACAATCTCTACAGGTTCCGTCAATCCCGTTTCAGCGACGGCAGTCCGATCCGATTGGGGCCATCGCTGTAAGCGTTCCTGCCGCCCGCCAGCCCATCCGCTCTGGCCTTGAACAACCGGACGAAGGGTTCAGGTGCCGCATGCCCCGGCGTAGGCCTCGATGCTCCGCCGGACGTGACCGATCGCGATCTCCTCGACGTCGCAGGCGCGGTCAGCCCATGTGACTGCAGAAGGCAGGTGCTGGAGAAACAGCGTCACCGGCACCTTGCGACCGTTCAAGGTATCGAAGAGACGGTTGCAGGCGGCACGGGCTTGCGGGATCGCCCAATAATATCGGATGCGATCGGAATAGGAGTAGTGGCGCAGCGTCCGCTTGTCGGCATCGCTTCCATGATAGTGGCTTGCCCAATTCTTGGGGGTGCCTTGCATCAGCTCTTCCATTGCGTGGTAAAGCGGCCGCTCGCCATAGCCAAGCACCAGGTCGGAAGCGATCAGGTCGAGCGCGTACAGCGCCTCGCGCAGCTTGAAGGTCAGCTCGGGTCCGACCTTGAGGACGGCGAAGCCGTCCTCGACGAGTTCACGCAGCGGCCTCTCGCCCTGATAGTCCGTCGAATGAGCTTCGAAAATGAGCGACGGCAATGTGCTCAGAGTTGCCGCCAGGTCGCTGGCCTTGGTCCGATCGTAGAAAATCACATTCTGGTTGCCGAACTCCACGCCCGGCTGCACGACAAGCCCGATGACGCGGGAAAATGCGCTTTCAAGCCCGGCGGTTTGGAATGCCTGGGCGTGAATGGCATGTGTCTGGCGAGCCGCCTCCGGACTGGTCGGGGTGATCGCATCCAATGTGTGATCGGCGCCGCCGGGAGGCGGCACTTCCGTGCCGATGATGTAAACCGGGCTTGCCCCGCCGCTCTGCGCTGCCGCCTGCTCCGCGACGCCTGCCAGCCTGGCCGCGCGCCCGGCCACCGTGTGGTCGTCTAGCGCCGCCGGTTCACCCGCGCAGCCCATCGAGGCATCGAGGTGGATCTTGCGGAAGCCGGCGCGGACATAGGCATCGATCATCGTCCCGGCCTGCGCCATCGCCTCCTCGGCGGGCCGGTCTCTCCAGGGATTGGGGCCGAGATGATCCCCGCCAAGCACGATCAGCTCTTGCGGGCACTGCTCGGCTGCCGCGAGCGCTTCCACCATCGCCGCGAAATCGGCCGGCGTCATGCCCGTATAACCGCCCAGATGATTGACCTGATTGCACGTCGCCTCGATCAGGACGGTGGTGCCGGTTTCCCGGCCGTGGCGCAGTGCGGCTTTCAGCACCAATGGGTGCGCCGAACACACCGAGGTCACCCCGATTTTCTTGCCTTCCCTGTGCAGGGCCGGCACATCTTCGATCGCCACACGCATCAGCTTCTTCTCGCCGTTCTTGCCATGAAATCTTCCAGTTCGGCGCGTGTGCCGGCTCCCTCCATGGGGCCGAGGCGTGTGACGTTGCGCGCCCCCGCCGCGTTGGCGAATTCGAGCGAAGTCCGCAGCGGCATGCCCAACCGCCGGCATGCGACATAGGCTCCGCCGAAACAGTCGCCGGCGCCGGTGGGGTCCGTTTCCTCGACGATCAGGCCGGGGCAATCGGCGCGGGCTCCGGTGCTTTGACGGGCTGACGCGCCATGTTCGCCGCGCTTCACGGCGATCTCCTTGACCCCTCGTCTGAACAGCGCCTCGATCGCGCGTTCCTCCCCGTCCGTGCCGGCGGCCAGGAACAATTCATTGCCCGACGGCAGCAGCAGGTCCGCTTCGTCCACCAGACCGGCGAATTTCTCCTCGGTCTGGCCGTGCGCCAGCAATTCCTTGCGCAGGTTCGGATCGAGCGACATCGTGCCGCCGCGTGCCTTGATCAGCGGGATCGCGCGTTCGGTGATCGCCCAGGCTGCGGGACTTGCGAACACCGTTCCCATGACATGGATATGCCCGCAACGCGCGATCAGCGCCTCGACCTGCGGGCTCCATTCCAGTCGGGCGGCGGCGGATTTGGCGATGTTGTAGACGAAATCGCGGCTTCCGTCCGTGCGGTAGCGAACAAAGGCGCTGCCCGTCGGATAATCCGGGGAAACAGCGATGGCTGAAGTGTCTACGCCGTCCCGCTTCAGGCGCTCCATGTTGACGACGCCGAAATCGTCGTCGCCGACCACGCCCACCATTGCGGCCGCTCCGCCCATACGTGCGCATTGATCGATGAAGATGGCGGGCGCGCCGCTCGGAAAGGGACCAATGAGGTCGATAGGTTCCCGGAAGCCGGTGCCCGTCTGCCTCGCGACGATCTCTACCAGGATTTCTCCAATCGTCACGGTTGGCCCGAGCGAGTCCGCTGCAAGTGTTTGGGGGAGGTCGTTCATCAAGCGTCCAATCCTGGGTGTGGTGTCGTTCGCGGTTTCACGACGCCGAGGCGCAAGAGGATTCCTACCGGATCGATGTGAATCGATCAGCTGCCATCACGCTACAAACCTGCATGCATGGTCAAGCGCACACTTGGAACGACGCGCAAACCCTCAGCCGGGAAACAGGTCCAGGATCGACGACAGGCGGTTGGTGCTGAGATCGACGTCGCCGAGCAGGCCGCCGCTGCGGAGATAGCCGACCACGAACAGACCGGCGGCTCGTGCTGCCTTAGTGCCGGTGCGGCTGTCTTCCACGGCCACCACCGACCCTGGAGCTACGGCGAGCTGCCGGCAGGCCTCGCGATAGGGCGTGGGGTCGGGCTTGCCGGCCGACACGTCGTCGAGGCTGATTGTGAGACTCATATGGTCGAGCACGCCGAGCGCATCGAGATTGGCATTGACGACTTGCCGGCCGGAATTCGAGACGCAGACCTGCGGGACGCCGCGGTCAGCCAGGGTCCGAATCGTCTCGACCGCCTCGGGGATCGGGACGGCGTTCGCCCGGTTCGCGACGTAGTGGGCATTGATAGCGGCGAGCCACTCCGCCTGGTCGAGCCCGACCGGGAGACGCGGACGCAGCATTGTCCAGACGTCGCCCATATGGATGCCGCGAAAGGCTTGGTCGGGCAGGTCGTCAAGATCGACGTTCCAGTTGCGGCAGCCGGCGAGGAGGGATTGATGATGCAACGGCTCGCTGTCGATCAGCGTTCCGTCGATGTCCCAGGCGACGGCGCGATACATCACGATGACGATCCCGCTCTGGTCGCGCCATGAGCCGACAGGCGCGCATAAAGATCGCGATAGCGGCGATAGCCGTCGCGGTAGATGTCAGCCTTGCGCAGGTCGGGATCGAGCCGGTCGGCGAAGCTGACGAAACCGGAAACGCCCGACCAGTCGTCGGTCAGGCCGACGCCGATCGCTGCCGTCCAGGCAGCGCCGATGCAAGAGCCGGGGTGCCCGGTCAGGCGCTGGACCGGCTTTTGCAGGACATCCGCGACAATCTGCATCCAGACCTTGCTGCTTGAGCCGCCGTCGGAGGCGAGATAGCGCTCGGTCCGGTGGCCCATGTCGTTGAGCACCTCGACATGATGCGCGATGGCAAAGGCATAGGCCTCGAGCAAAGCGCGCCAGACATGGCCGATATCGTGCGACAGCGTCAGCCCATAGATCACGCCACGGGCCGCTGGATCATGGATCGGCGTCTTCTCGCCGAGGAAGTAGGGCAGGACGGTGAGGCCGTCGGCACCGGCGGGACGCTCTGCCGCCAGCGCATCGAGCCGCTGGTGTACCGAAATACCATCGGCCTGTGCCGTGGCCATCTCGCCGCCGGCGAAATTGCGTACGAACCAGTTGAGGCCCGAGCCGCCGGTCGACATGCAGCCATTGGGCATGAACAGGCCCGGCACCAGGTGGTAATCGAGATACATGCGGGGATCTGGCTTGATCTGATCGGTGGCGATCAGGATATCGACCGAGCCGCCGAATTTCAGGAGGACATCGCCTGCTTTGGCAACTCCGGCGCCGAGCGCGGAAGCGATCATGTCGGCCGCACCACCGACGACAGGTGTTCCCGCCATCAGGCCGGTCTCATCCGCGGCCTTCGCCGAGACGGAGCCGAGGATCTCATGCGAGGCGATCTTTCGTGGCACGGCCGAGCGCGGTATGTGAGCGAGCGCCACCAGATCGTCGTCGATCCGGTGCGTCGAAACATCGACGAAGCCGGCCTCCAGCGCCCAGTTCTGCTCGACCGCACGTTCGCCGGTGAGGCGCCAGTTGATATAGTCATAGGAGCCGAAAACGGTGGCGATGCGGCTGAACACCTCCGGCTCGTGACGCTCTATCCAGCGCAGCTTTGCGGTGACCAGCTGTTGGTTGATGCCGTTGCCGGCCTTGGCGATGAAAGCCGCCTCATCGCATTCGGTCCGCAGTTCGGCAACTTCGGCGCCACAGCGGCCGTCGCTCTGCTGGATGCTCGGTCGCAGCACCTCGCCCTGGTCGTCCAGAAGAACGACCGCCGGCAGCATGCCGGTGGTGCCGATCGCCACGATCTCTTCGGCCTTGATGCCGCTGGTCCTCAGCAACTCCTGCACGATGTCGCGGACATTGGTCCACCATTGCGCGGGATCTTCCTCGGCCCAGCCCGCATGCTCGGAATGCAGCGTGACGGGGCGCGAGGCGAGGCCCAGCACCTGATCGGGAAGCCGGATCAGAATGCCGATCGTCGAGGTGGTGCCGATATCGAGACCGAGAACGAACGCCATGTCGAATCCATTGAAATGCCGGGAAGGGCAGGCGGGCGAACCTGTCTGCCTCGTCGTGTCCCGCTGCTCGATACCAGTCGATCATTCCGGACGCCGGCCCGCAACGATCGATATGATCACCGCGAGCCGGCGCGATGGCCGGCATCGCCGTGGAAGCCGTCCTCAGCGCAAAGTGGCGACAACGTCCATGAAGCGCTTGACCCGATCGCCGTCGACGGCGTTCCAGGTATTGCCATCGATCTTGAAATGGGTCCCGATCACGACGCCGCTCGCCAGCGAAAGGACATCGCGGACATTGTCGATGTTCACGCCGGTGTTGGCGAAGACCGGCACGTCCTTGATCGTCTCGCAGACGCTGCGCAGGTGGGACTGGTCGGCCGGCTGGCCAGTGATCGGACCGGAAACGAGGATGGCGTCGGCCATCGACGAGAACACCGCGCTCTTGGCGCGCAATTCAATAGGACGCTGGTCGAGCGAGTGTGCGAACTCTGCATTGATGTTGAAGAGAAGCTTCATGTCGTCGCGGCCAAGATTGTGCCGCAGGCGCGAGGCGGCGGCGCAATCGGGCTCCCACAGGCCCATGTCGGAAGCAAACAGGCCGGTGAAGATCTCGCGCACGAAACGGGCTCCGGTGGCAGCCCCGATCGCGACGCTGGCAGTCGGGTCCCAGAGATAATTGACGCCAAACGGCACCTTCAGCTCGGGTTTCACCGCCTGGACGATCGCGGTCATGGCGGCAATGCCTTCGGGCGGCGCCTTGAAGACATAGGGGCGGTCGTTCTCGTTGCCGAACATGATGGCATCGACGCCGCCGCTCTGCAGCTTGCGGATGTCGGAGAGCACGCCATCGATCAGCTTGTCGAGGCCGCCATCGGCATCATAGAGGGGCGTTCCCGGCAGGGCACCGATATGTGCCATCGAGATGACAGCCTTCTTCTTGTCGCCGAAAAATTCAAATACCATCGAGTCGTCTCCTTGGGGATAAAGTGAAAATGTTGCGCCTCAGTCGCGCGTCAGCGGCGGCGCGATGCGCAGGTCGACCTTGGCCGCGGCGAGCGCCGCGGCGATCTTGGCCGGCGGCTCGGCATCGGTGATGAGGATGTCGACGTCCGACAGTGGCGCTATCCGCACCAGCGACATGCGCAGGAATTTGGCGGAATCGCAGAGCACGATCTTGGTGCCTGAGCGTCTGAGATAGGCGCGCTTCATATCGGTATCATCGAAGGAATAGTCGAAGAGGCCGTCCGCCGTGATGCCGGAGACGCCGATCACGGCGACATCGAACCACAGCGCCTCGAACTGGGCGATGGCCGCGGGTCCGCCGGTCGACATCTCGTCGGCTCGTACGCGGCCGCCGGCAACATAGACTTCGGGCACACCGCCGTTCAGCGCCGCCGCGATCCTGAGGCTGTTGGTGAACACCTTGGCGTGCGGAAGGTCCTTGAGGTGCTCGGCCATCAGATAGGTGGTGGTGCCGACATCCAATGCGATCGTGCGGTATCCCGAAACCAAGGCGGCCGCGGCGGCGGCAATCGCGGCCTTCGGGTCACGGCGCTGGCGCAAGCGCGAATCGAAACTCGGCTCCTCACTGTCCATGGCGACCAGCGGCGGGTTGTCCGCCTCGATCGCGCCGCCATGGATTCGCACCAGCCTGCCCTCGCGTTCCAGTTCGACGAGATCGCGGCGGATCGTCATGTCGGAAACGGCAAGTTCGGCCGCGGCCGTAGCGACGGTGAGCGACCCCGTCCGGCGCAGCAAAGCCAGGATGCGTGCCTGCCGATCGTGCGCAAGAAGGCGCTGACGGTCGGCATCGCGCGGTGCGCCATGCGTGGACGATAGAGGAGAGGCGGTGTCGTCGGCCATCGATGTATCCGGTGGGTAAGCCGCTGACGAAGCGGTCTGCAACTT
>NZ_RZTT01000094.1 GCF_003996995.1 Mesorhizobium sp. M7A.T.Ca.US.000.02.2.1 | reverse complement strand
CTGTCGCTCTCGACGCCAGAGCTGATCCTTGCCGTCGGCGCGCTGGCGCTGCTGATGGTCGGAGCCTATTCGCGCGCCAGCACCGACAACACGGTAACCGGCCTTGCGGTGGCCGTGCTGGCGATCGCAGGCGCCTGGCTGATCTTCCGGACCGGGCAGGGCAGCGCTTACGGCAATGCCTTCATCCAGGATTCCTTCGCCCGCTTCATGAAGGTGCTGGCGCTGGTCGGCTCGGCGGTGACGCTGGTGATGTCGATGCGCTTTGCCAAGGCTGAACGCTTCGACAAGTTCGAATATCCGGTGCTGATCCTGCTGTGCACGCTCGGCATGATGCTGATGATCTCCGCCAATGGCATGATCGGGCTCTATCTCGGCCTCGAACTGCAATCGCTGGCGATCTACGTGCTGTGCGCGATCAACCGCGACAATCTGCGTTCGACTGAGGCTGGCCTCAAATATTTCGTCCTCGGCGCGCTGTCCTCGGGCATGCTGCTCTATGGCATCAGCCTGGTTTATGGCTACACCGGCAACACCGGCTTCCAGGAGATCGCTTCTGCGCTCGGCAGCGGCGAGCGCCAGCTTGGCCTCGTTTTCGGCCTCGTCTTCGTGCTGGCCGGCCTGGCCTTCAAGATCTCGGCGGTGCCGTTCCACATGTGGACGCCAGACGTCTATGAGGGCGCGCCGACGCCGGTGACGGCCTTTTTGGCGGCGGCACCCAAGATGGCGGCGATGGCGCTGATGGTTCGCGTCACCATGGGCGCGTTCAAGCCGATCGCCGCAGACTGGCAGCAGATCATCGTCTTCATCTCGATCGCCTCGATGGCGCTTGGTGCTTTCGCCGCCATCGGCCAGACCAACATCAAGCGGCTGATGGCCTATTCCTCGATCGGCCATATGGGCTACGCGCTGGTCGGCCTTGCCGCCAACAGCCAGGCCGGCGTGCGCGGCGTTGCCATCTACATGTTGATCTATCTGGTGATGACGCTCGGCACCTTCGCCTTCATCCTCGCCATGCGGCGCAAGGAAGGCAATGTCGAGCAGATCGGCGATCTGGCCGGCCTGTCGTCGACCAATCCGATCATGGCGACGATCCTGACCATCCTTATGTTCTCGCTGGCCGGCATTCCGCCGCTCGCCGGGTTCTGGGGGAAATGGTACGTCTTCCTCGCCGCCATCAACGCCAATCTCTATGCGCTGGCGATCATCGGCGTGCTGGCCTCGGTGGTGGGCGCCTATTACTACCTGCGCATCATCAAGATCATGTGGTTCGACGAACCGGTCGGCGGCTTCGTGCCGATGGCGACGGAATTGCGTGTCGTGCTCGGCGTCTCCGGCGCCTTCGTGCTGTTCTATGTGCTGATCGGCGGGCCGATAGGCACCTATGCCGAAGCCGCCGCCAAGACGTTTTTCTAGTCGGCATGGCATTTCGGCTGGCTCCAACCTCGGCGTCGGAAGGGTTCCGGCTCGAGGCGCATGAGAGCGTCGGCTCCACCAATGCGCTGGCACTGGACCACGCAAGGGCAGGCGACCCCGGCAGATTGTGGGTCGTTTCCAAGAAGCAGGAAAGCGGGCGTGGCCGGCGCGGCCGCGTCTGGGCGACCCCCGAAGGCAACCTCGCGGCGACGCTGCTTGTCATCACCAAGGCGGAGCTTCGCCTTGCCGCGACGCTGGGCTTCGTCGCCGGACTGGCGCTGGCCGATGCGCTCGACGCCGTGGTGCCGAAGGGCCGGATCGCCATCGGCCTCGACGGCGGCAGCGAAGGAAAGAACCGTTTCGAACTCAAATGGCCGAACGACGTGCTTGCCTCCGGCGCCAAGCTGGCCGGCATCCTGCTGGAATCGGCAATTCTGGAAGGCGGCCGTTTCGCGGTGGCGGTCGGCATAGGCGTCAATGTGGTGGCATACCCCGAGGATTTGCCCTATCCCGCAACATCACTCAGCTCGCTGGGAGCGGCATGCGATGCGGAAACGCTGTTCCTGGCGCTGTCGGATGCATGGAGCGAGAATGCCCGATTGTGGGACGAGGGGCGCGGACTTGCCGCCGTCAGGCGACGCTGGCTTGATCGTGCTGCGGGGCTCGGCGGCGAAGTTGCTGTCAGAATTGACGGTAATGTGGTGCGTGGGGTGTTTGAGACCATTGACGAGGACTGCCGTTTCGTGATCCGCGACGATGAAGGTTCGGTTCGGACGATCGCCGCCGGCGATGTGCATTTCGGCGCGGTCGCTTCGGCCAGGGCATAGGGCCGTTCATGAACGGTTCTAACTGTTTGTTTTTGCGCAACTCCGGTGGGAAAACCGTTACACACTTTTCCCGGAATTGCTTTTTGGGCTTGGCCTGAGGGCCAGGAAGGGAAAAATCATGGCGAAAGCGGAAACCGCCGAACTCGTCTTCGTGCCGCTCGGCGGCGTCGGCGAGATCGGCATGAACTTCGCTCTTTACGGCTACGGGCCGCCCAATGCGCGCGAATGGATCGTCATCGATGTCGGGGTGACCTTCCCCGATGCCAGCCTGCCGGGCGTCGACCTTGTGCTGCCCGACACGCGCTTCATCGAGGATAACCTCGCCAATCTGCGCGGCATCATCATCACGCATGCGCATGAAGACCATTATGGCGCGCTGCTCGACACATGGCCGAAGCTGAAGGCGCCGGTCTGGATGACGCCGTTCAGCGCCGGCCTGCTGGAGGCCAAGCGGCAAGGCGAGCAGGGCGCGCCGAAAATACCGGTGACGATCTACCGGGCGGGCGAGAAATTCACCGTCGGCCCGTTCGAGATCGAAGCCATTCCGGTCGCGCACTCGATTCCCGAGCCGATGTCGCTGGCGATCACCTCGCCGGCAGGCACCGTCATCCATACCGGTGACTGGAAGATCGATCCGGAGCCGACGATCGGGCCGAAGACCGACGACGCGCGTTTCCGGGCCTATGGCGACAAGGGCGTTCTGGCGCTGATCTGCGATTCGACCAATGCGCTGCGCGAAGGCGAGTCGCCTTCGGAAGTGGCTGTGGGCGAGGGCCTCAAGGGCGTCATCCAGGCTGCCAAGGGCCGTGTCGCCGTCACCACATTCTCCTCCAATGTCGGACGCATCGTCTCGATCGCCAAAGCGGCGCGCGATGCCGGACGCCAGTGCCTGGTGCTTGGCCGTTCGCTGAAACGGGTCATCGATGTGGCCGGCGAACTCGGCTACATGGACGGTCTGCCGGAGTTCATCGCCGAGGAGGATTTTGGTTTCATCCCGCGCGAGAACCTGGTCATCATCTGCACCGGCAGCCAGGGCGAGCCGCTGGCCGCACTGGCCAAGCTGTCGCGCGAAGAGATGAAGTCGGTGTCACTGACGGCGGGCGACACGGTGGTGTTTTCCTCGCGTACCATTCCCGGCAACGAGAAGGCGATTCTCGAGATCAAGAACCGCCTCATCGACCTCGGCGTCAAGATCATCGAGGACGGCGATGCACTGGTGCATGTCTCCGGCCATCCGCGGCGCAGCGAATTGCGCAAGATGTATGAATGGGTGCGCCCGCAGATCGGCGTTCCCGTGCATGGCGAGGCGGCGCATCTGGTGGCGCAGGGCTCGCTGATGTCGACATCGGGCATCGGCCAGGTGGCGCAGGTGCGCGACGGCGACATGCTCAGGCTTGCTCCCGGCCCAGCCACCATCATGGATCAGGTGCCGTTCGGCCGTATCTACAAGGATGGCAGACTGATCGGCACCGATCAGGCGATGGGCATTCGCGACCGGCGCAAACTGTCCTTTGCCGGCCATGTGGCGGTCAATGTCGTGTTGGACGACAAATATGAGCTTGCCGGCGACCCCGACCTGGTCGCCATCGGCGTCGCCGAGGCCGATGGCCGTGGCGAGTCGCTGGAAGACCTGATGATCGATGCGGCAATCGGCGCGGTGGACTCCATCCCCCGTCAGCGCCGAAAAGACCTCGACCTGGTGCAGGAAGCAGTGCGGCGCGCCGTGCGCGGCGCCGCCAACGAAGCCTGGGGCAAGAAGCCGCTGGTGACTGTATTCGTCACAAGATGACGAAAGGAAGTACGGGAGTAGGGGAGTAGGAAGAGCAAACAGCTGACATATCTGTCTTTTCCCCTACTCCCGTATTCCCCTACTCCCCTACTTGGGAGTGCCAATGCTCGGACGTCTCAACCATGTCGCGCTTGCCGTGCCGGATCTGGCGGCCGCCGTCGCCGCCTATCGCAACACGCTGGGTGCCGAAGTGACGGCGCCGCAGGCGCTGCCGGAGCATGGCGTGACGGTGGTGTTCGTCAATGTCGGCAACACCAAGGTCGAACTTCTGGAGCCTTTGGGCGAGGGGTCGCCGATCGCCGCCTTCCTGGAGAAGAACCCCTCCGGCGGCATGCATCACCTTTGCTATGAGGTCGACGACATCCTGACCGCGCGCGATCAGCTCAAGGCCGCCGGCGCCCGCGTGCTGGGCGACGGCAATCCGAAGATCGGCGCGCACGGCAAGCCGGTGCTGTTCCTGCATCCGAAGGATTTTTTCGGAACGCTGATCGAACTGGAGCAATCATGAGCTGGGTTTCGTTCACCGCCCTGTTTTTCGCGACCTGGTGGGTGGTGCTGTTCGCTGTGCTGCCGTTCAGCGTGAGGACGCAGGACGACGATCGTGACGTGACGCTGGGCACGGTTCCGAGCGCGCCGCGCGGTCCCCACATGCTGCGCGCGGTGATCCGCACCACCATCGCCACCGCGATCCTGATGGGCATTTTCTATGGCCTGACGCACGGGCTTGGATACAGCCTCAACGACATCCCGCACATCGTGCCAGAATTCAGCCAACCCTTAGCCAAATAGCCGGCCCCGGCCCGGCAAAGACGTTTTCATCCTTCGGAACAGCTTGGTTCCAGACAGGAATGCCGTGCCGTTTTGCGGCCGGACGAGCGCTGACGCTGGGTAAGGTGGTTTGGCAACGCGTTGCGCTAAGCAGATGATTGCACAAAAAAAATGCAAGGCACGAGGCCTTGCAATTTAAACGCGTCCGATCTGTTTCCGGTTTCCGGCGGCAGCGAGTAACCGCGCCTAGATCGCATCCTCCCAAGACTTTGACCGCGTAGGAGAGCAGATTTTTTTCTACCCTCTCGGTTATCGAGGTACATTAGCCTAAGGCGAATGAAAATGTCACGAAGAATTTTGCCTTGAAACGGGCATTCTCGTGCTGCACTGCACAATAGTGTGGCAGGCGTTGCTTGGCGAACGATCATCAAGACGCGCGGTGACCGGGAGGCCTTGCAGCGCCGTGGGTCTTCTGGGCGGGCGAAGGACGGTGCGACGCTTCTGATCCCGGCTATCCATGCTTTTTGAAAATCGATTGCCGCTTTTCGGGCCGAAGCGTCCGGGTTCCCATTCCGCCTTGAAATGGCTATGAAGCCGGGTCAAGCAAGCCAAAGTCGCGTCGATTCTGACGCGGCCCTCCTCACTCACGGACCTGTCCATGCGTTTGTCGCGCTATTTCCTGCCGATCCTCAAAGAAAACCCGCGCGAGGCCGAGATCGTCTCGCACCGGCTGATGCTGCGTGCCGGCATGATCCGCCAGCAGGGACAGGGCAGTTTCTCGTGGCTGCCGCTCGGCAAGCGGGTGCTGGACAAGGTCTGCCGCATCATTCGCGAGGAGCAGAACCGCGCCGGGGCGCTGGAAATCCTGATGCCGACCATCCAGTCGGCCGATCTGTGGCGCGAAAGCGGCCGCTATGACGACTACGGCAAGGAGATGCTGCGCATCAAGGACCGGCAGGACCGCGACATGCTCTACGGCCCGACCAATGAGGAAGTGGTCACCGAGATCGTCCGCGCCTATGTGAAGTCCTACAAGGACCTGCCGCTCAATCTCTACCACATCCAGTGGAAGTTCCGCGACGAAGTGCGGCCGCGTTTCGGCGTCATGCGTTCGCGCGAGTTCCTGATGAAGGACGCCTATTCCTTCGACCTCGACTTCGAGGGCGCCAGGGCGGCCTACAACAGGATGTTCGTGTCCTATCTCCGGACTTTTACGCGCATGGGGCTGCAGGCGATACCCATGCGGGCCGACACCGGGCCGATCGGCGGCGATCTCAGCCATGAATTCATCATCCTGGCCGACACCGGCGAGAGCCAGGTCTATTGCCACCGCGACTATCTTTCGCTCGATGTGCCCGGAGAGAAGACCGACTTCGCCAATGCCGCCGAGATCGGCGATATCGTCAAGACCTGGACGACACCCTACGCAGCCACCGACGAGATGCACGACGAGGCGGCGTGGGAGAAGATCGGCGAGAGCGACAAGGTTTCGGCGCGCGGCATCGAGGTCGGCCACATCTTCCATTTCGGCGACAAATATTCGAAGCCGATGGGCGCCAAGGTGACCGGGCCCGACGGCAAGGATCATTTCGTCTCCGGCGGCTCCTACGGCATCGGTCCGTCGCGGCTGGTCGCTGCGATCATCGAAGCCAGCCATGACGACAACGGCATCATCTGGCCGGAGGCGGTGGCGCCGTTCGACATCGGGCTGATCAACATGAAGGCGGGCGACGCCGAGTGCGACCGCGTCTGCGACGAACTGCATGCCGCTTTCGTCGCCGCCGGCAAGGACGTGCTTTACGACGACACCGATCAGAGGCCGGGCGGCAAGTTCGCCACCGCCGATCTGATCGGCCTGCCCTGGCAAGTGATCGTCGGGCCGCGTGGTGTCGCAGCCGGCGAGATCGAGATCAAGAATCGCAAGACCGGCGAGCGCGAGACGCTGCCGATCGCAGACGTGAAGAAGCGCTTCGGTGTCGCCGCATGAAGGAGGCGGTGGCGGCAAGACCGGTCGGCGCCGGACCCTTTTCCATCTTCGAGCGCATGGTCGCCTGGCGCTATCTGCGTTCGCGGCGCAAGGAGACGGTGATCTCGGTGATCGCCTCGATCTCGTTCCTCGGCATCATGCTGGGCGTCGCCACGCTGATCGTGGTCATGGCGGTGATGAACGGTTTCAGGGCGGAGCTATTGACGCGCATCCTCGGCGTCAACGGCCACCTGATCGTGCAGCCGCTCGATTCGCCACTGGAGGACTATGCGCAGGTCGCCAGCCGCATCAACGGTGTTTCAGGCGTCAAATACGCCATCCCGCTGATCGATGGCCAGGTGCTCGCGCAAGGCAATGTCGGCGGTGGAACCGGAGCGCTGGTGCGCGGCATACGCGGCGAGGATCTGAGCAAGATCGCCATCGTTGCCAGCAACATCAAGCAGGGTTCGATCGCCGATTTCGACTCTGGCGACGGCGTTGCCATCGGCAAGCGCATGGCCGAGAATCTCGGCCTGACACTTGGCGATACCATCACCTTGATTTCGCCCGACGGCGACGTGACGCCGATCGGCACCACGCCGCGCATGAAGGGCTACAAGATCGCGGCGATCTTCGAAGTCGGCATGTCCGAATATGACACCTCCATCGTCTACATGCCGTTTTCCGAAGCGCAGCTCTATTTCAACATGGATGGGCGGGCGCAGACGATCGAGATCTATGTCGACAATCCAGACGATGTCGATGCGCTGAAACCGAAGGTGGAGGCGGCGGCGCAGCGGCCGATCGACATGGTCGATTGGCGCCAGCGCAACGAGACCTTCTTCTCCGCCCTGCAGGTCGAGCGCAACGTCATGTTCATGATCCTGACGCTGATCGTGCTGGTGGCGGCGCTGAACATCATCTCCGGCCTGATCATGCTGGTGAAGGACAAGGGGCACGACATCGCGATCCTGCGCACCATGGGGGCGTCGCGCGGCGCCATCCTGCGCATCTTCCTGATGACGGGTGCGGCGATCGGCGTGACCGGCACGCTTGCCGGTGTGCTGCTCGGCGTGCTGATCTGCACCAACATCGAATCCATCCGCCAGTTCTTCTCATGGATGACCGGCAAGGTGCTGTTCAATCCGGAGCTTTATTTCCTCAGCCAGTTGCCGGCGAAGATGGATCCGCGCGAGACGACCTATGTCGTCCTGATGGCGCTCGGACTGTCCTTCCTGGCAACGGTGTTTCCGGCATGGCGCGCCGCGCGCCTCGATCCGGTCGAAGCCTTGAGGTACGAATAGTGGCCGAGGTCATTATCGAGCTGAAGAGCGTCGAGCGGCACTATGTCCAAGGGCCGCGCAAGCTCACCATCCTGAACGGTGCGGATTTCTCGCTGAAGCGCGGCGAGATGGTGGCGCTGGTGGCGCCGTCGGGCACCGGCAAGTCGACCCTGCTGCACACTGCCGGCCTGCTGGAGCGTCCCGACGCCGGCGACGTCATCCTGGCCGGCCGTGCCTGCGGGCGGCTCTCCGACGACGAGCGCACGGCGATCCGCCGCAACGATGTCGGCTTCGTCTACCAGTTCCATCACCTGCTGCCGGAATTCTCGGCGCTGGAAAACATCATGATGCCGCAACTCATCAAGGGGCTCAGCCGCAAGGACGCGGCCGAGCGCGCGGCGCAGCTACTCGATTACATGCAGATCGGCAAACGCGCGTCGCACCGGCCGTCCGAGCTCTCCGGCGGCGAACAGCAGCGCGTCGCCATCGCGCGTGCGGTCGCCAATGCGCCGCTGGTGCTGCTGGCCGACGAGCCGACCGGCAATCTCGACCCGGTCACCGCGTCTTATGTGTTCGAGGCGCTGGCGGCGCTGGTCAAGCAATCGGGCCTCGCGGCGCTGATCGCCACCCACAATCACGAACTGGCATCGCGCATGGACCGGCGTGTCACCTTGGCCGACGGTAAAGTGGTGCCGCTTTAGTCTCTGATGTCGTCATCCTAGGGCGAAGCTCCGCGGAGCGGAGCGTAGACCCTAGGATCCATGCCGTTACTTTCGAGACAAATGCAGGGGTCGAGGATATGCGACCTCTATCAGAGCGATAATTCTGCACCGTAGCATCGCACCTGGGTCACGGCATGGATCCTAGGGTCTGCGCGCGTCGCTCCGCTCCTTGCTCCGCCCTAGGATGACGATGCGATGGATGTATTGGCTAATCGCAAAGGCTTCGGTCAGCCCACGTAGCACCGTCGCTCGCCCATCAACCCTTTCTTAACCCTGCCGATTTGATCGCCCGGAAATTCCGGGCGCGGGCGGATCGTGCCCGTTGACTTTGAAACAAAATTAGAACAAAATGCGAACATATCAACAACAGGAGAGAGTTATGACCGATCTGGTTCAGGATGTCATCTCACTGGTTTGCATGAGCACGTTCCTTGTTTCAATGGCGATCTGGATCGGAGCCATGTGATTTGGCGGCGTTCGCCGCCGTGGGTCCATGCGGTCGAAGGCCGTTCCGCCGTTAAGCTTTCCTTGCCGCCGTAACGTTAGGATACCTCGGCAAGACAGGGAGCAACGTCCAGGTGTCGCCCATAGTCACGGCCATTCTGGTGGCCAGCAATCTCGGGCTGATCTTTCTGTTGATGACCGTGCCGCTTGGTTTGCGCACGGTCCGTCTGACCCGTCTGGTGGCGATGGACCGCCAGCGCCTCTGGCAGGCGCTGTGGCCGCTCGGCAGCGATGCCGGCTGGTCCGGTGAGATCCTTTCCGCCGAGGCGCCGGACGGCGAGGGCGTGGCCCGCATGACGCTGTCGTGGGAAGGTCGCGACGGCAAGCCGATCGAACGCAGGTCGCGGTTTGAAGACGTCGTCGAAGGTATCAGCTTCTCGATGCGTGTCATCGAGGACACCGCGCTCGACGCTTCGTTCTGGAGGGACTTTTCCGAAACCGCTGAACTCGTCTCCGAAGGCACCAGCACGCGGGTGACGCTCAGCCAGACGGATCGCTATCGCGGCGTCGCCTTCCTGGTGTTCCGCTATTTCGCCCTGCGCCGCGAACTCTCCAAGCTGCAGCGCTGGGCGCGGACCGGGGAGTATCGCAAGGGCGGTTGGTTCGAGCATCCGTTGAGCCAGGTCGGCTTTGCCGGGCTTTCGGCGCTGATCCTGTGGCCATTCTTCGGCCTTCACTTCGGCGGCCTGGCACTGGCCGCGATCCTCACATCGGTGGTCGCCCTGCATGAGCTTGGCCATATGGCGGCGTTCCGGCTTATGGGCCACAACCGGGCACGGATGATCTTCATTCCGCTGCTCGGCGGCATCGCCATTGGCGGGCGGCCCTATGACAGCCGTTTCGAAGTCGCCTTCGTGGCGCTGATGGGCGCCGGCTTCTCCGCATTCCTGGTGCCGGTTGTGATCGCTGCCAGCACCTTTGCCGGCGCGGAAGGTCACCGGCTGGCGGCGGCCCTGCTGGCGACCCTGGCGGGCTTCGCCGCACTGTTCAACATCGCCAATCTGGTGCCGGTGTGGAAATTCGACGGCGGCCAGGTGCTGCGCCAGATCTGTCCGGGACCGGTCGCACTGGCGCTGGCTTCCTTCTTCCTGCTCTCGGCTTTCCTGGCTGTCGGTTGGCAGGCCGGCTTTTCCTCCAATTTCCTGCTCGCGACGGGAGCGGTGTTTTCGATCCTCAGCCTGCTGACGATGAGCAGCGGGGTCAAGCCGCGTTACGAGCTGAAGCCGATCCGCACCATCGACCGCCTCGCCATGGCCGCGGCGTTGCTGGCGGTGTTCGCCATCCATGGCTATGGCGTGTTGTGGGCCTCCGCCCAAATGATTTGAGCCGTACCGGATCCGGAAGAATCAGCCGGCCTTGCGCTCGGCTTCGACAGGCAAGACCGTGGCGGGACCGAACACATCCTCGAAGGCGGATTTCAGCGCCAGGTCAAGGTCGGCCATTCCCAGGGGAAGGCCGAGATCGACGAGGCTGGTGACGCCGTGGTCCTGCACGCCGCAAGGCACGATGCCGCTGAAATGGTCGAGGTCGGGCTCGACATTGATAGCGATGCCGTGAAAACTCACCCAGCGCCGCAGCCGGATACCTATGGCCGCGATCTTGTCCTCGGCCGGCGAGCCGTCCGGCAGGGCAGGGCGATCCGGCCGCACCACCCAGACGCCGACCCGGTCCTCGCGGCGCTCGCCATGCACGTTGAAGGCAGCGAGCGTGCCGATGATCCACTGTTCGAGCGCCGCGACGAAGGCGCGGACGTCCTCACGCCGCCGCTTCAGATCAAGCATGACATAGGCGACCCGCTGGCCCGGCCCATGATAGGTGTATTCGCCGCCGCGGCCGGCCGCAAATACCGGGAAGCGGCTGGCGTCGATCAGATCCTCGCCGCGGGCGCTGGTGCCGGCCGTGTAGAGCGGCGGGTGTTCGACCAGCCAGACCATTTCGCCGGCAGCGCCGCTGCGGATCGCCTCGGCGCGCGCCTCCATGAAGGCAAGTGCTTCGGGATAGGCGGTAAGGCCGGGCTCGATCAGCCATTCGACCGGTGCTGAACCGGGGAGCGGCAGGAACGACGTGGCGATCTGGCTGCGTTCGGGCATGGCGTATCGTCTTTTCGCTTATGCATGTCGCGTCCCAAAACCGCCTCGCACCTTTGGGTGACATCAACTTGCCTTCCATATGGCGATATCAGGCGCAAACGTCCAGTTCCGGCGCTGCGTTCGGACCCTGTGGAGCATTATGCCAATCGCCTGACATTATTGCTTGCCGTGCACTTGTTTCGCCGGAAACGATTTGCTACACGCCGCGAGCCGGTCGGTTCCGGCTCTACCACGTGCGGTCGTGGCGGAATTGGTAGACGCGCAGCGTTGAGGTCGCTGTGGGGCAACCCGTGGAAGTTCGAGTCTTCTCGACCGCACCATTTTCCTTCCCAGATCCCGATTGTGCAAGCTCCGCCCGCTGCGGGCCGGGCGCATTTCGTTTGATATTCCCGCGCTTTACGCCACTTTCTTTTTGAGCGTCGGATTCTCCCAAAACCGGTTTCCCCTTTGAGTCCGATGCTCTAGACCTGATTTGCACCTTTTCCGGGATTCTTGTGGCGGGAGGCGCTGGTGGAAGGCGAGCACGAACGGACGATTGGCGCCAGGGCCGCCGAGGAGCACCACGCCGACATCTATGGCGAGGACGGCGCCGTGCTTTCGTCCTTCCTGGCGCGGATTGGCGCGGCGATCGCCGACCGCGACACGCTGACCCTCAAGCATGAAGTCGACGACCTGCATCAGTCGGAACTCGGCGACCTGCTCGAGGCGCTGCATCCCGAACAGCGCCACGCGCTGGTCGAGCTCCTGGGCGCCGATTTCGACTTCTCCTCGCTGACCGAGGTCGACGAGGCGATCCGTATGGAGATCGTCGACAGTCTGCCCAATGCGCAGATCGCGCAGGCGGTACAGGAGCTCGATTCCGACGACGCCGTCTACATTCTCGAAGACCTCGAGAAGGAGGATCAGGACGAGATCCTGTCGCAGCTGCCGTTCACCGAGCGGATCAGGCTGCGCCGCTCGCTCGACTATCCCGAAGAGACGGCCGGCCGCCGCATGCAGACCGAGTTCGTCGCGGTGCCGCCGTTCTGGACGATCGGCCAGACCATCGACTACATGCGCGACGACCAGAATCTGCCCGAGCGCTTCAGCCAGATCTTCGTCATCGATCCGAGCTTCAAGCTGCTCGGCGCCATCGACCTCGACCAGATCCTGCGCACCAAGCGTTCGGTCAAGGTCGAGGAAGTGATGCACGAGACGCGGCACGCCATTCCGGCCACCATGGACCAGGAAGAGGCTGCACGGGAATTCGAGCAGTACGATCTTTTGTCGGCCGCAGTCGTCGACGAGAACGAACGGCTGGTTGGCGTTCTGACCATCGACGATGTTGTCGACGTCATACAGCAGGAGGCCGAAGAAGACTTGATGCGCATGGGCGGCGTCGGCGACGAGGAGCTTTCCGACAGCATCTTTTCGACCTCGCGCTCACGCGTTCCGTGGTTGCTGATCAACCTTCTGACCGCGTTCCTGGCGGCGTCGGTGATCAGTCTGTTCGACCGCACGATCGAACATATCGTCGCACTGGCGGTGCTGATGCCGATCGTCGCCGGCATGGGCGGCAATGCCGGCTCGCAAACCATGACCGTCACCGTGCGGGCGTTGGCGACCAGGGATCTCGACATCTACAATGCCGGCCGCATCATTCGCCGCGAGATGGGTGTCGGCTTCATCAACGGCATCGTCTTCGCCATCCTGATCGGCATCGTTGCGGCAGCCTGGTTCCGTGACCCCAATCTGGGCGGCATCATCGCGGCGGCGATGATCATCAACATGTTCGTGGCCGCTCTGGCCGGCATCCTGATCCCGCTGCTGCTCGATCGTTTCAAGATCGATCCGGCGGTCGCTTCGGCAGTTTTTGTCACCACGGTTACCGACGTCGTCGGCTTCTTTGCATTTCTCGGCATTGCCACCTGGTGGTTCGGTGTGCCCTGAAGGCACGCCTTTTGGCTTGATTGACTTTTACGTAAATGCCGTGCGAGGCTTGCGCGGGGCGCCATGTCGATTCCGGCATGGCACGGGTTTTGGTTCGGGACATAAGGGTGACGCCGGCATGGCGATCGCCCCTTGGTTTCGGCGTGCGGGAGTGGCAATGCGAGAATATTATTCGATCACCGAGTTGACCCGCGAGTTCGACGTGTCGACGCGGACGCTGCGCTTTTACGAGGACGAAGGGCTGGTGCAGCCGGTGCGGCGTGGCCGCACGCGGCTGTTTCGCCCCTCCGACCGGCACCTCATCCGTCAGATCATGCGCGGCAAGAGGCTTGGCTTCTCGATCAACGAAATCCGCGAAATCATCCAGATGTACAAGGAGCCGCCCGGCGAAGTCGGCCAGCTCAACCTGATGATCAAGCGCATCGAGGAAAAGCGCGAGGATCTCCGGCAGAAGCGCCGCGATCTCGAGGAGACGCTGGCTGAACTCGACCAGGCCGAGGAATCTTGTGTGGAGCGGCTGGTTGAGCTTGGCGTGAATACCTGAGCGGACTGGATTCTATCGGGCGTTAGCGTTCGGAATTAGCGGAAACGTCCATTCCTTCGTCATCCTAGGGCGGAGCAAGGAGCGTAGCGACGCGGCGCAGACCCTAGGATCCATGCCATGACTTCAATGCGCCGCGACGGTGCAGAATTTTGCTCCGCTGCACTCCTCGACCGAGGTCACGGCATGGATCCTAGGGTCTCCGCGACGGAGCTGCGCTCCTGCTTCGCCCTAGGATGACGAAGTTCGCTAATCGCCGAAGTGTGCACCTGTCAAAACCTCTCCGCGATGGAAACCAGGGGCGCCAGCTCAGATCCAGCGGCGCACGCGTTTGGCGTAGTCGCGGTACTTCTTGCCGAATTTTGCCGCCAGCATCTTTTCCTCGCCTTCGATCGCCATTTTTTGCGTGGCATAGGCGGCGATGAACGCGAGCGGCAGGAACCACACGATGCCCGAGATAAAGGCGACGCCGATCAACAGCAGGGTGTTGGCCAGATACATCGGATTGCGGGTGATGCCGAAGGGACCCGTGGTGACCAGGTGATCGGGCACAGCGTTCGGGTTCAGCGTGGTCTTGGCGCGGACCATGGTGCGGATCGCGGTGACCCAGAGCGCGGCGACGGCAAACAGCGCCACCCAGCCGGTGGCGAAAAGAATATCGCCCAGGAGGTCACCGATCCAGGGCAGGGGATAGAGCAGGCCCAGCGCGATGCTGATGGCGATGGCGGCGGTGTAGATCAGCGGCGGCCACGGTATGAGCCCCGGCTTCGGCTGGTTCTCGGTCATTTGACCCCTTCCTCCATCAACTTGCTGTCGGTCTTGGCGGTACACATGCCGGCGAGATCGGACAGATGCGTCTTCCATTCCGCAGTCTGATCGTTGTTGTAGAGCCGATCAAGCGTCGCCTCCCCCTCGAGCGTATCGAGCATGCAGACACAGTAGCTCGTACAGAACTCGGTGTCGCGCGACTGCTCGCAGGACAGCTGGCAGGTTTTGAGGAAATTTACCTGCGGGGTTTCGACCTGTGCCGGCATGATCTGCGAGAACAGCCATATGCAGCCGATCAGCAATGGCTGGTGGATCAGGTAGAACGCCAGGCTGTGCCGGCCGATAAAGACCAGCGGGTTGGCCCAGCGACCGGGCGCCAATTCGGCAAGCCGGGCAAGTACGCCTGAACCGGCGGCGAGTTTCGTCATCGCGATGCCCGCAAGCACGGCGCCGAACCATGGAAACAACGGAACGTAGTCGTTGGAGCGTGGATTGTTCGCCGACAGGCCTACCCACCACAGCCATGGGTGATCGAACGCCTCGAGGCGCAGATAGACAGGCGCCGTGATGACGAGCCCGGCGACGACCAGCGTCAACAAAGCCGGCAGGCGCAGGAAGGCGAGGCCGAGCAGGCTGGCCAGCGCGATCTCGTGCAAGATGCCGAAGAAGATGAATCCATCCGGCGTGGCGATCCGGGTGACGACCGATATCGCGATCGCGGCGCCCGCGACCATGGCGAATCGCTTCCAGAAGCCGTTCCAGCGGATTTGTCGGCCATGGGCGAGGTACAGGCTGACGCCGACCAGGAACAGGAAGGTCGAGGCGATGCCGCGCGCGTAGATCTTCCACCAGCCGAAGGCGGTCAGGCCGGGATCGGTGTAGCCGAAGAACTCCAGATCCCAGGTGAAATGGTAGCTCGCCATGGCGATCAGCGCGATGCCGCGCACGATGTCGATAGCGACGATGCGCTTTGGTCGATCCGGAACGGGTGCGGTCGGCGTTTGGATGCTCATGGTCTCGCATTCTGATTCAGCCCCGCTGGAGGACTATCACGGTTGCCCGGCACAAAAGAAGACCGGCAACTCTGCCGACAACCCGGATCAGCCGCGGCATTGGGCCAGTGCAGGGAAGCCTTTGGCCGGCTTCGCTTTTGCCGGATGCGCGTCGGTTTCCTCTTATTGGCGCTGGGATCGCCACGTCAGATTTGACCCGGTGAATCTGCTTCGGGGAAAGCAATGTCCACCCATGTGCGCCATCCGATCTGGCTGCCGGCTCTCAAGGCCGCGGACGCGCGCACCTTCGCGTCGCTCTATGCGGTCGAATCCTTCGCCCGCGCCACGGTGTCGAGCGTCATCCCGATCCAGGCCTACGAGATCCTGCACAACGAACAGATCGTGTCGATGCTCTACACCGTGGTGGCGATGCTCGGGCTGTCGGTGACATTGTTCATGCCGATGCTGATCCGCCGTTTTGCCCGGCGCTGGGTCTACACATCAGGCGCCTGCCTGCTGGCCGTCGGCTCGCTGTTCTTCGTCACCGACACGCTTGCCGGGCAACTGGCCGGCATGCTGTGCCGGGTGATGGGCGCCAGCGCGCTGTCGATCACGCTCAACCTCTACATCATGGACCACATCCGCAAGACCGACTTCATGCAGGCCGAATCGCTGCGCATGGCGTGGTCGATGCTGGCCTGGACCGGTGGGCCGACGCTCGGCATCTTCCTCTACACGCGCTTCGGCATCTATGCCGCGCATGGTGCGGTCGCGGTGTTCGCGTTTGCCCTGCTGGCGCTGTTCTGGACCTACCGCCTCGGCGACAACCAGTCTATCCGTCCGGGCAAGACGCGCCCCGTCAATCCGCTCGCCAATATCGGCCGCTTCGTGGCGCAGCCCAGGCTCAGGCTGGCTTGGCTGATCGCCTTCGGCCGCTCCTGTTTCTGGACGACGTTCTTCGTCTATGGGCCGCTGTTCATGGTCATCACAGGTGAGGGCAAGCTGGCCGGCGGCCTGCTGGTTTCGGCCGGCAACGCGCTGTTGTTCATGGCGATTTTCTGGGGCAAGGCAGGAAAGCGCTTTGGTGGCCGCGGGACCATGACATTCGCCTATTTCGCCATGTCGGCCGCGCTTTTGGCGGCGGGCTTCGTCGGCGAAACCGTGCCGCTGCTTACCGGCGCCTTCCTGCTCTGCGGTGCCTTCTTCACCATTGCGCTCGACGCCCTCGGCTCGACCGCCTTCATGCGCTCGGTGCGCTCCTATGAAAGATCTCAGATGGCAGCGGTCTACCGCACCTATCTCGACTTTTCCGAGTTGACGCCGCCGCTGGTCTATTCAGTGG
>NZ_RZTT01000093.1 GCF_003996995.1 Mesorhizobium sp. M7A.T.Ca.US.000.02.2.1 | reverse complement strand
GCGCATGATCGATGGCTTGCGTCCAGTCGTCGGGCTCGTCGACCACATCGGCGCCGACTGACGGCCACACCTCGACATAGCCCGGTGCGTCGGTGCGGATCGCCTGGTGGCGCAGCGGATCGGGATCATGGCTGATGCCGCGCCGCACGCTTGCGTCGGCGAAGACGCGGTCGACCGCGGTCAGAACATCGTCGGTCGAGCGGAACGACCAGGTCAGCTTGAGGTCGGCAAAGGACGCCTCGGCGTCGCGCACTCGTCCGGCGAACAACAGCCGGCTGGCGGCGAAGGAGTCCGGGGCGGCACCCTGGAACGAATAGATCGACTGCTTCTCGTCGCCGACGGCGAAGACCGTGCGATGGACCCTGTCGCGCGCGCCAAAGCCGGCAAAGAATTCTTCCGCCAGCCGTTTCACCACTTCCCATTGGTCCGGACTGGTGTCCTGCGCCTCGTCGAGCAGGATATGGTCGATGCCCTGGTCAAGCTTGTATTGCACCCAGGGGCCGGCGTCTGGCCGCGCCAGCAGGTTGACGGTGCGGGTGATCAGGTCGTTGAAATCGAGAAAGCCGCGGCTGCGCTTCAGCATTTCGTAGCGGGCGATCAGCCAGTCGGCGATGGTCAGCGCCGCTCTTGTACCCTCCAGCATCCGGAACAGGGCCAGCCGGTCGGTGGTTTCGACGATGGCATTGGCGGCCGAGAGATAGCGCTCCGCCAGATCCGGCAGCCGGTCGACCAGGGCCTTCTTGAAGGCCTTTGCCGGGTCGTAGGTGTCGCCATCGGTCTTGAGGAAGGCGCGCGCGAGCAGTTGCAGGCGCCGAATGGGATCGCCCTCGGCGAAAGCCTGCCGCGCATAGGGCAGGATGTTGTTCAGCACCGATCTGGCGTCGGTGGCCTCGGCTGCGTGGGCGAAGCCGGCAAAATAGTCGGGCAGGAAACCCGGCAACGGCCATACCGAAGCGGCTATGCCCTCGGCCGTCTGGCCTGGATGGAAATGGAATTCGTCGAACAAGGCCTGGAAGCGCGTGCCGTCACCACGCCCGACGGCGTCGATGAAATTGCGCAGGCCGTCGCGCTTGCGCACGATTTCACCCAGCAAGGCGTCGAGCCCGGCTTCGCCGCCCCGATCGAGAATGGCGGCAAAAGCCTCGGCCAGATCCCTGTCGCCGGCGGATGTGCCGGAAATCATCTCGCGGCGCGCCGCGGCAAACAGCGAGGCCTCCATCTGGCCGTCGAGCATCTCGAAATGGGCCGGGATGTTGGCCTCCAGCGGAAACTGGTGCAGCACCGATTCGCAGAAGGCATGGATGGTCTGGATCTTCAGCCCGCCGGGTGTTTCCAGCGCCTCGGCGAACAGGCGCCGCGCCCGGCGCATGGTCTCGAGATCGGGCCGGCGACCTTCCAGAGCCTCGACCTTTGCCGCAAGGTCGGCGTCACCAAGCGTCGTCCACTCCGACAGTGTCGAGAACACCCGGTTGGACATGTTGGCGGCGGCGGCGCGCGTATAGGTCAGGCACAGGATCTTCGACGGATCGGTGCCGCGCAGCAGCAACCGGATGACGCGCTGAGCCAGCACATGGGTCTTGCCGGATCCGGCATTCGCCGACACCCAGGCGGAATTGCCGGGATCGGCGGCGCGGGCCTGGCTGGTCGCGGTGTCGCTGGGGATCGGATAGGCCTTTTTCATGCCTCCCCTCCCTCGTCGCCGGCATCGCCGCCTGCCGACCATTCGAGCACGCGGGCAAGATGGTCGTAGTCGCCATCAGTCTCGCCTTCGCGGAACGGCAGCGCGCGCGACAGATAACCCGTCGCAGGATCGGCATAGTGGATCAACAGCTTTTCCAGCCGCGCCCAGGCCTCTTCGGCAAGATCGGTCGCGGTCCGCGGCTGGCGATTGTGTTCGAGGATGGATTCCTCGAACACCTCGCCATTCGGCTTCAGCCTGATGAAGGCCAGTTGAGAGGGCTCGCGCGCGCCTAGATCCTTGAAGGCGCCGCGCCTGAGCAGCGCGCCCTCCAACGCCAGTTGCGGCGCCAGCAGCGTGTGCGCCTGCGCCTTGGACGGCGAGGAACCGGTCTTGTAATCCAGTATGTCGGCCATGCCGCCGGCCAAAAGGTCAACGCGGTCGGCGTAGCCGGACAGAGTCACGCCGGATTGGCCGACGACAGTCTTGCCGGCGCGCTCCTCGGCATGACGCCTTGTCACCGCATCGGCGCGCGTGCGCTCCCACTCGATGATGTTTGCGGCGAGTTTCTCGAAGCGTGGCCACCACACCGCCGCGACATCGGCCGGAAGGGCCGCTCTGGCGAAACAGGCGCGGCCTGCAGCGATAAGGCCGGCAAGCGCATCGGGGGTGCGCGGATCGGCGACGCTGCCTGAGAACAGGTGCAGGATGGCGTGAAACAACGTGCCACGCTCGGCCGCACCGGGGTCGCGGATGACCTGATCGAGCGGCATCAGTCCAAGGATCCGTCTGGCATAGACAGCGTAGGGATCCCGGCGCAGGGTCTCGATCTCGGTGACCGAGAAATGCGTCGGGCGCACCGACAGCGGCGGCTTCGGCTGCGGCCGTGGCGCGAAATCCTGCCTTGGGCCGGTATCCAGCGCGCGCGCCCAGGCGAGCAGTTCGTCGCCACGCCGGCGCAGCTCCGCTGCCTGGTCGCTGCCGATGAAGGTCAGCAGCCGCTGCAGCCAGCGCGACGGCACGGCGGGGGCGTCGCCGGCACGCGCCGAGCGGGACAGCACCACTTTCCCAGCGCCCATGGCCATCTGGAAATCATGCGCGGCAAGGCCGATGCGCCGCTCGGGCGGCTCGAGGTCGATGCCGGTCTTCATCAGCCGCGACATGAAGCGGTCGCTCTCGGGCTTGCGCGGCCATACGCCCTCGTTGAGCCCGCCGATAACCAGCGTGTCGACGGTCTGCAAGCGCGCTTCCAGCGCGCCCCAGATGGCGATGTTCCGGTCGGTGCCTTGTGCCGGCTTGACCGTTTCAGGAGCGATCAGCGCCGCCATGATATCGGGCCACTCGGTCGCCGCGAAGGACAGCGAAGCCGAAGCCGCGACCAGCCCGCGCAGCAGTTCGGCAAGCTTTTCACCGGCGTCACCGGCATAGAGCTCGCCAAGGCCGCCGTCGGCGGTGCGGCCGAGATTTTCGAGTGTGACGACACTGGCCCTGACAAGCGCGGCAAGGTCGGCATCGTCCCGGCCGCGAAAGGCTACGAGCGGCGCCAGCGCTTGCTTGATTCGTTCAAGCAAATTCCGGGCAGTTTCGATGGAGCGCACGGTCAGCCGGGAAAACCAGAAGGGGGGCCGGCTGCCGCCGCCCAGGCCGGTGAGGCGGGCCTCGAACAGTTCCGGCAGCGAAACGATGTCTGGGCGGCCGGTGCCGCCGCGCAGCGCCACCAGCTCGACCAGTTCCGCCGCGTGGCGCACATCGGCCCGTTCGAGGCCGAGGCCAAGCAGCGGATGCTTGAGCAGCGACAGCAGGCCAACCGGATCGCCTGGCCTGAACAATGCCTCGAGCGCCAGCCTGAGCAGGCTGGCCGCCGGGGTGTTGGCGAGCGGCGTGCCACCGGAATCGTCGGCGACGACGCCGAAGCGCTGGAGCTCGATCGAGACGCGCCGTGCCAATGCGCGATCGCCGGTGACGAGAGCCGCCCTTTGGCCGGGCTGTTCGACCGCGCGCTTGAGCGCGACGGCGATGGCGACAGCTTCATCACGTTCGCTGGCAGCTTCGAGCAAGGTCACCTCGGCGAAGGCGCCGGCAATGTGGGACGCCGGGAAACCGGCACGTGTCTCGGCCCAGAGTTCGGTGGTTTCGGCCGGCCGCAGCGCTTCGCCGACAAGTGCGGCGCGAAGCGCAAGTCGCGGTTCGGCCACGCCAATCTCCTCGACGTCGCCGCGCAATACGCCGATCTTGCCTATCAGCCTGGCCAGGCCATATTGCGGGTGGCCGAGCACAGCTGGACGCGCGCCGGGCGCGGCAATCGCCTGGAATGACGCTTCGTCCAGCGTTCGGTCGAGACCCGGCAGCACAATGGCGCCGCCGGGCAGGCGCGCGATGGCGGCAAGCAGTTCAGCCGTGGCGGGGATCGAGCCGGTCGACCCTGCGGCGATGACCGGGCCAGCGGGCGGATTGCGCAGCAGCCGCGCCGCCTCGGCGCGGATCAGCGCGCTGCGATGCGCGGCCGGATTGGAGCGGTCGCTTTCCGCGAGGAATTTCGGCCAGGCTTCGGTGACGATGCCGAGGAATTCCAGCGTCACCTGCCACCATCCGGCAAGGTTGCCGGTCACCAGATGGGTGAGCTTGGCCCAGTCCGTTCCTTCCGTCTCGATCTCGTCCATCAGCCGGGCGAGATCGCGCGCCAGCCAGATTGCGTCGGCGGTGGAAGCCGGGATGACGATCTCCTCGGCGATAAGGGCAGCGACATGCGCCGGCAGCCGGCGTTTCCAGGCGCGCACCAACGGCGTCAGCAGCAACAGGCGTTCGATCGCGGCGATCGGCGGCGCGAGATCGATGGCCGCCGATGCCTCGGTCTCGAATGCGGCCTCATCCTCGTCGAACTCGCCGAGTGGCCGGATGACCGGCAGGATCGCCGAGCCGCCGCCGCCGCGTGCCGCCAGGCTGTCGACGAAGACACCCCGCAGAGCGCGCGCAGCACGGCGTGTCGGCACATAGATGGTGACATCGGCCAAAGCGAGCGGGTCGCCGTCAAATCGAAACCCCGGAACAAGGCGGCCGGCAAGCAGCGCCTCGGCAAGCGTCGGCAGAAACGGCGCTCCGGGCGGGATCGAGAAAACGCGGCTGGAGCCGCTCATTGCAACTCGATGAGCGCACCGGCGACCGCCGCTTCCGCGAGCGGTACGGCATCGGGCGTGCCGACGGTGATCCAGTGGCCATGCATGGGCATGCCGAACAGGCGGCCGGCCGCGATGGCGGAATCGAAATAGGTGTTGAGCGAGTGCGGCCCGGCCGGTGCACCCTCGAACAGGCGCGGATGGACGATCGCCGCCCCGGCATAGATCAGCCCCGCCGGGTCGCCTTTCGAACGCCGCAAGCCGCCATCCGGCGCCACCAGGAAATCGGTGCTGCCGCAGTGTCCGGTCGCCTGTTGGAGATCCGCCAGCATCAGCAGAATATCCATTTTCGCCGCGTCCCATGCAAGGGCGAGGCGCTGGAGATTGAGAGGACCGTCATCGATCCAGAACGTGTCGGCGTTGAGGATGTAGAAAGGCTGATCGCCCAGTTCGGGCAACGCCTTGACGATGCCGCCGGCGGAATCGAGCAGTTGTTCGCTCTCGTCGGAAATGACGATGTTTGGCGCGCGGCGGGCAGTGACATGGGCGACGATCTGTTCGGGAAAGTAGTGGACGTTGACGACCGCCTTGCCGACGCCGGCGGCGGCCAGGCTGTCGAGGCTCCAGTCGAGCAACGTCTTGCCGGCAATCCTGACCAGTGGCTTGGGAATGGTGTCGGTGATCGGCCGCATGCGTTTGCCAAGCCCGGCGGCAAGTACGATGGCGGTGTCCGGTCCTGCTGTCACAGCGCTCGCTCCTCCAGCAAACCGTGGGCGTCGTAGAACTCGCGCAGGCTTGCCAGCGCCGGATGAGACAGAGCCCGGCGCAGATAGTCGCGGATGCGCGGCAGGTGCTTCAGATAATAGGGCTTGCCGTCGCGTTTTTCGAGGCGAACGAAGATACCGAGGATCTTGGAGTTTCGCTGCGCCGCCATGACGGCGTAGGATTCCAGGAAGCTTGCTTCGTCGAAAGCCCCGGCTGCGTGGCGCGCCGCGACATAGGCATCCAGCGTCTGTTTCTCGATCTCGGGCGAGATGGTGACCCGCGCGTCCATGGCGAGCGAGGCGACGTCATAGGCGGAAGGGCCGATCAGCGCATCCTGGAAATCGACGAGGCCCAATCGATCATGCCCTGAACGGTCGCCGCGCCAGATGATGTTGGGCGAATGGAAGTCGCGCAGCATCAGCGTGACCTCGTGGCCTTGCAGCCGGTCGAGGAGCGCGTTCCATTCCCTGTGGTAACCGGCGCGCAAGCTGTCACTTGGCGGGCCGCCCGATATCGCAGGCACGTACCAGTCGACCAGCAAATCGGCTTCGATCATCATGGCGTCGCGGTCGAAAGGCGGCACATCGTGGAAGCCGCCTTGCCCTGTTTCCAGGCGCTGCGGCCAGGCCCTGCCGTGCATCATGGCCAGCAGCTCGGCCGCCGCTGCGCAACGCTCGGCCAGCGGCTGGCCATCGCCGCCGAGGAAACCTTCGGAGCCAAGATGTTCGAGCAGCAGGAAACCCTGGTCCTGGTCCTCAGCATGGATTTGCGGAACGCTGACGCCACCGGCCTGCAAGGCATGGTCGATGGCGACGAAGGCGGAGACCGACTGGGCGGTGTGCGCGATCTCGGCATAGGGCTTGCCGTCGCGCACAGGGGGACCGAGAACCAGCCGTGGCGAGTTCATCAAGACCCGCGGCTTTTGGTCCGGCAACGAAACGATCTCGTAGGAGCGGGCCGAAGCATCGCCGATGAAATGGCGGCGCTGCGCTTCCCCCCAGCCGGCGTTCACGAGAAAGTCGCGCATGGCCAGCGACCGTGCCGCCCGATCGAAGCCATCACCCTGGCCTGACAATCGCGCCAGCCGGCCGTCGCCATGCTGGACGAGCTCGATCAGGACCGTGGTTTTCGGCAGATGGGCTTCCGCCCGTTCCGGCCATTCGACCAAAGCAGCACCCTGCGCCAGGGCTTCGTCGAACCCAAGCTCATTGATCTCGTCCGCCGAGGACAGGCGGTAGAGATCGAAATGATGGACCGGAATGCGGGTGTCGTAGCTCTGCACCAATGTGAAGGTCGGACTCGGAACATCGAGACCGGCATCGTCGGCCAGGGTCCTGATCAAGGCCCGCGCCAGCGTCGACTTGCCGGCGCCGAGATCGCCCTTGAGGGCAAGCACGTCACCCGGGCGCAGCGACAGCGCCAGATCTTCGCCCAGCCGCGCTGTCTGGGTCTCGTCGGCGAGTAATCGCTCCAGCACCAGTCCGGTCATCGAACGCGCTACTCGGCCGCGGCTCGGATGCCCGGCATGTCTGGAAAGGTGCAGATGACGGTCGTGCCCTTGTCCTTGCCGGTTTCGATGCGAACGCTGCCGCCATGCAGCTCGACGAAGCTCTTGACGATCGACAGGCCGAGACCGGCGCCGCGCCGGCGGCCGCCATTGGCGCGCGGCTCGAAACGGCGGAACACCGAATCGAGCACATCCGGCGGCATGCCGGGACCATCGTCATGAACCGAGAATTCCACCCCATCCGCCAGATGGCGGCAAGTGAGCCGGATGATGCTGGCTTCCGGGGCGTAATTGGCGGCGTTGCTGAGCAGATTGTAGAGGATCTGGCGGACGCGGACCTCATCGCCGTGAAACGTCTTCGGCGCCGCGATGGCGTCCACCTGGAGACTGATCGAATGCTCTTCCAGCCGGTCGGCCACCAGTTCGGCCGCAGCGGCGATGGTGCGATCAACCTGCACCTCGGAAATGTCGAGCTGCATGATGCCGGCGTCCACCGTCGCCAGGTCGAGGATATCGTTGACGATGGTGAGCAGGACCGAGGAGGACGAGCTGACATGCTCGACATATTCGCGCTGCTTCTGCGTCAGCGGACCGGTCGTGGGCTGCGACAGGAGTTCGGTGAAGCCGATAATGTTGGTCAGCGGCGAGCGCAGTTCATAGGAGACGTGCTGGACGAATTCGTTCTTGAGCTGGTCGGATTTTTGCAGCGCCTCGTTCTTGTCCTTCAGCGCCCGCTCGACATGGACGCTGTCGGTCACGTCGACGAAGGTCATCATCACCTGCCCGTTGGGCAGCGGGATCATGGCGTAACTCAGCACGTTGCCGTTGTTGAGCTCGGTCTGTCCGTGGCGGTCGCGGCGCTCGTCGTCAAAGCCGGTGATGGCGGCAACGAAGCTGGGCCAGGGGCTGTCCGCGGCCTGCCGGTCGCAAAGGTCACGTATCGTCGACACGTGGACGCTGGGCTTGGCCGCTTCACCGCTCAATCCCCAGAGAGTGGCAAAGGCAGGATTCGACAGCCGGAGCCTGCCGTCGGGTCCGAACACCGCCACGCCTTCGGCAAGATTGTCGAGCGTCTCGCCCTGAACCCGCACGGCTGTCTGGTAGCGGCTTTCCAGGTCCATCTTCTCGGTCAGGTTCTCGAACACCCAGGTCACGCCGCCCTTGGGCTGCGGATTGGCGACGACGCGAATGGTCTTGCCATCCGGCAGATGCCACCAATGTTCCTGGGATTCGACGGCGCGATAGGCGCCGAGCAGGCCTTCCTTCCAGCGACGCCATTCAGGCTGTTCGGCGATCTTGCCCTCGCTGCGCAGCCGGTCGAGCAGCAAGGCATTGTCGGGTGCGCTGTGCAGGAAGCCGGCGTCCAGCCCCCAAAGCTTCTGGAAGGCTTGATTGAAGAACCGCAGCTTCTCGTCGGTGTCGAAAATGGCGACTGCCGTGTTGAGCTGGTCGAGCGTGTCGGCGTGGCTTCGCACCGTCCGTTCGTATTCGCCGCGAACGGCCTCAATGGCACTGGTGTCACAGGCAAGGCCGGCCGAGCCATCGCTGCCGGCGAAATCGGTGACCGCGAACACACGGCGGTCACCTTCGATCACGGTGGACAGCGACTGCTCGAAAACCGGATGCGTCTTGTGCTGGGCGGCAATCGCATCGCGCGCCTGGCCGCCGAGGAACTCTTTTTTCTCCCGGACCGCGGCTTCGGCATTTTCGGCTTCGACGGCATCGGCATAGGCGCGGTTGACCCACTTCAGCCCGCCATCCTCGCCGCGGAGCCATGCCGGCATGTTCAACGCGTCGAGCAGGCCGATCATCGTGTCGTGGTCGGCGGCCAGCCGCTGGTTCTCGATCTTCAGCCTGGCCTGGCTGCGCTGCGTCTCCGAGAGCGAGACGAAACGCACGAGCACATGCGCGGCACTCTTGCGGCCATGCACTTCGAGCGGCGCGCCCGCCTGCGATTCGATGACGAGGTCGAAGGGTTTGGCCTTCTCGCGCAATCCCGCGACGGCATGTTCGAGTGCCGCCGCCGAACGCGGCATCAGCCAGCGGCCGAAAGCGAGAAAAGCGGCCCTATCCTCGGGAGCGCCGCTTTCGACGGGCAATGTGCCGATAAGCTCGGGCTTCTTGTTTTCAGCGGCCCAGACGACGACGCGCTGGTCGCGCAGATTGAGCAGCGCCTCGGAGCGGCGGAGCGCCGCGTTGATGTCGGCGAGGCGGCTCCTGAGTTCGACATTCTCCGCCGAGGTGCGGGCTCTTTCGCGGATGAGAACGATGGCCGATATCAGTGCGGCACCCGTCACGCCGACGAACACGGCAAGCTGCATGACCTCGATGGCGCTCACCGACAGTCCCGCGACGCTGGCAGCAGCGGTTTCGGCATGCGCGACGGCGCCAGCCAAGGGGCCCGCGAGCGCGGAGGTGGCAAGGAATGTCGACGCACGGGCGCGCCAGGACAGGCTCCCGCCTTCCAGGGCGGAGCCAGCAATCCCCGAATCGTCATGGCCGCCGGAAACGGCCCGTCCCGCTCTGTGCGGGTGTTGCCCCGGCATGTCTTGGTCCTCTCCGCCGCCTGAATGCAAGACCGCCCTGATGCGTGCCTCTCTTGACCCTCTCGGGCTGGAAGCATCGCCGAATCACCTGACAATAACCCCTCGCCGAATCGCCGTGAAGGCTGATGGCGCGCAAAAATAAGGCCGGGCGAAAAGTCAATCGCCCGGCCTCAATATCTGGTAGCAATTTTAGCTTTGGTTAATAGCGGTAGTGTTCCGGCTTGAACGGACCCTGCGGCGTGACGCCGATATAGGCGGCCTGTTCGCCCGACAGTTCGGTCAGACGGGCGCCGAGCTTGTCGAGATGCAGGCGCGCGACCTTTTCGTCGAGATGCTTGGGCAGGACATAGACCTGGTTCTCGTACTGGCCGGGCTTGGTGTAGAGTTCGATCTGCGCCAGCACCTGGTTGGTGAAGGATGCCGACATGACGAAGCTCGGGTGGCCTGTGGCGTTGCCGAGATTGAGCAGCCGCCCTTCCGACAAAAGGATCATCCGCTTGCCGTCCGCGAAGGTGATCATGTCGACCTGCGGCTTGACGTTGGTCCATTTCAAATTGCGCAGCGCGGCGACCTGGATCTCATTGTCGAAATGGCCGATGTTGCCGACGATGACCATGTCCTTCATCGAGCGCATATGGTCGAGGGTGACGACATCCTTGTTGCCGGTGGTGGTGATGACGATGTCGGCGGTGGGGGCCGCATCTTCCAGCGTGACGACTTCAAACCCGTCCATCGCCGCCTGCAGCGCGCAAATCGGATCGACCTCGGTGACCTTGACGCGGGCGCCGGCGCCCTTGAGCGAGGCCGACGAGCCCTTGCCGACGTCGCCATAACCGCACACGACAGCGACCTTGCCGGCCATCATCGTGTCGGTGCCGCGGCGGATGCCGTCGACCAGCGATTCCTTACAGCCATATTTGTTATCGAACTTCGACTTGGTGACCGAGTCGTTGACGTTGATGGCGGGGAAGGGCAGCAGGCCCTTCTTCTGCAGCTGATAGAGCCGGTTGACGCCGGTGGTCGTCTCTTCGGTGACGCCGCGGATCGCCGCCTTCTGCTTGGTGAAGAAGCCGGGCGAGGCCTTCAGGCGCTTCTTGACCTGGGCGTAGAAGTATTCCTCTTCCTCGCTCTGCGGGTTGGACAGCACATCCTCGCCGGCCTCGGCGCGGGCGCCGATCAGGATGTACATGGTGGCGTCGCCGCCATCATCGAGGATCATGTTGGAGAGGCCGCCGTCGGCCCACTGGAAGATCTTGTCGGTGTAGTCCCAATACTCCTCCAGCGACTCGCCCTTGACGGCAAACACCGGGATGCCGGCTTCGGCGATGGCCGCGGCCGCATGGTCCTGGGTCGAGAAGATGTTGCAGGAGGCCCAGCGGATATCGGCGCCCAGCTCCTTCAGCGTCTCGATCAGCACCGCCGTCTGGATCGTCATGTGCAGCGAGCCGGTGATGCGCGCGCCCTTGAGCGGCTGCTTGGGACCGAATTCCTCACGGCAGGCCATCAGGCCCGGCATTTCGGTTTCGGCGATCTCGAGTTCCTTGCGGCCCCAGCCGGCAAGCGAGATGTCGGCGACCACATAGTCCTTGCTACCCGTCATGGCAGTACTCCGATGCGAATGTTGTGCTTGCGAATTTGTTGCGGACACGCCCGCGCCGGTCGGCGCGTCGAAGGGCGCGAATTGCCGGCCTGACTAGCAGATCGGAGCAAGGACGACAATGGGATATAAAGAAATCTTTATCCCTGCATGTCTCTCAGACACGCATCGGCGCTCTACCTGATCAGCATTCCTCGCCAAAGCGGGACGCCACCAGCTGCTCCAGGGCGTCGATGACCTGCCGGGCTTCCGGTCCGCTGGCGGTGACGCGGATCGAATAGCCGGGGCTTGCCGCCAGCATCATCAGACCCATGATGGAGGTGCCGCCAACCTTGACGCCGTCCTTCTCGACATGCACCGAGGCGTCGAAGCCGCTGGCCAGCTGGACGAACTTCGCCGAAGCGCGCGCATGAAGGCCACGTTGGTTGATGATGGGAAAATCCCGGACAATTTGGTCTTTTTCCGGGGACAGCGCGGTCATTTGCTGCTCAGGAGCTGGCTGGCGACATTGATGTATTTGCGGCCGGCGGCCTGAGCCTCATCGAGCGCGGCGGCCATATTGTCGCCCTTGCGGATCGAGGAGAGCTTGATCAGCATCGGCAGGTTCATGCCGGCGATCACCTCGGTGCGGCCGGATTCCATCACCGAGATGGCAAGGTTGGAGGGCGTGCCGCCGAACATGTCGGTCAGCACGATGACGCCGGCTCCGGTGTCGACACGGGCAACAGCGTCGACGATGTCGCGGCGACGCTGCTCCATATCGTCGTCGGCACCGATCGACACGGTTTCGAAATTGTCTTGTGGCCCGACGACATGTTCGACGGCATGTCGGAACTCGGTGGCCAGTTGACCGTGCGTTACAAGCACGAGTCCGATCATTCTTTGGTGGCTCCCGTCATCGCCGCTTCACAGGCGCATTTTATGCTCGCCAGCCAATCCAGGCGGCGGGAGCGCTATCTTGTCGACGCACGGCCCGTTGACAAGCCCAAAATTGCGCAGGCACATGCCATTTTGACGCATTGCAGCAAAAAACCCGGAACGGATCATAGAAAAGGCGCGATCGACAGCCGCGCCATCACGACCGGCAAGACCGCTGGGACATTGCGTTCGACCACGTCGACCCGCGGCACCAGACAGCCGGCGATGCTGCTTGCGGCATCCTCCTGGAAGCGCACCGCTTCGCCGGCCGGCACCAGGCGAACATGGAGGTCGACGAGGCCTGCCGGCTCGAATGGCAGAGGTCGGGGGCCGAGCCCCGGCACCTCGACAAGGCCTTCTATGGCGGCGGGAGCGCGGCACAGCAGTCGCCCGGCATGCGCCTCGACGAAGAGCTGATCGTCACCGACGAGCCGCGAGAACAGGCCGCGATGGCGACAATGGTCGAGGAGCGCCAGCGCCAGCGTCGTCTTGCCCGAACCGGAGGCTCCGGTGACGAGAATGCCGCGCTCGCCGATCAAAACCATTGTCGCGTGAATGTTTTCAGGCTGCACGGCTGGACCAGGCGTGGTTGGAATTCATGCTCTCAGCCTTCGGCCGGCAATGTCACCACGAAACGAGCGCCCTTGATCTCGCCGGGTTTGGTGCCGGGGATGTTCTCGGCGGTGAGCGTGCCGCCATGGGCCTCGACGATTTGCCTGGATATCGACAGGCCAAGGCCCGAATTCTGGCCGAATGCCTCGCCGGCCGGCCGGTCGGTGTAGAACCGTTCGAAGATGCGGTCGATGTTATCGGCTCGGATGCCGGGGCCATTGTCGTCGACGGTGACGATGTTGAACTTGCCGGCACGCGCCAGCGACAGGCTGATGTGGCCATGGTCCTCGGGAACGAAGGAACGGGCGTTCTCGATCAAATTGGTGATGACCTGGCCGATGCGCAGGTCATGCCCGACGACGACGTAACCTTTGACGCCCTGCGGCAGTTTGGCGGCCTTGAACTCGATCTCGACAGCCTTCTTGTTGCGCGTCGCTTCGCGCGAAACGGCGACGAGATCGGTGATGAATTTCTTCAAATCGACGGTCCCGGCATCTTCACGCGCGAGCTCCGCGTCCAGGCGCGATGCGTCGGAAATATCGGTGATGAGCCGGTCCAGCCGCCTGACATCGTGCTGGATGATATCCATCAGCCGGCCGCGCGAATCGTCGTTCTTGGCCAGCGGCAAGGTTTCCACCGCGCTGCGCAGCGACGTCAGCGGGTTCTTCAACTCGTGCGAGACATCGGCCGCGAAGCTTTCGATCGCCTCGATGCGGGCGTAGAGCGCGTTGGTCATGTCGCGTATGGCGATCGACAGATTGCCGATCTCGTCCTGGCGGTCGGAAAAATCGGGGATTTCCTCACGGCTCTTGACGCCGCGCCGCACCCGCACCGCCGCCGCCGACAGCCGGCGCAGCGGATTGGCGATGGTGGAGGCAAGCAGCATCGACAGGATGGCGGTGACAAGGGCCGCGATGCCGAAGACGCGCAGGATCGCCTTGCGCTCGGCGGCGACGATCTTGTCGATGTCGCCGCCTTCGGTCGACAGCATCAGCACGCCCAGGACGGCACGAAAGCGCTGGATCGGCACCGCCACCGAAACGATCTGCTCCCCCTGCTCGCTGACGCGCACGATGGTCGACGGGCTGCCGGTGAGCGCCTTGACCACTTCCGGGAAAGCGGCGCCATTGCCGCCCGGCTGCTCGTGATAGACCGGCAGCTCGGTGTTGCGAAAGAAGTCGAAGACGAATTTCTGGATGCGCTCGACCAGATCGGGCTCTTCCTCCTCGACCGGCGGCAGGTCGTAGCGCAGGATCTGGCCACGCGAATAGAGGTGGCGCGAATCGAGCAGCAGATTGGCATCGCGGTCATAGATCCGGGCGCGGGTCCTGGTCGGCGAGATCAGTCTTCGCAGCACCGGGGCGACCCGCTCCGGGTTGATCGGGAAATCGAGATTGTCGAGCTGGTCGGAGCCCGGTCCCAGGCTTTCGCCGGCCTGCAGTTCAAGCAGCTTTTCCGGGTCGATGCTGATCGAATCCGTCTCGACCGTCGCCGACGCGGCGATCGCGCCGGCGATGATCTCGCCCTGGGTCATCAGGCTTTCGACGCGGGCGTCGATCAGCCCGTCTCGGAAGGTGTTGAGATAGAGGATGCCGGTCACCAGGACGGCAAGGCCGGCAAGGTTGAGGAACAGGATACGCCGTGTCAGGCTGGAAAAGATATGATGGCCAAGGAAACGGCGCATCGGCACCGTGATCTTCGACACGAAGGACGGCATGATCCGCGACGGCCGCCTGGAGGCGCCCGCCGGTCTTGTTCGCTGTGCTTCCACTGCCATCGAATAGCAGGCCCTGCTACTTATGCTTCGCGGAACCGGTATCCGACTCCGTAAAGGGTTTCGATCATCTCGAAGTCGTCGTCGACGGCCTTGAACTTCTTGCGCAGCCGCTTGATGTGGCTGTCGATGGTGCGGTCGTCGACATAGACCTGTTCATCATAAGCCGAATCCATGAGCGCATCACGGCTTTTTACGACGCCTGGACGCTGCGCCAGCGAATGCAGGATCAGGAACTCGGTGACGGTGAGCGTCACCGGCTCGCCTTTCCAGGTGCAGGTGTGGCGCTCCTGGTCCATGACGAGCTGGCCGCGCTCGAGCGAGCGGGCCTGCTGGCTTGGCGTCTTGGCGGCAGCCTCGCGGGCACTGGCGCGGCGCAGCACGGCGCGCACCCGCTCGACCAGCAGGCGCTGCGAGAAGGGCTTGCGGATGAAATCGTCGGCGCCCATCTTGAGGCCGAACAATTCGTCGATCTCGTCGTCCTTGGAGGTCAGGAAGATCACCGGAAGGTCGGACTTCTGGCGCATGCGGCGCAGCAGTTCCATGCCGTCCATGCGCGGCATCTTGATATCGAGGATGGCAAGGTTCGGCGGGCGTGCCGCCAGGCCTTCCAGCGCCGACGCACCATCCGTGTAGGTCTCGACGCGATACCCCTCGGATTCCAGGGCGATCGACACCGATGTCAGAATGTTGCGGTCGTCATCGACAAGCGCGATTGTTGCCATTTCAAGCGGCTCCCTCATGAGCTGTCCCTTCTGTCGTAGAGAAGGGGCTTTTGCAGGACAAATTAGGTACAAAATGTGGCATAGGCCTTGTCCGCTGTCACGCGCGGCATGCCGGCGGCCACAATCCTACCTCGACATGGGTTGGACGAACGTACATCGCCAATCCTTTGGGCAACCGCGAAACTTTTTGCACATATAAACGATTTAAACAACTTTCAAAATATTTAAATCGATTAATGATTTGATATCATTCGTCTTTTCTGGTTCTGACCATCTCAGCCCGCGTAGTGGGCGTGCTGGAAACGTGCCGGCAAAGATGCGGCAAATCCAAGAGGGACACTCGATGTCGGAAGTCGGCAAACGCAATTCCGCCTGCGCGATCGATCATATCGGCCTGAAAACCACCGGCGTGGTGCGCTATAATTTCGGTGCGGCTGCCCTTTATGAGGAATCGATCCGGCGAGGCGAGGCCCGCTTGACCGCCCATGGCGCGCTGGTCGCCGAGACCGGACAGCACACCGGCCGCTCGCCCAAGGACAAGTTCGTCGTCCGCGATGGCGCCACCGAACCACATGTCTGGTGGGACAACAACAAGGCGATCTCGCCGGCCCAGTTCGACACGCTGCTCGCCGATTTCCAGGCGCATGCCGCGGACAAGGATCTATACGTCCAGGATCTGGTCGGCGGCGCCGATGCGGGACTGAAACTGCCGACAAGGGTGATCACCGAATTTGCCTGGCACTCGCTGTTCATCCGCAATCTGCTGATCCGTCCGGATGCCGCCGAACTCGAACAGTTCGTGCCCGAGATGACGATCATCGACCTGCCGTCCTTCCGCGCCGATCCCCTCCGTCACGGCAGCCGCACCGAAACGGTGATCGCTGTCGATCTTTCGCGCAAGATCGTGCTGATCGGGGGCACCTCCTATGCCGGCGAGATGAAGAAGTCGGTGTTCACCATGCTCAACTATCTGTTGCCGGCGAAAGGCGTGATGCCGATGCATTGCTCGGCCAACGAGGGTGCGGCCGGCGACGCCGCCATCTTCTTCGGCCTGTCGGGCACCGGCAAGACGACACTCTCGGCCGATCCCTCGCGCACGCTGATCGGCGATGACGAGCATGGCTGGGGACCGCACGGCATCTTCAATTTCGAAGGCGGCTGCTACGCCAAGACGATCAAGCTGTCGGCGGAAGCCGAGCCGGAAATCTTCGCCACCACGCAGCGCTTCGGCACGGTGCTGGAAAATGTCGTGCTCGACGCTGATGGCGTGCCGGATTTCAACGACGGAAGACTGACCGAGAACACACGCTGCGCCTACCCGCTGGACTTCATCCCCAACGCCAGCAAGACCGGCCGCGCCAACCATCCCAACAACATCATCATGCTGACCGCCGACGCGTTCGGCGTGATGCCGCCGATCGCGCGGCTGACCCCGGCGCAGGCGATGTATCATTTCCTGTCCGGCTACACCGCCAAGGTGGCCGGAACCGAAAAGGGCGTGACCGAGCCGGAAGCGACGTTTTCGACCTGTTTCGGTGCCCCATTCATGCCGCGCCACCCTTCCGAATACGGCAATCTGCTGCGCGAGCTGATTGCCCGCCACGGCGCCGATTGCTGGCTGGTCAACACCGGCTGGACCGGCGGCGCCTTCGGCACCGGCAAGCGCATGCCGATCAAGGCGACGCGCGCCTTGCTTGCCGCCGCGCTCGACGGCTCGCTGAAGACGGCCG
>NZ_RZTT01000939.1 GCF_003996995.1 Mesorhizobium sp. M7A.T.Ca.US.000.02.2.1 | reverse complement strand
GTGCTCCCGGTGCCCCGTGGCCCGGATGCGCCAAGCTTAACGAACCTGACAACCGAACAAACGATGGCACCAAGAACATCATGCCGGATAATGGCTTCATCGAGAGCTTCAACGGCCGACTGCGCGATGAACTGCTCAACGAGACGCTGTTCACCTCGCTGGCTCAGGCGCGCGTAGCCATCGCCCTGTGGCGCGCCGACTACAACACCGCGCGGC
>NZ_RZTT01000938.1 GCF_003996995.1 Mesorhizobium sp. M7A.T.Ca.US.000.02.2.1 | reverse complement strand
CGGGACCAGGGCGCCGATGCTGGTGCCGCTGAGGCCCGACGAGCGCTGGTCGCTCGACTTCGTATCGGACCAGCTCACCGACGGGCGCCGCTTCCGCATCCTGGCCGTCGTCGACGACTGCACGAGAGAGTGCCTGGCACTCATCGTTGATACGTCTCTCTCGGGCATGCGGGTTGCCCGCGAATTGGACCGGCTCATCACCAGCGCGGCCGGCCCAGGCAACGCTCGCAGCCACGGTGACGTCGAGGCCGGGCAACGTCATCAGGCGGCGGATTGTCTGATCCTGGAGGGCATGTACGGCGATATCCGCCTCGACCACCGTCAACGCCTCGTTGATCTGGTTA
>NZ_RZTT01000937.1 GCF_003996995.1 Mesorhizobium sp. M7A.T.Ca.US.000.02.2.1 | reverse complement strand
TTCTCGACTGGCAGCACGGCGGTGATCTTCTCGTGGCCAGGCGGGATCTCCAGCGATTCCACATAGGTCCGCCAGACCCGGCCGACCTGATGCGAGACCGCACTGACTGTGACGGAATAGGCTGCCGCCACGGTGGATTGTTGTTCGTTGCCGACCAGCACCCGGCGCGCCATTTCCGCCGCCTGCTCGGAGATGTTCAGCCGCTTGAGCGTCGCGTCGAAGTCGCGTTTCGTCAGGCTTCTTCGGGTTGTCACGCATAGTCCTCCAGGGATCGGTGTGATTCTTCAAGTTGAGCTTACGTAGAAGTCTACTTGAGTTCAAGTTTAGCAAAGGTAAACGCCGTTAGGAATTAGAGCGGTTGTCCTAGTCCACGCTGACCGTAGGGG
>NZ_RZTT01000936.1 GCF_003996995.1 Mesorhizobium sp. M7A.T.Ca.US.000.02.2.1 | reverse complement strand
GTGCCGAAAGCGTAGGCGGCGGAGTGATCCCAGGTCGGCCAGATTTCGACCCAGCCCCAGCCCTCGGCCAGCAGGTTTTCCTTGGTGGCTTCCAGCTTGTCGGCCACCAGCTTGTCCAGTAGTTCCGGGTCGGTCAGGATCGCGGCCTGTCCATCGGTGCTGAACAGATCGCGGCGCACTTCACCGCCAGCGGCTTCATAGGCGGCAACGCCACCGATGAACGCCACGCGGTGATCGCGGTCGGCCTCGACTTCGCGGGTCAGGATGGCGCGGCGCAGGTCGGCGGGCTTGGCGGGGCCGTTCCAAGTGTTGCCCCCGTGGGTTTCCCACACCTTCACCTGCACTTCGTGATCGTCGGTCGCGCACAGCGCAATCATCTGATCGGTGCTGATT
>NZ_RZTT01000935.1 GCF_003996995.1 Mesorhizobium sp. M7A.T.Ca.US.000.02.2.1 | reverse complement strand
AGACAGGCTCATAAGCGAAGGACACACCATCGAGCTCGATGGGCAGCGGCCGCCCCGGCGGCAAGCCCTGCCCGCCATCCCGCGCCATCGGCGCGGGGTGCTCATCCAGCTCGTTCTGCAGGGTCTCGGCCAGCACTCGGGCCATCGTGACCTCGCGGACCGCGCTCGCGATCATTTCAAAGGGACGGTTCAGTTGCAGGAGGATCATGCTCACCAGCACGACCTGGTTGAGCAGGTCGGGCGATTTCAGCGTCAGCACCAGCATGGCGAAAATACTGGCGTACTGCACGAAGACGAGAGCGCCCTGAACTCCGCCGTAGCCCAGCCGGACCCAGTAATACCGGAGCCATTCTTTCCGGGCCGCCTGGGCATAGCCCTCGTACAAATCGAGAA
>NZ_RZTT01000934.1 GCF_003996995.1 Mesorhizobium sp. M7A.T.Ca.US.000.02.2.1 | reverse complement strand
GCACCGATGACGGGCAAACGCCGATCGAGACTTTTCTGGCCAATCGGGACGGCAGCCGCGCCGTCGTCACTTCCGTGAGCTTCACGCTTCCGAAGGCCGACAGTTTCCGCTTCCTGAAAGTGTCGAGGGTCAAGCCCAAGGGCGTCTCTGTGCTCAGCATAGCCGCTGTTCTGGAACTGTCGTCGGATGGCACCGTGACCTCGGCGCGGATCGCGCTCGGCTGCATGGCGGATCGGCCAATGCTCGCCAGGGCGGCGGAAAAAGCGCTGATCGGCCGAACGCTGACCGCTGACGGCATCGCGCCGGCCTTGGCCGCGGCCGGCGATGGCATCTCGCCCATCACCGACCCGATCGCCAGCGCCTGGTATCGCGCCGAAGTCCTGCCGGTTCATCTCGGC
>NZ_RZTT01000933.1 GCF_003996995.1 Mesorhizobium sp. M7A.T.Ca.US.000.02.2.1 | reverse complement strand
GGCACGGCCCGCGGCATCGACGTTACGGGCTACGAGCCGACCGAAAAGGACAAGCTGCGCGCCGATCAGCTGGCCAAGCAGACCGGCCGGGCCAATGCCATCGAGAAGAACGAGGTGGTGGAGGCCTACCGCGAGGCGCGGGATGGTTCGCCCCAGCAGAAGAAGGAAGCCGCCAAGAAGCACCCGGAGCTGGCCAATGCCTTCGCTCTGGAACAGGCGGCGAAATCGTTCGCGAAGCAGCGGCTCGCCCCGGAGTCGCAAGACAAGCTGGTGAACAGCATTCGCGACTCGATCGAGCGGGATCTTGCCCAGGGCAAGAAGATTCCCGAGGTCCGGCTGCGCCAGGAACGCGAGCGCCGCCAGGATCGCGGGGCGGAGCGGTAATTCTCAATCTGAGG
>NZ_RZTT01000932.1 GCF_003996995.1 Mesorhizobium sp. M7A.T.Ca.US.000.02.2.1 | reverse complement strand
GTACGCAACGAAATCGAGGTTGCGCTCTCAAAGGAGCAGATCGAGCGACTGATCGGCAAGGGGAAGGGCAACGTCGAAAAGGACCAGGACGCCGACGCCGGCAAGCCGGCCTCTGTTGTCATGCCGCCCCCGCTTCCGAACGTGGGTGAAGGCCACAACCAGGTGCGCGATCAGTCGGCATTTGCCGACGCTGCAGCCAGGGACAAGCTCGTCCCGGAGGATGTGGCCAGCCGATACAAGAAGGATGGTCAGAAGTACCTGGACGCGAATGACCCGAAGAAGGTGGCATTCGTGGACAAGGGTAATCGCCTGCAGACCTCGCGCTCCTTCGATGACAAGGCGGTCGAGGACATGGTGGCCATCGCCGATGCACGCGGCATGACCGCATTCAAGGTGTC
>NZ_RZTT01000931.1 GCF_003996995.1 Mesorhizobium sp. M7A.T.Ca.US.000.02.2.1 | reverse complement strand
AGCCTACGCTTCACGTCATTGCCGGCCCTAACGGCGCCGGCAAGACGACGCTGTACCGAAATCGCCTGGAAAAGCGCTATCCCGACGCTGAATTCGTCAATGCTGATGAACTGGCGTTGAAGGAATTTGGGCACCCTGCCCGCACTGCGGCCGAGTCCGCTCGCGGGCAGGAATTGGCGGAGAACCGCCGGCGCGAGTTGATGGCCGAGCGCAAGAGCCTGGTCACGGAATCCACGTTCTCTCACCCATCCAAGGTGGACCTGGTGCGGGAGGCGAAAGCGGCCGGATACGAGGTCGTGCTGTACCACGTCAACGTGCGCAGCCCGAACGTGTCCGTCATGCGTGTTGCTCATCGCGTGGATAAGGGTGGCCACCCGGTTCCCGAGGACAAGATCAGGCAA
>NZ_RZTT01000930.1 GCF_003996995.1 Mesorhizobium sp. M7A.T.Ca.US.000.02.2.1 | reverse complement strand
CTTCGGCAAGGTCTCCAACGATGCGCTGGGCGAAATCTACGCGCACGACATCCATGCGCAGGGCGTCGCCTTCGACACCACGCCGCTCAACGGTGAGCCGCCGACGGCGCGCTCGATGATCTTCGTCACGCCCGACGGCGAGCGCTCGATGAACACCTATCTCGGCGCCTGCGTCGAGCTTGGCCCCGAGGATGTCGAAGCCGACAAGGCGTCTGGCGCCAAGGTCACCTATTTCGAAGGCTATCTGTGGGACCCGCCGCGCGCCAAGGAGGCAATCCGCCAGACGGCGAAGCTGGCGCACGCAGCAGGCCGAGAAGTGTCGATGACACTGTCGGATTCGTTCTGCGTCGACCGCTACCGCGACGAATTCCTTGAGCTGATGCGTTCGGGCACGGTCGACATCGT
>NZ_RZTT01000092.1 GCF_003996995.1 Mesorhizobium sp. M7A.T.Ca.US.000.02.2.1 | reverse complement strand
GCACTGGGCGATGATGTCGACAATGGCATTGCCGATGCAAAGCACGTCATAATCCGGCATCAAAATCTCCGCCAAAACCCGAGCCGGCTTCTTGCCACGCCGGTCCGGCGCGGGTCTAGCGATTTGAAACCGGTTTGCCTAGGGCGTGACACGCAACTTTGGCGGAACAGGCAAAAGCGCATCAGCCGCGAGGCGCTATGACAATTCGACCGTGGCCGAAGCATTTCATCGCCGGACCGCCTACAAGCCTGGCTCACCCGATCCCGTTTGAAGGCGAGCCATGCCGACAAAGAACGAGCCTGCAAAGAACGACATGACCACCGACCTTGCGCTGCTCGTCGTGCTGGCGGTGCTCTGGGGCGCCTCCTACACCTTCATCAAGATCGGAGTCGAAACCATCCCGCCGGTCACCTTCATCGCCGCCCGCACCCTGATTGCCGGTGGTATCTTGTTTGCCATCCTCCGCTGGCGCGGGCTCGCCATGCCGGGCGATGCGGCAAGCTGGCGCCGCTTCGCCTTCCAGGCCTGCCTCAACAGCGTCATCCCGTTCACCCTGATCGCCGCAGCGGAACGTTCGGTCGATGCCGGCCTCGCCACCATCCTGAATGCGACCTCGCCGATCTTCACCTTCCTCTTGACAGCGCTCATCACCCGCCACGAGCCGGTCACGGTGCGCAAGCTGATTGGCGTCGGCGCCGGCATTGCCGGCATCTGTCTCATCATAGGCACGCAGGCACTGGGTGGTCTCGGTCACGAGTTGTGGGCGCAGTTGGCCATCGTAGCGGCAACAATCTGCTATGCCGGGGCCGCCATTTTCGGCCGCGGCTTCAAGGGTCTCGATCCGATGCTGCCTGCCGCGGGTTCGATGCTGTGCGGCGCCGTCATCCTCGTGCCCCTCAGTCTGGTGTTCGACCAGCCGTGGACGCTGGCGCCTTCGGCCGCATCGATTCTGGCCCTGCTCGGCCTGTCGGTGTTTTCCACCGCATTGGCCTTCGTCATCTATTTCCGCCTCATCCACACCCTGGGTTCGGTCGGCACCACCTCGCAGGCCTATCTGCGGGTGCCGATCGGCGTCGGCATCGGCGCCCTTTTCCTCGGCGAAAGCCTAGGCTCGACGGCATGGCTGGGCATGGGTTTTGTCGTGGCTGGGGTCGCTGCCATGACCATTCCGGTTCGAAAGCCGGCGTTTGCGCGGTAGAGCAATTCCAGGACAAGTGTGAAGCGGTTTTCCCGGGAAAAGCGCATAGCGCTCTCCCCTTGGGGATTGCGTCAAAGCAAAAGAACCGGCCTGCTTGCGCTCATGCCGTGCTCTGCTTATCTCGGAAGCATCCGCCTTTTCGACGGTGTATGGTGTGACCTGGGGGTAAAGCACGGTGATTTTCGACGCTGCCCGCACCGCGGCCCTCGAGCTGCTCTCGCCTCCCTTTCGGGCCGTGTTCCTCAAGACATTGGGTCTGACGCTGCTGGCGCTTGTCGCCTTGTGGTTCGGCCTGACCAGCCTCGTCGAGTGGCTCGCCCTGCCGTGGCTGCAGACGCTGTTGCCCGGCATACCGTCCTGGGCCGGCTGGCTGGGTGGCATCATCGCCGCGATAGTGCTTGCCTTCGGCATGGCATTGCTCATCGCGCCGGTGACGGCTGCTGTCGCCGGCCTGTTCCTCGACGATATCGCCGAAGTGGTCGAGCGCACCGACTATCCCGGCGATCCGACCGGTCGCGCCATGCCGGCGCTGCGCTCGCTGGTGCTGTCGGCGCGATTCCTCGGCGTCGTCATTCTCGGCAACATCGTCGCCCTGCTGCTTCTGCTGGTGCCGGGCGTCAACATAGCCGCCTTCTTTATCGTCAACGGCTATCTGCTCGGGCGCGAGTTCTTCGAATTCGCTGCCATGCGCTTTCGCGGGGAAGAAGAGGCCAGGGCCTTGCGCAGGCACTATGCCGGCACGGTGTTTCTCGCCGGGCTGCTCATCGCGGCTTTCCTCGCCGTGCCGTTGCTCAACCTGCTGACGCCGCTCTTCGCCGCCGCCGTGATGGTGCATCTGCACAAGGCGATCTCGGTGCGGGAAGTGGCTCGCTCCTCGCGCCGCTGAGCATTTTCTTCAGCGCAACAGGAATCCGCGTCCGAGCTCGTCGTCCGCTTCGACGATAAACTCCGTCCTGCCACTATAATAGGCGCGGCCGCCGACGCGGGCGATGATCGCCCCGTGCGGGCCAGCCTTCGCCGTCCGCACCACGGCTCCCGAAAACCGCGAGCCGGCAATGCTTTCGAATGTGCGCGTCTGTCCGATCGCGATCTCGCCCTTGGCATGCATGGCCGCCAGCCTTGCGGTGACGCCGGAGCCGGTCGGCGAGCGGTCGACCTCCGCCTCGGCGAAGACGCAGATGTTCTTGGTCACCCCATCGGAAAAAGCATCGCGGCCATCGGTCAGGATGGTGCCGTAGAGGAAGGCAAGGTCGCCGTGGTCGGGATGCGACAGCGGAAATTCGGCCTTGAGCCTGTCCGTCAGCGCCGTTGCCGCATCGACGAAATCGCGCACCCGGCTTTTGCCGAATTCGAGCCCGAATTGGTGACAATCGGCCAGCGCGTAGAAAGCCCCGCCATAGGCGACGTCGAAGCCGATCGTGCCGTGGCCCGCCAGCTCTATTGTCTGGCCGCCGGCGAACAGGAACGCTGGCACGCTTTCGAACGCCACCGCACCGGCCTTGCCGTCCCTGACCTCGACGGAGGCGACGACCAGCCCGCACGGCGCCTCGATATTGACTGTCGTGATTGGTTCCTGTTTCGCCACCAATCCTTCATCTACAGCGTAGCGGCCGAGCGCGACGATGGCGTGGCCGCACATCGTCGAATAACCCTCATTGTGCATGAACAGCACGGCGAGGTCGGCGCCGGGCAGGTCGGGTTCGACCAGCAAGGCGCCATACATGTCGTAATGGCCGCGCGGCTCGAACATCAGGATCTTCCTGAGATGATCGAGATGGTCGCGCACATAGGCGCGCTTTTCCAGGATCGTGCCCTTGGGGACACTGGGATAGCCGCCGGTGACGATCCTGAGCGGCTCGCCGCCGGTATGCATATCGACGACGGTGAGCGTCATGCGATGGGCCCCGTTCAAGCTGAAGACTTGCCGAAGAGGGCTTGCAATTTGCCGAACGGCATGGCGGCGCGGGTGAAGCCGAAGGTGCCGTCCTGCTGGATCTCGCGCGCCGCCGTTTCCAGCATGCCATAGGCGAAATTGGTCAGCCACGGCCCGAGCGAGATGCGCTTGACGCCGGCCATGGCGAGGTCGGCGATGGTGAAGCCAGGCTTTGCCATGACATTGACCGGCTTGTTGACCGCCGAGCAGAGCGTGCGGATCATCTCGACGTCGCCGATGCCGGGCGCATAGAGCACGTCGGCGCCGGCCTTCTCGAAGGCCTGCAGCCGCTTGATGGTGTCGTTGAGGTCGGACTTGCCCCACAGGAAATTCTCGGCCCGCGCGGTGAAGACGAAATCGCGCTTCAGCGCCCGCGCCGCTTCCACCGCCGCCGCAACGCGCTCGACGGCGTGCGCGAAATCATAGATCGGCTTGTCCGGATCGCCGGTGTGGTCCTCGATCGAGCAGCCGGCAAGACCGGCCGCTTCCGCCGCGAAGATGGTTTCGGCGGCCTGCTCGGCGCTGTCGCCCTTGCCTTTCTCGAGGTCGGCGGAGACAGGCAGGCTGGTCGCCGCCGTCACCTCGCGGCAATGGTGGATCATCTGGTCGAAGGTTACGGCGCCATCCGGCAGGCCGCGTGAAAAAGCAAAGCCGGCGCTGGTCGTCGCCAGCGCCGTGAAACCGAACGAGGCCAGCAGCTTCGTCGTGCCAATATCCCAGGGATTGGGCATGACGAAGGTCGAGGCATGCAGGTCGCGAAAGATCTTGCCCTTGTCCATGGTAGTTCCCCCATCATGTGCGGTGTGGCTAAGCGGATTTTATCCTGCCCGATTTGACCGGGCAAACGAATGCGGTTGGTTCAGAAGCGATTGGCGTTCTCTCCTGCCAATTTGTCCAGCGCGTCGGAATCCTTGGTGTAGCGCGATGTCTTCTTGTCCCAGTGATAGGTGACGGAGATCTCGTGGGACTCTGGTCTGGGCGGAGTGTCGTCGCAGCTTTCGCCGTTCAGCACAGTAGAGTCGGTCACGGTCACCTTGATGGCGGCATAAGGCTGACCATCGGCAATGCCCTGAAAAGCTACATCCTGCTTGCGGCTGTAGGCGCACAGGTTTTCATCGAACGTATAGATCATGTCGATCGGTTCGAACTTGTCGTCGCGGATCATGATCAGCGGCGTGATCACATAGTTCTGGCTCGAATTGAAATGCGCGCTCATGGTGATGAGGACGTCATCGTTGGCGCCGACGGAAAGCTTGCCCGGTTCGCGGAAATAGGTGCCGCGGTCGAGCGCGACATTGACGGCGTCGAGCAGCTTTGGCTTGGCCGTGATGTCGTAGAGCGCCAGCACCGCATAGCCTTCGGCGCTGTCGGGAGAATCGCCAAGGTCGAACAGCATGGTCAGCCGATCCTTGCCGCCGGCCTTGATGGCGAGCACCGCGGCATTGGAAAAGCCCGAAGTCTCGGGCGGCGAACCGCCGCTGTCCGGTCCCTCGATATGACGCATCTCGATCGGCAACCCACCCCTATAGAAGCCGTGTTTGTCCGCAGCGAGATCCGGAATGACCATCCTCGCGAGGTCGAGATAGGTGACATCCGTGCGGCCGGGCAGAGCGCTGCCGAGCTCCGGAAAGCTGATGGCTTGCGCGCCGGCCGCGGTCCATAGAAACGGCGCCAGCATCAAGGCGAGGATGAGGCGGAGCAGGCTGGGGTTCATGCGTGGCCTCGAGTTGGCGGCGCCAAGCTAGCACGGACAATCGAGGCGTACAGCTGCAGGCTGAAGATCAGGTCAGTGGATCGGCACCAGCCCGGCCAGCTCGCGCATGTCGTCGAACAGGATGCCGCCGGCCTGGATCAGGCCGGCGCGGTCGGAATAGGGATCGGCATGGTAGGAAAACACCCGCATGCCGGCGGCGATCCCGGCCTGCGTGCCGGCGACGCTGTCCTCGATGACGATGCAGTCGGCAGGCGCGAAGCCCATGGTCTTGGCCGCATGCAGGAACAGGTCCGGGAACGGCTTGCCACGGCTGACCATGGTCGAGGAAAACATCGCGTGTTCGAACAGCGGCAGCAGCCCGGTCTGGCCAAGCGTGATGTGCATCTTCGACACCCGGGCCGAGGTGGCGACGCAATAGGCGATACCGGCTGAACGCACGGCTTCGACGAACTCGCGGACGTAGGGGATCGCTTCGACGCCGTGGGCAAACAGGTCCGGCAGGCCGGCGTTCCAGCGATCGACGAAACCGGCGCCGAGCCTGACGCTGGTCTCTTCTTCGATCTCTTTCTGCACCGACGCCATGCTGCGGCCGGAGAAATTCTTGCGGCAATATTCGAAGCTTGTCGGATAGCCGGCAGCGGTCAGCCATTCGGCGAGACGCCGATTGGCCAGGTTCTCTGTATCGACCAGGATCCCGTCGCAGTCGAAGATGACAAGCTTAGGCAGTTCAGGCATCAGGCGGTGCCGGTCGATCCGAACCCGCCCGCGCCACGCGCCGTACCACCGGCCAGACTGCGCTCTTCCACGGTCGCCTGGGCCACCGCAGCGAAGATGATCTGGGCGATGCGCATGCCGCGCGTCACGGCAAAGTCCTCGTCGCCGAGATTGATCAGCAGCACCTTCACCTCGCCGCGATAGTCGCTGTCGATGGTGCCGGGCGTGTTGAGGACGGTCAGGCCGTGCTTGAAAGCAAGTCCGGAGCGCGGCCGCACCTGGCCCTCCATGCCTTCCGGAATTTCCAGGATCAGCCCGGTCGGCACCAGAGCGCGCTTTCCCGGAAGGATCAGCAGCGGCCGGTCGTCCGGCACAGCGGCGCGCAGATCCATGCCGGCGGCACCAGTGCTTTCATAGGCGGGAAGGGGAAGTCCTTCAGCATGCGGCAACCTGACGAAGCCGACGGTCGGACCGATGACGGAGGAAGTTTGAAGGGCTGCGCGCATAAAATCGATCCTATCGGCGCGAACGGCGATTCGGTCAACTCGACTGTAAATCTATCAACGGCTTTCTTTTGGGCGGCACTGTGACCTGGTTCGTCTGCGCAGAAGGTTTGACGATTCGGATGCGCTTGCGTTGACGGACCGCATGCCTTGGCTATTGGGGTAAACGCCCGCCACCTTCGTCATCCTCGGGTCTTCGCGACGGAGCTTCGCTCCTGCTCCGTCCGTGGATGACGAAGGTGGGGAGGCTTTGGTTAATCTCGAGCGCCTGAGATGGTTGGCCGGGAATGACGAGATGTTGGCTGCTGACAGCGTCCAACCTGTCGTCCCCCGGCACGCCGCACGCTAACGCAGTTCCATCGGAACGACGGTCGTTTCCTTGATTTCCTCCATCACGAACGACGCGGAAACGTCCGACAGCGCCACCTTGGCAATCAGCCGCTGATAGAGCCGGTCATAGGCCTTCACGTCGGCGACGCGGGCGCGCAAGACATAATCGAGGTCGCCGGACATGCGGTAGACGCCGATGATCTCGGGAAAGCCGGTCACCGCCGCCCGGAACTTCTGCAGCCACTCCGGATCGTGGTTGGACGTGCGGATCAGGATGAAGACGGAAAGGCCAAGCCCGAGCTTTTCGGCATCGACCAGCGCCACCCTGCCGGTGATGACACCAGCCTCTTCCAGCCGCCTCACTCGGCGCCAGCAGGCATTGCGCGACAGCGCCACCCGTTCCGACAGCTGGTCGACCGACAGCGTGCCGTCGCGCTGCAGCTCAGTGAGCAATTTCCGGTCGATTTCGTCAATTTCCAGCGTCATGTGGGATGTTTGTCCCAAGAATCACCGAAATACAAGGACATTTTGAGACCGATGAACCGGCGAAGCGTGTCAGGATACTCATATCAGGAACTTGAAGCGCTGAAGGGGAACCAGCATGTCGGTCGCCAAGATTTTCACCTCTCATCCGGCCAAGGTCGGCGAAACCTATTTCAGCCACATGGGCTTTGCCGCCTGGTTTTCGTCGCGCCTGTTGATGGCGGCTTGTGCTGCGCTCGTTCATGCTTTCTTGCCATTTCTGTTTGAAACTACCGCCAGCCGAATCGTTCGCGAGCTTTACGAGCGGACGCACAACAGAGGCACACACGCGATCAAGGAGCCTGCGGCTCTTATGGATCGCGCCTAGAGGACGACAGAAGCGATGTGCCGGTGGGCGGCCTATCTCGGTGAAGCGGTCTTTCTCGAAGACATCCTCACGGCGCCCTGTCACTCGCTGATCGCCCAGAGCCATTGCGCCCAGGAAGCGAAATCGCCGACCAATGGCGACGGCTTCGGCCTTGCCTGGTATGGCGACCGCCCGGAGCCGGGTCTCTATCGCGATATCCTGCCGGCCTGGTCCGATCCCAATCTGAAAAGCCTGTGCCGGCAGATCAAATCCGGCCTGTTCCTCGCCCATGTACGGGCGTCCACCGGCGGCGCCACCAGCCGCATGAATTGCCATCCGTTCATCTCCGGCGCCTGGTCGTTCATGCACAACGGCCAGATCGGCGGCTTCGAGAAGATCCGCCGCGCGCTGGAGAATTCGCTGTCAGACGCCGTCTTCGACCAGCGCGAAGGCACCACCGATTCCGAACTCTTTTTCCTGCTGATGATCGACGAAGGGTTGGCCGGCGATCCGCAAGGCGCGGTGTCCCGCGCCACTAGCCGCGTGCTCGAAGCCTCGCGCCGCGCCGGCCTCGAACCAGCGCTGAAGCTCACCGCCGCCTTCTCGGATGGACAGGCGCTGCATGCGGTGCGCTATGCCACCGACGCCCACGCGCCGACGCTCTACACCTCCGTCTTGCGCAAGGGCGGCGGCCGCTGCATCGTGTCCGAGCCGTTCGACCGCGAGGGCGGCGACTGGCAAGCGATCCCGCCATCGAGTTTTGTCACGATGACGCGGGACGGCATCAGCATTCGCCCGTTTGCTCCAGCGGCGGCAAAGCTGGCGCTGGTCGGGTAAGTTTCTTCGCCGGATCGCAAATGCTGCAAAGTCGCGGGCCAGCGCCCCCCTCTGTCCTGCCGGACATCTCCCCCTCAAGTGGGGAGATTGGCAGCTTCGCCGACCGCGCGTTCTTGCAACGTTGAAGATTGGCGAAAGCCGTGACGCTATCCAATCTCCCCACTTGAGGGGGAGATGGCCGGCAGGCCAGAGGGGGGCGCCGTAGAGTGCCGACATCGGCAGCACAACTTCGATCAAGCACTAGCGAATACCGAATGCTCAACTCCGCTTGAAATCGCGCCGCTATCCGCCATTTGGTCAGGCACGCGCGGCCAAGCCGGAGCATTCCTCATGGACATCGCCTTCTCCTCAACCGTCGAACTGGCCGCAGCCATCGCAAAGCGCAAAATCTCCGCCGTCGAAGCCCTCGACGCGCATCTGGCGCAAATCGATGCGCACAACCATGCGGTGAATGCCGTCATCTCGCTCGACAGGGAAGGCGCCCGCGAGCGTGCCAAGAAGGCGGACGCTGCCCAGGCGCGCGGCGCCGCACCCGGACCTCTTCATGGCGTGCCGTTCACGCTGAAAGACATGCACGAAACGTCAGGCATAAGGACCACGGTCGGCTTCCCGCCCTTTGCCGACCATGTCGCCAAGCAGGACAGCCCGGTCGTCATCAGACTGAAAGCGGCCGGCGGCGTGCTGATGGCCAAGACCAATGTCGCGACAATGCTGTCGGACTGGCAGTCGAACAATCCGCTGTTTGGCCGCACCAGCAATCCATGGGACCTCGAGCGCACGGCGGGCGGCTCCAGTGGTGGCGCCGCGGCCGCACTTTGCTCGGGGATGACGCCTTTCGATGTGGGCACCGACATGCAGGATTCGATCCGCCTGCCGGCCGCCTTCTGCGGTGTCTATGGCCTCAAACCGACGGAGCATCGTGTCTCGCTGGCCGGTGCCTTCCCCGATCCCGGCGGTGCCGCGCGCAGCGTGCGGCTGATGTCCTGCCTCGGGCCGTTGGCACGCAGCGTGCAAGATTTGGCGCTGATCTATCAAATCATCGCCGGCCCGGATGGAAGCGACACCGATCTTGCCCCGGTGCCGGTCCAGGATATGCCGAAGCTCGACCCTAGGACATTGCGCATCGCCTTCGCGCCGTCCTTTCCCGGCTTTCCGGTGGCCGGCGACATCAGCGCCGCGGTCGAAAACCTCGCTAGGCAGCTGCAATCGGCCGGTGCCCTCGTTGAGGAGGCAAAACTGCCGAAACTCGATCTGCACCACGATCTGGAGCAGGGCGGCGCGCTGATCGGCATGATGCTGGAGGCCGCCCAGCCGGAGTCGCCGGAGAACCCGACACCGGTCTCGCATTGGTTCGAGGCACTCGCCCGCCGCGACAGGTCCATTCTCGCCTGGGACCGGTTTTTCGAAAACCATGACGCGCTGCTCTGCCCGGTCGCCATGACTTCCGCCTTCCCGCATTGCGAGCCGGGCACGCCGGTCACGGTCGACGGCAAGGAGCAGAGCTACTGGATGCTGCCGGCCTATGGCGCTGTCTTCAACTACAGCGGCCATCCGGCGCTTTCCATCCCATGCGGACAGGGCAGCGAGGGCTTGCCGATCGGCTTGCAACTGGTCGGCAAACGCTGGTCGGAGTCACAGCTGCTCGGCATCGCCAGGGCAATCGAACCACTGACCGGCGGCTTTCGGCGTCCGCCCGCCTATTGAGCGAAACGCGACAATCCATAAGGGGCAAGTAAGGGGTCGCGCTCGCCGTCGAGGATTTCCCGAGCGGCGAACAGGCCGATGGCCGGCGCCAACGTGATGCCGGAATGCATGACGGCGACATAGACACCGTCCAAGCCCTCGGCGCGGCCAATGATCGGAAAGCCGTCGATCGGCGTCGGCCGGTAGCCGACCGTGTGGAAATCGAGTTCCAACCCATCGCTGTCGCGCAGCATGGCCTTCATGGCCGCAAACAGGGCGTGGGCGGTGGCTTCGGCATCCATGCCCGGATCGGCGCCGCCGAAATCCGAGCCGGCGATGATGCGGCCTTCCGCCGTCTGGCGCATGTGCAGCCGCTCGGCCAGCACCAGCCCGTTGAGCAGCTTTTCGTGCGGTCGCGAATGGACGATCAGGCCGGGCGGCGTTTCGATCGGCAGGTTGATCCCGGCGGTCGCGGCGATCTCCGGCGAGCCAACGCCGGCCGCGACCACCACCTCGTCCGATGCAATCAGGCCATGCGATGTGTCGACACCGGTGATCCTGCCGCCGGTCTGGACCAGGGCCGTCACCGTGCTGGAGATGGTCTTCGCGCCATGTCGCTTCGCGTCTGCCAATAGGGCACGGACGGCGGCCACGGGCTCTGCGACACCTTCTTCGGCAACATGCAGGGCAAAATCCGGAAGCTCGGTGAGATTGGGTTCGATGCGCGCTGCACCGGCGCGGTCGACTTGGCTGATGCCATAGCCCCAGGCGGAATGTTCCGTGGCGTAGGTTTCCATGTCGGCCGCCGGTAAGTCCCAGCACAGGCCGCCGCACCAGCTCAGCGGCAGGTCGGGCAGGTCCTGCGCCAGCCGCGACCATTCGGCCATGGCGCGGATGCGCAGCCGGAAATAGGGCTCCGGATTGCCCCAGCTGGCGTTGATCCAGGCGAACGAATTTGGCGTCGCCACCCCACCGGCAGCACTGTCGGCAATCACCGTCACTTGCGCACCCGCTCTGCTCAGATGCCAGGCGGTGGAGGCACCGATGATGCCGGCGCCGATGACGATTACTTGTTTCGCCGCAGTCATGCTTGCTCCTCTGCCTCGTCATCCGGAGGGATGTTCATCCAGTGCCATCCCGGCAGCCGCTTGCCAACATCGCGCAGCGTAAAATATGCGGCAATGCACTGGCCGGAGCCACAGCACGACTGAGCTGTATGCTCTGACGGTGAGGCGGCGATCAGCAGCGCCCGAGCCGCCGGACCGGTCGACAGGCCGGCACTGCGCTGCTAGAAGCCCGGCCTGTCACACGGAAATCCCAGAGAATGCCCGAAGCAATAGAAGAAGAAGTGGCGCGCCGCCGCACCTTCGCGATCATCGCGCACCCGGACGCCGGCAAGACGACGCTCACCGAAAAGCTGCTGCTGTTCGGCGGCGCCATCCAGCTCGCCGGCGAGGTCAAGGCCAAGAAGGACAAGATCCAGACGCGGTCCGACTGGATGAAGATCGAGCGCGAGCGCGGCATCTCGGTCGTCACCTCGGTGATGACCTTCGAGTATGAGGACAATGTCTTCAACCTGCTCGACACGCCCGGCCACGAGGATTTCGCCGACGACACCTACCGCACGCTGTCGGCGGTCGACTCGGCGGTCATGGTCATCGATGCCGCCAAGGGCATCGAGCCGCGCACGCTGAAGCTTTTCGAAGTCTGCCGCCTGCGCGATATCCCGATCATCACCTTCATCAACAAGATGGACCGCGAAAGCCGCGATCCGTTCGAGATTTTGGACGAGATCGAACAGAAGCTGGCGCTGGATACTTCCCCCGTCACCTGGCCGATCGGCCGCGGCAAGAATTTTGCCGGCACCTATCATCTGGCGCTGAATGCCGTGCGCAGGGGCGACGCGGAGAAAGAACGCACGCCGGTCAACGGTCCCGATTCCAACCGCGTCGCCGGCCTGCTGCCGGAAAACGAGCGCGAAGCCTTCATCGAGGAACTGGAGCTCGCGCGAGAAGCGTGCAGACCCCTTGATATAGAAGCCTTCCGCGAGGGCCATCTGACGCCGGTCTATTTCGGTTCGGCGCTGCGCAATTATGGCGTGCGCGACCTGATCGAGGCGCTCGGTGCTTTTGGACCGCCGCCGCGCGCGCAGGAGGCCGACACCCGCAAGGTCGAGGCGACCGAGGAGAAGATGACGTCGTTCGTCTTCAAGATCCAGGCCAACATGGATCCCAATCACCGCGACCGCATTGCCTTCGTCCGCGTCTGTTCGGGTAAGCTCGAGCGCGGCATGAAGGCCAAGCTGGTGCGCACGGGAAAACCGATGTCGTTGTCGGCGCCGCAGTTCTTCTTTGCCCGGACCCGCGTCACCGCTGACGAGGCTTTTGCCGGTGATGTCGTCGGCATCCCCAACCATGGCACGCTGCGCATCGGCGACACGCTGACCGAAGGCGAGGAGATACTGTTCCGCGGCGTTCCGAATTTCGCCCCGGAAATCCTGCGTCGTGTGCGCCTCGGCGACGCGATGAAGGCGAAAAAACTCAAGGAAGCGCTGCACCAGATGGCAGAGGAGGGCGTCGTGCAGCTGTTTTCGCCGGAGGATGGCTCGCCGGCCATCGTCGGCGTCGTCGGCGCGCTGCAGCTCGACGTGCTGAAGGAACGGCTGAACTTCGAATACACGCTGCCGGTCGAATTCGAGATGTCGCGGTTTTCAGTCTGTCGCTGGATATCGGCTGACGACAAAGCCGAGACGCTTCGCTTCATCGAGGCGCATCGCGGTGACATCGCCCGCGACCTCGACAATGATCCGGTGTTCCTCGCCCAGCACGCTTTCTCGCTGAACTACGAAGCGGAACGCTGGAAGGCGATCAAGTTTGCCACGATCAAGGACTATCAGGTCCGCGACAAGGCGGCGTAGGCGCCAGTTTTCCCTTCTCCCCGTTCACGGGGGAGCGCCGACCCTCGACTATCCTCTCGCCGCTTCCTCGATCCTGGCGATGTCGATCTTGCTCATCTGCATCATCGCCGACATCACGCGGCCGGCCTTGTCCCGGTCCGGATCCAGCAGCAGGCGCGGCAGCTGCTCCGGCACAACCTGCCAGGAGACGCCGAATTTATCCTTCAGCCAGCTGCATTGCGACGGTTGGCCGCCACCTTCGATGAGCTTGTCCCAGAAGTAATCCACCTCTTCCTGCGTCTTGCAGTCGATCGACTGCGACATCGCCTCGGTGTGCTTGAACTGCGGTCCGCCGTTGAGCGCCTGGAACTGCACCCCGTCGAGTTCGAACGTGGTCACCAGCACTTTGCCTTCATCGGCGTGGCCCTCGGGCCAGCGCATCACGCTCAGCACCTTCGAATTCTTGAAGATGGAGACGTAGAAATTCATGGCCTCTTCGGCCTGGCCGTCGAACCACAGGCAGGTGGTGATCTTTTGCATGTCGTGCTCCTCGGGTTGTTTGGTTGCGTTACGGCGAAACGGCTGACTCCGAACGCGGTGCCATTTCCATGTCGTCTGCCCAAGGACGGGCATGCAGTGCGCCATCCGACAGTGCCACGCATTTTTTTGAGAGAATCTGGCGCATCGCAAAATTGTGGCCAGACCGGGCTTGCGCGTCTATAACGCCTGCGGTCCGAATTCAGCTCCGCCGCGCCATGCCTGGCTGTGGCCAGCCACCAAGGAAAAAACATGCCTGCCTATCGCTCCCGCACCACCACCCATGGCCGCAACATGGCCGGCGCTCGCGGCCTCTGGCGCGCCACCGGCATGAAGGACAGCGATTTCGGCAAGCCGATCATCGCGGTGGTCAACTCCTTCACCCAGTTCGTGCCGGGCCATGTCCATCTGAAGGATCTCGGCCAGTTGGTCGCGCGCGAGATCGAGAAGGCCGGCGGCGTCGCCAAGGAATTCAACACCATCGCCGTCGACGACGGCATCGCCATGGGCCATGACGGCATGCTCTATTCGCTGCCGTCGCGCGAGCTGATCGCCGATTCCGTCGAATACATGGTCAATGCTCACTGTGCCGACGCCATGGTCTGCATCTCCAATTGCGACAAGATCACGCCCGGCATGCTGATGGCATCGTTGCGCCTCAACATCCCGACCGTCTTCGTTTCCGGCGGTCCGATGGAAGCCGGCAAGGTGGTGCTCGCCGGCAAGACGCAGGCTCTCGACCTGGTCGATGCCATGGTGGCGGCCGCCGACGACAGGGTCTCCGACGAGGACGTCAAGGTCATCGAGCGCTCGGCCTGCCCGACCTGCGGCTCCTGCTCGGGCATGTTCACTGCCAATTCGATGAACTGCCTGACCGAGGCGCTTGGCCTGTCGCTGCCCGGCAACGGCTCGACATTGGCGACGCATGCCGACCGCAAACGGCTGTTCGTCGAGGCCGGCCACCTGATCGTCGATCTCGCCCAGCGTTACTACGAACAGGATGACGAGACGGCTCTGCCGCGCAACATTGCCTCGAAGGGCGCCTTCGAGAACGCCATGACGCTCGACATCGCCATGGGCGGCTCGACCAACACCGTGCTGCACATCCTGGCTGCCGCGCATGAAGGCGAGATCGATTTCGATCAGGACGACATCGACGCGCTGTCGCGCAAGGTGCCGGTGCTGTGCAAGGTTGCTCCGGCCAAGTCCGACGTGCACATGGAAGACGTGCACCGCGCCGGCGGTATCATGGCCATCCTCGGCCAGCTCGACAATGCCGGCCTGCTCAACCGCGACCTGCCGACGGTGCACACGCGAACGCTGGGCGAAGCGCTCGACCATTGGGATATTTCCCGCACGACCAGCCAGAGCGTGCGTGATTTCTTCCTCGCCGCCCCTGGTGGCGTGCCGACACAGGTCGCTTTCAGCCAGGACCGCCGCTGGGACGAACTCGATCTCGACCGCGAGAAAGGCGTCATCCGCTCGACCGAACATCCCTTTTCTAGGGATGGCGGCCTCGCCGTGCTGAAAGGCAATCTGGCTCTCGACGGCTGTATCGTGAAGACCGCCGGCGTCGATGAATCGATCCTGAAGTTCACCGGCCCGGCCCGCGTCTTCGAAAGCCAGGATTCCAGCGTCAAGGCGATCCTGTCCAACGAGATCAAGGCCGGCGATGTGGTCGTCATCCGCTATGAAGGGCCGCGCGGCGGCCCAGGCATGCAGGAAATGCTTTATCCAACCAGCTATCTGAAGTCGAAAGGGCTCGGCAAGGCCTGCGCTCTGGTCACCGACGGCCGCTTCTCCGGAGGCACGTCGGGCCTGTCGATCGGCCATGCGTCGCCGGAAGCCGCGGAAGGCGGGCTGATCGGGCTGGTGCAGGAAGGCGATACGATCGAGATCGACATCCCGAACCGCAGCATCCGCCTGGCTGTCGATGAGGCGGAACTCGCTGCCCGCCGGGCGGCGATGGAAGCCAGGGGCGCCTTGGCCTGGAAGCCCGAGGAAAAGCGCAAGCGCAAGGTGACGACCGCCTTGCGCGCCTATGCCGCCATGACGACCAGCGCGGCCAAGGGCGCGGTGAGGTTTGTGCCGGAATAAGGTTCGCGCCCAGGCCCCTCATCCGGAACACCATCACGGCATCAACTGATACTCATAAAGCTTCTGGTAGAGCCCACCCTGCTTGAGCAAGGTCTTGTGCGGGCCGCTTTCCACCACCTTGCCGGCTTCGAGCACCACGATCGTGTCTGCCTGGTGCACCGTCGATAGACGGTGCGCGATGACGATCGTCGTGCGGCCTTCCGTCAATTGCTGCAGCGCGTCGCGGAACAGCGCTTCCGATTCGGCATCAAGCGCGCTGGTCGCTTCGTCCAGCAGCAGGATCTCGGCATTGCGCAGCATGGCGCGTGCGATCGAAATCCGTTGGCGTTGGCCGCCCGATAGCAGGCCGCCATTCTCCCCCACATCCGTCTCGTAGCCTTTCGCCTGTGCGCTGATGAAGTCATGGGCGTTGGCCGCCTTGGCGGCGGCGATCACCTCTTCGTCGGTCGCACCCTCGCGCCCAAGCCGGATGTTGTGCATGATGGTGCCGGCAAACAGGAATGTATCCTGGCTGACATAGGCGATCTTTTCCCGCAGCGATGCGAGCGTCGCATGGGAAATATCCTGGCCGTCGAGCAGCACCCTGCCGCTCTTCGGGTCGTACATGCGCATGATCAGGTTTAGAATCGTCGACTTGCCGCCGCCGGAAGGCCCGACCAGCGCCGTCATCTTGCCGGGCGCAAGCGTCAGATCGAATCTGTCCAGCACCGGCGGCCCGTTTTGATAAGCGAAGTCGACGGCGTCGAACCGGATCTCGCCCGGTCCGGCCAGAAGCGGCTTCGCGCCGGGCTTCTCCACCAGGGTCAGCGGCTGGTCGGCGAGCTCGAACATCATGCGCACGCCGACAATACCGCTTTCCAGCGATATGCGCACGCGCGCAAGGCGCTTTGCCGGCTCATAGGCAAACAGGAGCGCCCCGATGAAGGCCATGATGTTTCCCGGCATCTGGCCGCCCTGCAAGACCAGGAAGCCGCTGACGAAGATGGCCCCGGCAATTGCCAGCCCGGCCAGCGTCTCCATCACCGGGCTTGTCGCAGCCTCCAGCGTCGCGATGTTATTGGCCCGGTTCTCGACGTCCGACACGGCCTTGTACATGCGGTTGCGCATTGCGCCTTCGAGGTTGAAGGATTTGACGACGCGCACGCCGATTGCCGTTTCCTGCATCACCTGCACGATCTGGCCGACCGAGCGAAACTCCATCGCGGCGAACTTGCGAACACGTTTGAGGATGCGGTTGACCCCGTAGATAGCCAAGGGGCCGACGACGAAGCAGATTATAGACAAGGCTGGCTGCTGCCAGACCATGACTCCTACCAGGACAACCAGCGACAACAGATCGCGCACATAGGACGTGACAACGAGGTCGAGCACGTTGCGCGCCGCCTGCGCATTGTTGGTCATGCGTGTGATCAGGTCGGACGACGAGGTCGAATGGTAGAATTCGATGCCTTGCGCCAGGATTCGGTCGTAGATCTTGCGCTGGCGATCGGCGATGATGGCGTTGCCGACCCGGCTCATGAAATAAGCCTGGATGAAGTTGGCGAGACCCTTGAGAATGAAGATCGTGGCGACCCCCGCCGCAATCAGGTTGACGCGGTCAATCCGCTTGAAGACCACGAATTCGTCGGTGATCTCTTTGAGAATCCAGGCGCTGGCGCCGGTCGTGGCGGCCACCACAAGCATCGACAAGATGGCGGCGCCGTAGCCAAACCTGTGCTGATAAAAGGATTCCCGGATCAACCTCGCAACGAGGCGCTGGTTTTCCGTCGAGCGGAAGAAACGAAACAAACGGCGGATCCTTGAAACCGGGACAACGAAGGCGGCTTATAGAGGGAGTTGCGGCCGGATGGAAC
>NZ_RZTT01000929.1 GCF_003996995.1 Mesorhizobium sp. M7A.T.Ca.US.000.02.2.1 | reverse complement strand
AGCGTAGCGAGGACACGGCCCGGGAGCGGCCCTTGCAGGTTCTGCGCCCACCGCCAGGGTGCTGCCGATATGCAACCGTTCATCCCTCAACGGAGACGTTCACCCCGCCAAGGCCATGCCTCGAAGGACAGGCGACAGAGCTGCAGCCCCGGTGTTCCACTGTGTCGACGCCGAAGGTTCGCTGCTGGACAGCAGGCGTGTTCCACAGCTGGTGAGGACGGCATTTCAACCGACCCGGCACCATGACCTGGTGCTGTTGCGCGAGAGGGACGGGGTGCAGGCTTCCTCCGCGGTAAGCGGGGCCCGGCCAGCATTTGCCGGGTCTGCATTTCGAGGCGTGCGTTACGCCGGCGATGAGCCATCGGCTAGGCCGCGTAGCGGCGTTACGGAACCGACGTGCTTGTGTAGCGT
>NZ_RZTT01000928.1 GCF_003996995.1 Mesorhizobium sp. M7A.T.Ca.US.000.02.2.1 | reverse complement strand
GTCCAGTAAAGCAGGAATTTGCAGGCAGCTACGTCGACTTCGTGTTGCACGAGACATTAAATGCAAAGCTGAAGGTGCTGAGCCAGCGTCGTGGAACCACGCTGTTCGTTACGGTGCTAGCGGGCTGGGCAATGGCGCTGGCGCGTTTGTCGGGTCAGGACGAGGTGGTGATTGGCACGCCGTGCCCAGACCGCACCCGGTCAGGAAGCAAGGGGCTGATCGGTTGTTTCTCCCACTGCTTGCCGCTGCGGATCGACCTGTCGGGCGATCCGACGCTGGAGACAGTGCTGGGGCGAGTGAATGCCGCCGTGCTTGGGGCCCTTGATCACCAGGATCTGCCCTTTGAGCAGGCGACGGACGTCGTTGGTCCAATTCGCAAAGGTGCTCAAACCCCAATTGTGCAGGTCATAGT
>NZ_RZTT01000927.1 GCF_003996995.1 Mesorhizobium sp. M7A.T.Ca.US.000.02.2.1 | reverse complement strand
GTCCAGGGTGGGCGGCATCGTGGCGTTGAAGGAATACCCGGCAGCTACCGCGCCGGGTTTCATCAACAAGCTGCTGTCGTTGCCCTTCGAGTTCGTGCTGACGCAATCGTTCCGGTTCATCCCGAAGCAGTCGGCGATCCGGCTGCTGACGACGCAGCAGAACAAGATGGTCCAGTCCGGCGAGGTTGCAGAATCGTTGGTTGTGCAGCTGAGCGACGCGCTGGATGATCTTTCGGCAGGGCGGTTCGCCATGGGCGAGCACCACCTGTCGCTGACCATTTTCGGCGCCAGCGTGAAGGAGCTGAGCGAGAACATCGCCGAAGCACGGTCGAACCTGTCCGATTCCGGCGCCGTCGCGGTGCGTGAGGATTGGGGCGTGGAAGCGGCGTTTTGGGCGCAGCTGCCGGCCAACT
>NZ_RZTT01000926.1 GCF_003996995.1 Mesorhizobium sp. M7A.T.Ca.US.000.02.2.1 | reverse complement strand
CCTATCACCCGATCACCGACGATGCGGGCAAGGCCAGCGCCGACGCCTTCCTCGAAGCCTGCAAGGCCGCAATCAAGGAGTTGCCGACCGCAGACGGCAAGCTGTGGGACACGCTTTCGGAAATGAAGCCCGCGCAGCTGGACAAGATCATTGCGCTGGGTGTCGCCCTGACCGTCAGCGTCAACGAGGAACACAAGGGCCTGACCGCGAAGCTGCTGGAAACGCTGGACTTCGACATGGCCGAGCATTTCGAGCCGACCGCCGACAATTACCTGGGCCGTGTTTCCAAGACCCTCGTTGTCGAGGCGCTGACCGAGGCCAAGCAGATCAAGGGCGAGGCCGACAGCACCGCGCTGCTGGGGATGAAGAAGGGCACACTTGCCGCCGAGGCTGAAAAGCGCCTTGCCGGTACCGGCT
>NZ_RZTT01000925.1 GCF_003996995.1 Mesorhizobium sp. M7A.T.Ca.US.000.02.2.1 | reverse complement strand
ATCGTCGGCAATGCCGCCGACTTCGCCTGCCAGCGCATCGAGCTGGCGGCGGGTCACTGCGTCGCTCGCCTCCACGCCATCGCCGAGGTTGGCCAGCCGTGCGCCCTTGCCCTGGATCGCGCCGTCAGCGCCGAACTGCACCGCGCGGGCATCGAGCGCGGCCAGATCGGTCCCCACCTGGTTGGCCGTCGCCTGCGCGGTCGCGGCATCCGCCACGCCCTTGTCGGCCTGCTGACGGGCATTGACGGCGGTGGTGTTCACCGCGCTGAGCTGGGTCACGTTCACCGCATCGTTGTCACCAACCCCGTCTGCCACTCCGGAAATCCGCGTGGCATTTCCGCCGCGGATGGCGTTGTAGGTGGTGCCGTCGAACTGCAGAGCGTCGCCGCCGATGCCACCCACCTCGCCCGCCAGTGCAC
>NZ_RZTT01000924.1 GCF_003996995.1 Mesorhizobium sp. M7A.T.Ca.US.000.02.2.1 | reverse complement strand
GATAGTTGCGTGTCTGGCAGGTCCTTTTGCAGAATCCGCATTCGAAGGCTATCTGGACCCGCGCGATATGGCGATGAATGCGTCCGATGGGAATGAGGGGAGCAGCGACTACGCGGATGCCAAGCGAATCTATGGTGAGTTGCGGTTCCTGATGCCGCGCCGCCCCGATTGGGGGCGGATCGAAGATCGCACGGCCCGGCTAGTACTCGATCACTGGTCGGCCATCGAAGCATTGGCCGCGCATTTGCTGGTCAAGCATGATCTCCAATTCGATGAGCCTCTGACGATTGTTGCGCCGCATCTTCCGCCCATGCCAGCAGCTACGCCGCCAGAGCGTCATCCGCAGCCTGCTTGATCAGCCATTCGATGTGATTTGACCACATCTGCAACACCTCGCGCTTCTCCTTGACGTTGCTATAGAGAT
>NZ_RZTT01000923.1 GCF_003996995.1 Mesorhizobium sp. M7A.T.Ca.US.000.02.2.1 | reverse complement strand
GACGTCGACCGACTTGCCAGGCGAATAGGCGCCGATCAGCCGGGCCAGTTCCTTCGGCGAAGCGACATCCTTGCCGTCGACCTGGGTGATCACGTCACCGGCCGTGATGCCCGCCTTCTTGCCGGGACCATCGTCCTGGGCACTGGAAACCAGTGCGCCGTTGTTGGATTTCAGACCAAGCGACTCAGCGATGTCGGAGGTGACCGGCTGGATTTCCACACCGAGCCAGCCGCGCTGCACGGAACCGCTCTTCATCAGGTCCTGAACGACCTGCTTGGCGGTCGAAGCGGGAATGTCGAAGGCGATGCCGACGCTGCCGCCGGACGGCGAGAAGATCGCGGTGTTGATGCCGACGACCTGGCCGTTGAGGTTGAAGGTCGGACCGCCAGAATTGCCGCGGTTGACCGATGCGTCGATCTGGATGA
>NZ_RZTT01000922.1 GCF_003996995.1 Mesorhizobium sp. M7A.T.Ca.US.000.02.2.1 | reverse complement strand
CGGCCAACGAGACGATCCGCGACACCGACGTCGACACCCAGGCGCCGCTCCTGCATCTCTTTGCCATCAGCTTTAAGGTCGGCACGGCGGTGCTGACGCTCGGCGTCATTGCCACGGTCGTGCTCGTGATGATCCTCTGGTACGTGCTCAATCACACGGCATGGGGCCGCCATGTCTACGCCGTTGGCGATGATCAGGAGGCGGCGAAGCTGTCGGGCATCCAGACCAAGAAGGTGCTGATGACGGTCTACACCCTTGCCGGGCTGATCGCCGCTTTCGCTGCCTGGGTCTCCATCGGCCGCAACGGCTCGATCTCGCCGTCGGCTGCCGTCACCGACTACAATCTCCAGGCGATCACCGCGACGGTGATCGGCGGTATTTCCCTGTTCGGCGGGCGCGGCTCGATCCTGGGCACGCTGTTCGGCGA
>NZ_RZTT01000921.1 GCF_003996995.1 Mesorhizobium sp. M7A.T.Ca.US.000.02.2.1 | reverse complement strand
GCGCAGGCCTTCAATGTCAGCCTGCACAATCTGCCGATCGCCCGTGGTGGCCAGGAACGCACGCACGGCGTCGGCGTCCTGCTTGTAGCACTGCAGGGCCTCGTAGAGCGTACTGGCATCGCGCACCCGCTCACTGTCCAGCAGTTCCTGCAGTTCCGGGGCCACGTTGGCAAGCTCCGTCAGTGCGGCGTGTTTTGAAACCCAGGCCTTGCTCTTGCCCAGCTGCTCTGCAATCTGCGTCTGCCTCATGCCATCCCCCAGCAGGCCGGCAATGCCACCAACGAGTTCCGCCGTGGTCAGATCCTCGCGCTGCAGGTTGTCCACCAGCTGCGATACGGCTCCCTGCTTATCGGTCACCACGGCTTCGATGTTCGCTGCCTGGTTCAGCTTATGGGCCCGGTAGCGGCGATGGCCGTGGACGATCTGATAC
>NZ_RZTT01000920.1 GCF_003996995.1 Mesorhizobium sp. M7A.T.Ca.US.000.02.2.1 | reverse complement strand
CCTTGATCGCCAGCTCCCGCACCATCTGCGTCACCGCCTGCCTTTCGTCGGCGCCACGGATATGGAACAGGCGGGCAAATCGCAACAGGCTGGCCAGCGTCAAATTGCTGGCGACCGAGAGGATCGAGACCAGCCCTTCGCGCTGACGGTCTTCGGGGATCAATGCCAGGCCACGCCGGATGCGCCGCGTCGTATCGCGCTCCTTGACCTTTATACCGCCAATGAAGATCTCGCCCGTCGAATGGCCGTGACGGCCCATGATGCAGTCGAACAGCTCGCTGCGCCCGGCGCCCATCAGGCCGTAAATGCCGAGGATCTCGCCGGCACGCAGCGACAACGAGACATGGTCGACGGCAAGTCCGCCGGTGGCGCGGGGCAGGCAGATCTCCTCGGCACGAAAAATCTCTTCTCCCGGAAGATGGCCGTCGGCC
>NZ_RZTT01000091.1 GCF_003996995.1 Mesorhizobium sp. M7A.T.Ca.US.000.02.2.1 | reverse complement strand
CTCCTTCAACTGACCCTGCGGCGCCGGCTCGAAATCCCAGCAATATATTTTCGATTAACCGTCCGGTTTAGCCCTTTGGTAGGGACTTGCCCGCATATTCGCTCGCAGATGGCGGGTGATCGATTTTGAGAGATCATGGGCATGATGCCGCACCGTCATACCGGTAGAGCCGGTATGTAAAAAATACCTGTAAAATCAAGGTCCGAGTACCATGTCCAGCATCATGACGAACAGCGCCGCATTGACGGCCCTGCAGAGCCTCAACGCCACCAGCAAATCCCTCACCGACACCCAGGCCCGCATCTCGACCGGTTACAAGGTCTCGCAGGCTTCGGACAACGCCGCTTACTGGTCGATCGCCACCACGATGCGCTCCGACAACCAGGCAATGTCCACCGTTTCGGACGCTCTCGGCCTCGGCGCCTCTAAGGTCGACACAGCCTATACCGGCATGAGTAGCGCGATCGATACGATCAACCAGATCAAGACCAAGCTGGTCGCGTCCTACGGCCAGACGGACGCCTCCAAGGAAAAGACCCAGGTCGAAATCGCCGCCCTTCAGAACCAGTTGAAGGCCTACGCCGATGGCGCCACCTTCTCCGGCACCAACATGCTTTCGGTGTCCACTGCGACAGGCACCGCGGCCGACGTGAAGATTGTTTCGGCCTTCAACCGCGACGCGACCGGCGCGGCTTCGATCTCCACGATCGATGTCAATGTGGAAAGCATCAAGCTGTACGATGCCGGCGCGGCACCAACCGCCAAGGGCATTCTCGACACGGCCCGCCTCGGCACCACGGGCGCTGCTGTTGCCACGGCCTCGGCACCGACGTTGGGCGCTGCCGCAGCGGTTACCGACACCTATTCGGTTGCCTCGCTGACTATCTTCTCGGGTGGCACGGCCGCCAGCGATAGCCAGATCGCGCAGCAGATGAACGTCGTCGATGCCGCGCTCAAGGCCATGACCAACGCCGCCACCACGCTCGGCGCCGCCAAGAGCAGTATCGACCTGCAGAAGACCTTCACCTCGAACCTGATGGACTCCATCGATCGCGGTGTCGGCCAGCTCGTCGATGCCGACATGAACAAGGAATCGACCCGTCTCCAGGCCCTGCAGGTCCAGCAGCAGCTCGGCATCCAGGCGCTGTCGATCGCCAACGGTTCGTCGCAGTCGATCCTGTCGCTCTTCCGCGGCTAATCGCATCCGCCAACTTGCACTAAAATCGGGCCGCGCCAAAAGCGCGGCCCGATTTCGTTTGCTCGGACCGCGCGCAACGCTCTGTCGTTAACTCTCGAAAGGCCGCGTTTAACAGGCTGTTAACCATGTCCCGCTAATTATGGTTAACCAATAGCTTACAACGGTTGGCGAATCGGCCCTACTGGCACGATACCACGGTTGAAGCAGGCCTATCCGGCATGTCTGAGCATGCCGGCCTTTGAGAAGGAGCGACTTTCTTGGCGAGTATCATGACCAACGCCGCGGCGTTAACCGCGCTTCAAAGCCTCAGCGCCACCAACAAGTCACTCGAGCAGACACAGGCCCGCATATCGACGGGCTACCGTGTCTCGCAAGCTTCGGACAACGCGGCCTACTGGTCGATCGCCACCACGATGCGCTCCGACAACCAGGCCCTGTCGACGGTGCAGGATGCACTCGGCCTCGGCGCCTCGAAAGTCGACACCGCCTACACCGGCATGAACAATGTGCTGACAACGATCGGCCAGATCAAGACCAAGCTGCTTTCGACCGTCGGCCAGACGGACGCAGCCAAGGCAAAGACGCAGACCGAGATCAAAGCGCTTCAGGCGCAGATGAAGTCGTTCGCCGATGCGGCCACCTTTTCAGGCTCGAACTTCCTGGCGGTGACCTCAAAGCAGGTTGCGGCCGCCAATGACGGCGTCCAGCCCGATTCCCAGATCGTGTCCTCATTCAATCGTTCCTCATCCGGCGCCATCTCGATCGGGACGATCGATATCGATGTCGAGAGCACCAAGCTTTTCGATTATGGCCTGGCCACGGACGTGAAGAATTACGGCACGCTCGATCGCCAGACGTCCGTTTATTCCACGGGGGCGGCCCAGACCCTGTATGACAACGCCTATGCGACTGTGATCGCGGGCGGAGGAACGGACATCGCCGCGAACACCGCCGGCCAGACGGCGGCTGGAGCGGTCGCCAAGGTGGACAATATCTCCGCCTACAACCTCGATATCACGGCACCAGGCATTACCGACGACATCATCACGCAGATGGTGAACAGGATCGATAACGTCATGGCCCAGCTGACTGACTCCGCCACCATCCTCGGTTCGGCCAAGAGCAGCATCGACCTGCAGAAGACGTTCACCCAGAGTTTGATGGACTCCATCGACCGCGGCGTCGGCCAGCTTGTCGATGCCGACATGAACAAGGAATCGACCCGGCTCCAGGCACTGCAGGTTCAGCAGCAGCTCGGCGTCCAGGCGCTGTCGATCGCCAACAGCGCCTCGCAGTCGATCCTGTCTCTGTTCAAGAGCTGATCACGGGCGCCACCGGCGCCGTCCTTTCCAACAGATAATCGGGCCGCGCCGCCAGCGCGGCCCGATTTCATTTTCGCACAAGCTTCGAAGACTAGAGTTCCGGCGGACAATCATGCTGGGAGTCGTTGAACCGTGCCGGAACAGATCCAGAGCATCATCTCGAATCTCCGCGGGTTTGGCGTGAAGCGCCTCGCCATGCTGGCGGGCATCGCCGTTCTGGTGATGGGCGTCATCGGCATCGCCTCGGTCTATCTCAACCGCCCCGCCTATGACACGCTCTATGTGGGACTAGACCGCGCCGACGTGAACCAGATCGGCCTGGTGCTGGGCGAAGCCGGCATCGGCTTCGATGTCGGCGCCGATGGAACCTCGGTTCTGGTGCCGGCCGGCACCACCGCTCAGGCCCGCATGCTGCTTGCCGAAAAGGGCCTGCCGACCAGCGCCAATGCCGGCTACGAATTGTTCGACAATGTCGGCTCGCTCGGCCTCACCTCCTTCATGCAGCAGATCACCCGCGTGCGCGCGCTGGAAGGCGAGATCGCCCGCACCATCCAGTCCATATCGGGCATCAAGGCTGCGCGGGTCCACATCGTCATGTCAGAACGGGCCAATTTCCGCCGCGACGAGCAGCAGCCCTCGGCCTCCGTGGTCATCCGCTACGCCGGCATCGACGCCGAGAAGAGCGCCATGTCGATCCGCCATCTCGTCGCCGCCGCCGTTCCCGGCCTGTCGGCAGACAAGGTGACTGTTCTCGATTCCAGCGGCAATCTGCTGGCCGCGGGCGACGATCCTTCCAACACCAGCGCCGCCCGCACGCTCGGCGTCGAGCAGACCGTGGAGGCGCAGATCGGAGACAACATCCGCCGTGCGCTGACGGCCTATCTCGGCCCCGACAATTTCCGCGCCAGCGTCAAGGCCGAGGTCAACACCGACACCCGCCAGACGGAAGAGACCATCTTCGATCCGAATTCCCGCGTCGAACGCTCGGTGCAGTCGGTGCGGGCCAACGAGAACAACAACCAGAAGCAGGCTTCCACTCCGGCCAGCGTCGAGCAGAACCTGCCCGAGACCCAGGCAACCGCCACCGATGGTCCGCAATCCTCCTCGCAGAACGACCGCAGGGAAGAGATCACCAACTACGAGATCAATTCCAAGAAGATCGCCACGGTCTCAAACGGCTACACCGTCACCAAGATGTCGATTGCCGTGGTCGTCAATCAGCAACGGCTGACGGCCATCCTCGGCAAGGACGCCACGCCGGAGCAGATCGCCATGCGCGTCGCCGAGATCCAGAAGATGGTCACGTCCGCTACCGGCCTTGACGAAAAGCGCGGCGACATCATCGACGTCTCGGCGGTCGAGTTCATCGACGGCCTGGATGGCGAGGCGATCCCGCAGGCGGGAATGCTCGATTCGATCGGCCAGCATGCCGGCACGATGATCAATGCCGGTGCCTTCATCGTCGTGGTGTTCCTGGTCGCCTTCTTCGGCCTGAGGCCGATGGCCGTGGCGCTGACGGCAAAGGCTACTCCGGCCCTGGCAGGTCCCAGCTTCGACGACGTCCAGCGCTCGCTGCCGACGCCGGAGGCAATGGCGGCCACCGACAGTGCCGCGATTGGGACCTTGCCAGGCACACGCCCAGGCCCCACGCCGCTCGACGATCTTCGCCAGAAGATCCGGCCGGCGCCGCAGGACAGGCTTGCCAGGATGGTCGATCTCAACGAGGAGCGCACCGCGCAGATCCTGCGCAAATGGGCCGCCCAGGAAGTGGCGGTGTAAACCATGCCCTCCGTAGCCCTCTTCGACCTTCTGCCTGATTTCGGGACGCGCGCGCAACGTGCCGGCCAGTCCCGGGCAGCAATCGATCCCGAACACAAGCCCGAGACGCCGGCGCCGCAGGCCGATATCGGCACGCTGATCGCCGAGGCGGTTGCCCAGGCGGAGGCAGCGCTGGAGGTCCGCCTGTCGGCTGCGCATGACGCCGCGCTCGAAGCCGAACGCCAGGCCAATGCCGAGGAAGCAAGGATATTTCTCGAAAGCCTCGGCGACGATGTCGGCAAGGCGGTCTCGTTGCGCATCGATGCCATGGAGGCGCGCGTCACCGGACTTGTCGCCGCCACGGTCGCCCGCATCATCGGCGGCATCGTCAGCGACGATCTGCAGAAACGTTCGATCGAGGCATTGGCCGGCGCCATCCGCGAAGCGGTCGGCGATGCTGAAGCGGTGCGCATCGTCGTGCGCGGCCCGCTCTCGATGTTCGAAACACTGAAGGCGTCGCTCGGACCCGGCGCCGCCAATCTCGATTTTGTCGAGGCGCCAGGTTTCGACCTGACCGTCGCCATCGACGAAGCAGTGTTCGAGACGCGCATGGCCGAATGGTCGACGGCCCTCTCGGAGGTCCTGGCATGAGCGTCGCAGACGCCGACCACGGCCGCCACGAGATCATCATCGTGCGGCGCAGCCATGACGACCATGACGAGGCCCACCATGGCGGCGTCTGGAAGATCGCCTTCGCCGACTTCATGACGGCCATGATGTGCTTCTTCCTGGTCATGTGGCTGATCAACGCCGCCAACGAGCAGACCAAGGCAGCCGTCGCCAGCTACTTCAACCCGGTCAAGCTGGTCGACCGCAATTCGAGCCGCAAGGGCTTGGAGGATCTCGGCGACGGTCCGCGCGCCATGGGGCTGACGGCCGACGATCCGCAAGAGGCGACCAGCAAAGCCGGACAGAACGGCAATGCCGGCGCGGGCGCGTCGGACCACAAGCAGGACAAGCAGGAGCCGCAACAGGCGGAACGCTCCGACGACCATCTCTTCGCCGACCCCTACGCGGTGCTTTCGGAAATCGCCGCGGATACCGGCGTCATGCAGAATGTCAGCCAGAAAGGCGACGGCGGCGTGCAGGCTGCCGGCCCGGCTACCGGCGCCTCCGGTGGCGCCTCCTACCGCGATCCCTTCGAGCCGGATTTCTGGTCGCAGCAGGTAGCGGCGCCCGGCGCCGAAGCCAGCGCCGAGCGCACCAAAGTCGAGGGCGATCCGGCCAAGCCCGGCGACAAGACCGCCGAAACCCAAGTGCTCAAAGTCAAAGCCGTGCCGCCTGTCGCCGCACCGCTCGAGCCGCTGGCTAAGGACGCGACCGGCAAGCAGGCCGCGTACCCTGCCACGGCAATGGCCGGCGAGACCAAGCCGGACGGCACCACGGTCGCGGGCGCAGCCAAGGCAGAGCCTGAGGCGCAAAAGGCCGCCAAGCCCGACATCGGCGAGAAGGCGCCAACCGCGGCTGCCGTCAAGGCAGCTGCCGACGTCAAGCGGCAGCTGGCCGATGCCTTCAAGCCCGGCGACAAGCTGCACGACGGCGTCTCGGTCGAAGCCACCGACAAGGGGATTGTCATCTCGATCACCGATCAGCTCGACTTCGGCATGTTCGAGGTCGGCTCGGCATTGCCGAGACGCGAACTGGTGCTGGCGATGGAGAAGATCGGCCGCATCGTCAACAGCCAGAAGGGCACCATCAGCATCAACGGCCACACCGATGCCCGGCCGTTCCGCGGCGACAGCTACGACAATTGGCGGCTGTCGACGGCGCGCGCGCATTCCGCCTACTACATGCTCGTGCGCGGCGGCGTCGACGAACGCCGCATCACCGAGGTCGCCGGCTTCGCCGACCGCCAGCCGAAGGTAGCAGCCGATCCATTGGCGGCCGCGAACCGTCGCATCGAGATCCTGATGGCGACCGGCGGATGAAGCGAGCGGCCGTCACCCGCCGGTTGATTGGTCTGTTGCTGCTGGCCGGCGGACACCCGTCGGCCGGTTTCGCCCAGGACGCGCTGCAGCCGTATCAGCTGGTGCGCTCGCTGCAACTCATCCAGGACCGCATAGCCGCCGGCGATCATGCCGCCTTGCCGATGCAAGCCAAGCTGCTGGAGATGGCGGATGCGCGCCTGCGGGCGGCGAATGCCGAGGACTACAAGGATCCCAAGAACTTTCGAGCCCTGCTTGTCTACGGCATGAGCGGCGGCAACCCGGTGACCGTCGAAGCGGCCACGTCGCGCGCTACGACGGATCCGCAAAGCCTTGCCATCGCCAAAGGCGTGATTGATTACCTCAACGGCCGGCCCGGCGAGGCTATCGAAGCCTTGAGGCCGATCGATCCCATGGCGCTGCCTCCGGATCTCGGCGCCTTCCTCGCTTTGGTCAAAGGCTCACTGCTTGCCGGTGATCAGCCGGCGACCGCACTCCGTCTGCTCGACGAGGCAAGATTGCTCAGCCCCGGCACGCTGGTCGAGGAAGCGGCACTTCGCCGTTCGGTCGGCCTTGCAGTCGCGCAAGGCGACGCGGCACGCTTCGCCCTTGCTTCCACCCAATATGTCGAGCGCTACCTCTATTCGCCCTATGCCAGCCAGTTCGCCGACTCCTTCGTCTCCGGCGTCATCGCGCTGCACATGTCGATCAGCCAGGACAAGCTGGGCGACATCACCTCGATGATGGATCCCGAGCGCGAGAAGGTGATCTATCTGCGCATCGCCCGCCGGGCCGCGGTAGACGGCCTGAACGACTTGTCGGCCTTCGCTTCGGCGCGGGCGGAACAGGGCCGCGACGGCAACACCAATCAGGACGATCCACGCGCCCTGCTCTATGCCAGCCTTTCCACCGTCACCTCGGGGACAATCGAGGACGTTCGTGCCAAGCTCGGCAAGATCGACCGCAGCCGGCTGTCGGAGGGCGACCGCGCTTTGCTCGACGCCGCGCAGGCCATTGCCGGCGAGGTCGTCGCGCCGCCCACCGCCCTTCCGGCGGAAAAGCCTGCCCCAGTTCCTGCCGCCGCCGCGCAGCCGGTGCCCGAGATCGCCACGGCGCAAGGCGCCGATGACAGTGGCCTGCCACCGGTCGAAGGCGCCATCTCGGAGCAACCCGCCGTCACCGCGGCCTCCAGCGGACCAGCCGCCAATGCGCCGGACACGGCAGCAGCGGCATCCCCCGACCCTGCGACTGTCATGCCGGCGTCGGCACCGTCACCCGCAGCCGGTCCAGAGCCCGCCGATCCGACCGACGCCGCCATGACCAGAACACGTCGACAGCTCGACCTGATCGACCAGATGCTTGGAGCCGCCCCCAAATGACCACCAGCCTCGGCTCGGCCTTGCCAGGATTTGCCTCCACGCGCGCGACGTCGGAGCAGCCGGCCGCGAACGGCAGGAACGATGACCCCGGCTTCGGCAAGATGCTGCGCGACGATGCCGGTGCTGCCCGCCCGGAACGGCAGCCGTCGACAGAGGCGGGATCGCGCGACCAGCGCTGGAGCAAGCTCGCGGCCGGCCTTGCCGGGCATGACGCCAAGGCCGAACCAGCATCGGCCGAGCCCGCAAGGACCATCTCGGCCAAAGTGGCAAACGTGAAAACCGGCAAGGACGATTTGGAAGCAAACGCGAAGGCCGACGCTGAAGAGACGGCGCCGGACGCCGAGCCGCTTCAGGACGACCTGCCGCTGCTGATCGCGTTTCATGACCTGCGGCATTTCTCGACAACGGCCAAGGCAGCCGGAGGCAATACGATGACCGGCGAGAATCTGTCGGACCCGGCGCTCGATGGGCAGGCTTCACTGCCAAAGACCTACCGGCCAAAATCCGCAGGCGGACGCGAAGCACTCGAAACCATGCCGAAGCCGGAGCAGGCGTCGATCGTCGACGGACCTTTGACGGCGCTTGACGGTCAGTCACTGAGCGCTGCCTCCAGCGCGCCAGAACGCGACGCCGCGGCGGCGGCCCAGAAGCTGCCGGACGCACCGGCCGCCGATGTGCCCGGCGTGCGGTCGAAGCACGCCGCGAATGCGATGAAGAGCATCGAGGATGTCCAGTCCTCGATGCGTCCCGAAGCGGGAAAACAGTCCCTGCCCACTGCGCGCATCGACGTGGTGTCGGAACGGAGCTTCCCCGCACTGCCGCAGAGTCCTATCAGCCAGGCAGCCCTCAATGTGATCAACGCCATAGCCACCGACGCCGGGCCGCAAAAGGCGCTTTCAGCCTCACCCACGTCCACCCATCTGGCCAGCTCTGTTGCCGTTCCGACACATGTGTTGAAGATCGAACTCCACCCCGCCGAACTCGGCATGGTGACGGCCAATCTTCGCCTCTCCGGGGAACAACTCTCGATTGAGCTGAAGCCGGAAACGCACGACGCTTATCGTCGGCTGTCGGCCGACAGCGAGGCCATCGTCAAGTCGCTGCGGGGGCTCGGCTTCGAGGTTGACAAGGTCACGATACTGCAACCTTCGGTAGCAGTTCCCGCTACAACCCGGGCGGATGCAACCGCTCCTATGGCGGCGGCGACAGGCCGCGATCCAGCATCCTTTCAACCGGGGAATTCGGGCAGCGGCAATGGTGGAGCCGGCGGCCAGCAACCGGGCCAGCAATCCTCAGGGAAACGCAACGATGACGCGCAGGACTACGGCCGCGGCACTTCGCCTGCTCGCGAGCGCGCTGGCGGCGATATCTTTATCAAGCGCGGCAAACGCCGCCGCAGCCGCGGCCAATCCCTGCGAGCCGGAGATCCTGCGCGCCGCCGATCGTTATGGCGTACCCGCCGGCATCCTCTATGCCGTTGGCCTGACGGAGACCGGAAACAAGGGCAGCCTTCAACCCAATGCCTTGAATATAGAAGGAAAAGCAGTCTTTCCGAGGAGCCGGACCGAGGCCCTTGCCGCCTTCGCCAATGCCCGGCGCGAGGGCAAGACCCTGATCGATCTGGGCTGCATGCAGATCAATCACCACTACCACGCATCGCATTTTCGCAGCGTCGAGGACATGCTCGACCCACGCCAGAACGTCGACTATGCGGCGCGCTTCCTGGCCAGCCTTCATGCCCGTCACGAGACCTGGTCTATGGCCGTGGCCCGCTATCATGCCGGTCCCGACAACGACCCGGCGCAGAAGATCTATGTCTGCCGCGTCATTGCCAACATGGTCGCCACCGGCTTTGGAAAATGGACCGCGAACGCCCGCGGATTCTGCAACCCGTAAGCGCATTTCCCGTTACTAATAGACAAACCGTACAACCCGAATTGTTGGTTTGACTTGGTCAGAACTTGCCGCCGAAAGCACATCTGGCCGCCCGCTAATGCAACCGAAACGATTCCAGACTCCCAAGAAACTAGCTACAAGAAATGACGGTTGTTCAGGATTCCCGCCAGCGGATACGCCTCTCTTCACGGGGCAAATGATTTGATTCGGAAGGCGGGGCCGATGATTGTGATCGTTGACGAGCGCGAGCTCGTAACAGAGGGATACAATTCACTTTTCGATCGTGAGGGCATCGCCTGTGCAGGCTTTGCGTCCGGGGAATTCGGTGAGTGGGTGAACTCTGCCGCAGACACCGATCTACGCTCGGTCCGGGCCTTCCTCATCGGCGACTGCCGCGAGGGTTCCATCTCTCCGCGCCAGATCCGCGACCGCACCGGCGCCCCGGTGATTGCGCTCAGCGAACAGCATTCGCTGGAGAACACGCTCCGGTTGTTCGAGAGCGGCGTCGACGACGTCATTCGCAAGCCCGTCCATATCCGCGAGATCCTGGCCCGCATCACCGCCATCCGCCGCCGCGCCCTGGAAGACGTCGCCTACACCGAGATCGGCGCCATGCGCATCTTCATGGATGGCCGCGACCCCGAGATCGACGGTCAGCCCCTCCCCCTGCCGCGCCGTGAACGCCGCATCCTCGAATATCTGGCGAGCAATCGCGGGCGCCGTGTCACCAAGACCCAGGTTTTCAACGCCATCTACGGCATCTTCGACGAAGAGGTCGAGGAGAACGTGGTGGAAAGCCACATCAGCAAACTGCGCAAGAAGCTGCGCGAGAAGCTGGGCACCGACCCGATCGATTCCAAGCGTTTCCTCGGCTACCGGCTCGTCTTCTGATGCAGCGCCGCGCCAGCCTCGCGCAAGAAAACATGCGTAGCCTAGTAGCCAGCAGCATGGACACAGCGGAGACGTTTCGATGAGCCTCTACGGAATGATGCGGACCGGCGTTTCCGGCATGAACGCCCAGGCAAACCGCCTATCGACGGTCGCCGACAACATCGCCAATTCCGACACCACCGGCTACAAGCGCTCCTCCGCCGAATTCTCGACGCTGGTCATGCCGTCGACCGGCGGTGCCTACAATTCCGGCGGCGTCACCACGACGATCCGCCAGGCGGTCAGCGATCCGGGTGTGCTTCAGTACACGACCTCGGTTTCCGACCTTGCCGTCAGCGGCGATGGCTTCTTTGTCGTCCAGGATCCGAGCGGCACCCCCTACCTGACCCGGGCCGGCGCTTTCGTTCCCGACGGTCAAGGCAGACTTGTCAACTCGGCCGGCTTCCAGCTGATGGCGTATAGCTACGACAACGGCGTACCGGCAGCGACGGTCAATGGCTTCGAGGGGTTGGTCCCGGTTGTCATCTCCGACCAGGGAATGACCGCAACGCCGAGCACCGAGGGCAGCTATGCCGGCAACCTGCCGGCCGGCGCGACACCGGTCGCGACCGCCAACCTGCCCGCCGCCAACGCTGCGACCGCGCAATACACGTCGAAATCCTCGATGGTCGCCTACGACAATCTCGGCAACAAGAAGCTGCTCGACGTCTATTTCACCAACACCGGCGCCGGCACCTGGCAGGTGGCGGTCTTCGATCAGTCGAAGGCCACCGCTGGAACATCGTTCCCCTACACCGCTGGCGGCTTGCTGGGCTCGGCCAACCTGACCTTCGACACCACCACCGGCAAGCTCACCGGCACGCCCACCGGCGTTTCATTTACCGTGCCGAACGGCGCCACCCTCAATCTCGATCTGTCTGCGCTGACCCAGCTTGGCGCCGGCTTCACGGTTTCCGATGCCCAGGTCAACGGCAACGCGCCGAGCACCATCGACAAGGTCCAGATCAGCAAGGACGGCACCATCTACGCACAGTACAAGGACGGTTCGACCAAGCCGCTCTACAAGATTCCGCTGGCCGACGTGCAGAGCCCGGACCAGCTCACCGCGCTGCCCGGCAACGTCTATTCGCAGGGCACCGAGTCCGGCGCGGTTCGTGTCGGCTTTGCCAATGAAGGCAAACTCGGCTCCATCATCTCCGGCGCGCTCGAGAATTCCAACGTCGACATCGCCGAAGAACTGACCAACATGATCGCGGCGCAGCGCAGCTACACCGCCAATTCGAAAGTCTTCCAGACCGGTTCCGATCTGATGGACGTCCTTGTCAACCTGAAGAGATAAGACGGGCGTCGCCCGCGAAAGACCCGCATGTCACTGTCTACCGCATTGAGTATCGCCCAGTCGGCGCTTATGAACACCGCGCGACAGACAAGCGTTGTCTCGCGCAACGTCGCCGACGCCTCCAACCCGGACTATTCGCGGCGCCAGGCCGTCGTCACCAGCACGGCGCCGGGCGCGCGTTCGGTCGATATCCAGCGCGCAGCCAACGAGCTTTTGTTTCGCCAGAATCTCGGCGCGCTATCGGCCTGGAGCGGGCAGAACGCGCTCTACAGCGGCATGGATCAGCTGGGCGTCGCGGTCAATGGCGTCGACAATGCGTCCTCGCCCTCGACCGCGATCGCCAACCTGCAGCAGGCGCTGCAGCTCTACGCCACCTCGCCGTCGAACCAGAACCTCGGCGCCTCGGTCATCGACGCCGCCAAACAGGTCGTGCGCTCGCTCAACGACGGCTCCAAGGCAGTCCAGGATTTCCGCACCCAGACCGACGGCCAGATCGCCACCGCCGTCGATGACCTGAACTCGCTGCTCAGCCAGTTCCAGGATGCCAACACGGCGGTCATGTCCGGAACCCGTTCCGGCACCGACGTTTCCGATGCGCTCGACCAGCGCGACGCGCTTTTGAAGAAGATTTCGAACTATGTCCCGGTGTCGACCTTCACGCGAGGCGACAATGACATGGTCATCACCACCGGCGACGGAACGACTTTGTTCGAGACGATACCGCGCACGGTCACCTTCGCGGCGTCGGCAGGCTATACCGCGGGTGCCGCCGGCAATGCCGTTTACATCGACAACGTGCCGATCTCGGCGGGAGCCGGTGGCAACACCAGCGCCAGCGGCACGCTTGCCGGCCTGCTGCAATTGCGCGACGGCGTCGCCTCGACCATGCAGAGCCAGCTCGACGAGACCGCGCGTGGCCTGATCACCGCTTTTGCCGAGACCGCACCCTCGATGGCCAATGCCGCCGGCCTGTTCACCTGGTCGGGAGCGCCGGCCGTGCCGGCCGCCGGCACGCTGGTCAACGGCCTTGCCGCGTCCATCCGCGTCAATTCGGCGATGGACCCGAGCACCGGCGGCAATCCGACGCTGCTGCGTGACGGCGGTGCCAATGGTGCAGCCTATGTCGCCAACACCGGCGGCGGCGCATCCTATTCCACCCTTCTGGTGGCCTATGGCGACCGGCTCGACCAGCCGATGACTTTCGACTCCGCCGCAGGGGTTTCGGCAACGTCCAGCGTATCCGACTACGCGGCCAATTCTATCGGCTGGTTCGAAGGCGTGCGCCAGCAGGCTTCGACCGCCTCCGACGCCAAGGAGGCACTGGCATCGCGCAGCGCCGAAGCGCTGTCCAACGCGACCGGGGTCAATGTCGACCAGGAAATGTCGTTGCTGCTCGACCTCGAACACACCTACCAGGCATCGGCCCGGATGATGAAAACCGTCGACGACATGCTGACGGCCTTGCTTAACGCGGTGGGATAATTCCATGACTTCAGTCTCCTCGGCCGCAATCTCCAATGCCATGCGCTCCCAGCAGATGCGCATGCAGGCCGAACTCGTCAAAGCCACGAAGGAAGCGTCGACCGGTAGGGTCGCCGATGTCGGGCTGGCTCTCGGAGGCCGCACCGCCCAGTCCGTCACCTTCTCGCGCGATCTCGACCGGCTCAACGTCATTATCGATTCCAACGGCCTGGTCGGCGCCAGGCTTTCCTCGACACAGACCTCGCTTGGCCAGCTCTCCGGCGCCGCTCAGACCTTCCTGTCCGCCCTGACCACCGCTTCCTCAAGCGACTCGTCCAACAGCCTCACCCGGGACTCCGGCAAGGCGACCATCCAGCAGCTGACCTCGATCCTCAACACCAGCGTCAATGGTGAATATCTGTTTGCCGGCACCAACACCGACGTCAAGCCGATCAACGATTTCACGGCTGCCGGCTCTCCCGCCAAGGCTGCATTCGATACCGCTTTCCTCACCAATTTCGGTTTCACCCAGGACGACCCGGCAGCGGCCAACATCACGGCCGCCCAGATGGACGATTTCATCACCAACGATGTCGCGCCGCTGTTCACGGGCGCGGGTTGGCAGGGCGACTGGTCGAACGCCACCGACCAGCAGATCGTCAGCCGCATCGCACTCAACGAAACCACACCGACTTCGACCAGCGCCAACAGCGATGGCATTCAGAAACTCGCCATGGCCGCAGCCATGGTCAGCAGCCTGATGTCCAGCAACATCAGCCAGGCGGCGAAGAATACGGTTGTCAGCCGCTCCACCACATTGGTCGGCGAAGCGCTGAGCGGCATTGGCCAGCTTCAATCCGAGACCGGCATCGTCCAGAAGCGGGTTTCCGATGCCAACGATCGGATGAAAACGCAGGTCGACCTTTTCGAACGGCACATTCTCGATCTGGAAGCCGTCGATCCGGCGGCAGCCGCGACACGGGTCGCGGACCTGACACAGCACATCGAAACGTCTTTCGCGTTGACCGCACGCCTGCAGCAGCTCAGCCTGTTGAATTACCTGACCTGACAACGCTTAACGGAACGGTAGAGCCCCAACGATGTACCAATTCTCCTACGCCGACATCCAGAGCAACTCCGTTGCCGACGCGAAGGACCGCGAGCGGGAGCTTCTGACCCGCTCGATCGACATGCTGGCGGCGGCAGCAGCGGCCGGCCACGATTCCATGGAAGCGATCGAGGCGCTTCACTTCACCAACCGCGTCTGGACCGCCTTCGTCGAGGATCTTGGCTCCAGCGACAACGCCCTGCCCAAGGAACTGCGCGCCAACCTCATTTCCATCGGCCTGTGGCTGCTGCGCGAGGCGGAGGACATCCGTCAGGGCCGCACCAACAATTTCGAAGGGTTGATCGAGGTGTCCCAGATCATCAGGGACGGCATTCAATGACCAACACGCTGAAGATATCGCTCAGGCCGAACGAAAAGATCTACATCAACGGCGCCGTCATCCGGGTCGACCGCAAGGTCACCGTCGAACTGATGAACGACGTCCAGTTCCTGCTCGAAAGCCACGTCATTCAGGCCGACGATGCCTCGACGCCGCTCAAGCAGCTTTATTTCATCCTGCAGGTCATGCTGATGAACCCGGCCGGCGCCGCCGCCGCGCGCGACATGTTCCGCCGTTCGCTGCCGCTGCTTCTGGCAAGCTTCGAGGACACCCAGATCTGCAGCGCGCTGAAACAGATCGACCGCATGGTCGGCGAGGATCATATCTACGAGGCGCTGAAGGCGATCCGCGCGCTTTATCCGCTCGAACGCCGCGCGCTGGGTGGTAATGACGATGTTTCGGGTGCCGAGCGCCCGCTGGCCGTGGGAGCACGATACTGATGAACGTGGACATGACGACGACGATTCCGACAGGCGCCAATCAGGCCACGGCGTCGACCTCGAAGACAGCGGTCGACTACCAGTCCTTCCTGAAGCTTCTGATCGCCGAGATGAAGAACCAGGATCCGACCAAGCCGATGGATTCGACGCAATATGTCGCCCAGCTCGCCACCTTCTCTCAGGTCGAGCAGTCGGTGCAGACCAATACCAAGCTCAATCAGATCATGCAGTCCTCGGCGCTGTCGCAGGCCGACGCACTGATCGGGCGCTCGATCACCTCCGCCGACGGCCTGACCACGGGCACCGTGGCTTCGGTGCGCCTCGCCAGCAACGGTCTCATCGCCGTGCTGCAGAACGGCACCGAAGTTGCGGTCGGTCCGGGAGTCTCGGTCAAGGCAGCAAGCTGACGCTTTCGGCAGAGAGCCAGTCCCATGAATGAGGCCGACGCTCTCGACATCGTCCAGTACGCGGTGTGGACGGTGCTCGTCGCGTCCGCTCCGGTGGTGCTGGTCGCCATGGCGGTCGGCATCGGCATCGCCCTCATCCAGGCGCTGACGCAGGTACAGGAGATCACCTTGACCTTCGTGCCGAAGATCGTCGCGATCATGCTGGTGGTGGCGTTGACCGGCCCCTTCATCGGCAGCCAGATATCGGCCTTCACCAACGTCATCTTCGAGCGCATCCAGAACGGGTTCTGAACCTGTTCCAGGATGGTGTGCCGAGGCATGCCGTTCGCAATTGTCTGAGGACAGACGCCGCCGATCCCAGCGGCACCTCCGGACCCACCGGCGGACAAGGCCTGGACCGCCTCTATCCCATTGTTGGACCATGCGCTTTTTTGCCCTTTGCGGCGCCATGCCCTACTTTCGGCAAACGGTCTGCGCAAACGGATTGTCTGACGAGCAGGCACGACATGGCAGGAACCCCAAATGATTGACGAAAAGCCGGACAGCGAGAGCGTCTCGGCGCTGGCGCCCTTCCGGCACGGCATTTTCCGCGCCGTGTGGGGCGCAAGCCTCGTCTCGAATTTCGGTGGCTTGATCCAGGGTGTCGGCGCCGCCTGGATGATGACCACGATCGCCACCTCGCCCTATCAGGTGGCCCTGGTCCAGGCTTCGACCACCTTGCCGATCATGCTGTTTGCACTCGTCGCCGGCGCCATCGCCGACAGTTTCGACCGGCGCAAGGTGATGCTGGTCGCCCAGACCTTCATGCTGGTGGTGTCGGTGCTTCTGACCCTGTTCACCTATTCAGGCCTGATCACGCCATGGACGCTGCTTGCCTTCACCTTCCTGATTGACAGCGGCACCGCGCTCAACAGCCCGTCATGGCAAGCCTCCGTCGGCGATATCGTTCCCCGCAACAAGGTGCCGGCAGCCGTCGCCCTCAATTCGATGGGCTTTAACCTGACGCGCAGCGTCGGTCCGGCAATCGGCGGCATCATCGTCGCCGCGGCCGGTGCCGCGGCCGCCTTCGCGGCGAACGCAGTGAGCTATATCGGCCTGATCGTCGTGCTGGCGCGCTGGAAGCCGAACGTGCCGGTATCGACCTTGCCGCGCGAGTCGCTGGGGGCTGCCATGGGCGCCGGCCTGCGCTATGTCGCCATGTCGCCCAACATCGGCAAGGTGCTGGTCAGGGGTGCTGCGTTCGGCTTCAGTGCAGGCGCTGTGCTTGCGTTGCTGCCTCTGGTGGCGCGCGATGTCGTCAAGGGCGATGCGCTCACCTATGGCATCATGCTCGGCGCCTTCGGCATCGGCGCGGTCGGCGGCGCCTTGATCAGCGTCAGGCTGCGGCAGTTGCTGTCCAGCGAGACGATGGTGCGCTGTGCTTTTGCCGGCTTCGCTGTCTGCGCCTTCAATGCCGCCGTCAGCCAGCATGCCTGGCAGACGTCGCTCGGCCTGCTTGTCGGCGGCGCCTGCTGGGTGATCGCGCTTTCGCATTTCAACGTCACGGTGCAGATGGCGACGCCGCGCTGGGTGGTCGGCCGGGTGCTGTCGGTCTACCAGACCG
>NZ_RZTT01000919.1 GCF_003996995.1 Mesorhizobium sp. M7A.T.Ca.US.000.02.2.1 | reverse complement strand
TCGTGCACGTCAAGGAATCGACCTATCTGTTCGTCTTCACCGACAAGGCGATGTATTTCGTGCCGAACCGGACGATCGAGCGCAACACGCCGATGAACTTCGTCCCGGCCAGCAACATCGGCGCCCAGCCCAATTGCCGGCCCTTCGAGCTGGAAGGCGAGGTTTATTATGTCGCCATCAACCCGGAAGGGTTGGCCTTCGCAGGTCAGGGCGGCAAGCAGGTGCTGCGCGTCACGGAAGCCGTCACCTCGGCAACGACGAATTTCAACGCCGACCCGGTGTCGCTGCTGGCCTCGCATCTGGCCGACAATCTCATCCGCAGCGCCAACCAGAAGCCGGCGACCGATCAGGACGCCTCGAAAGGCTGGCTGATGCGCACTGACGGCCGGCTGATCGCCTGCCAGATGATCCGCAACCAGGACATCAACGGCTCTGTC
>NZ_RZTT01000918.1 GCF_003996995.1 Mesorhizobium sp. M7A.T.Ca.US.000.02.2.1 | reverse complement strand
GGGCAGTGCTGCGGCTTAGCGGCCAAGGCCCCCTCATCCGGCCCTTCGGGCCACCTTCTCCCCGGTGGGGAGAAGAGACAGGCATCAACGTCGGCATTCTCTTCTCCCCTCGGGGAGAAGGTGGTCGCGCAGCGGCCGGATTAGGGGGCGTTTCACACAAGCGTCAGGAGAATCATCATGGAAACCATCGGCTTCATCGGCCTCGGCATCATGGGCGCGCCGATGGCGGGGCACCTGCTGGATGCGGGCTATCATGTCATCACCAGCGACCATCGCTCCAAGCCGCCGGCCGATCTCGTCGCCAAGGGGCTGAAGACCGTCACCGGCCACGCCGCCGTGGCCAAGGCTGCCGACATCATCATCCTGATGGTGCCCGACACGCCGCAGGTGGCCGATGTGCTGTTCGGCGACAACGGCGTCGCGTCCGGCCTGGCCAGGGG
>NZ_RZTT01000917.1 GCF_003996995.1 Mesorhizobium sp. M7A.T.Ca.US.000.02.2.1 | reverse complement strand
AGTCCGCACAGCTGCAGGCTGATACTCCCGACGTATCCCATGAAACGAGGACCGATGAGTGAACACAGTTGAAAATCCTGCTGGACGCGGCTGGCTGCTTTGGGCCGGTCGAACGATTGCGGTTGCAGGGATTATCGCGACGGCCGTGTGCATTGTTTTGTGGCTTTGGGAGGTTCTGCCGCTGATGATTCTGAACTTCCGCCGTGAAGTAACGCCAGATCAAGCCTTTCTGAGCTTCTTCCTACAGCCTACGCTGCTGATGCTCATCGTCGCCGTGTCCGTGGCCGCCCTCGGCGCTGGACTGGCGGAGTACAGCAAACCGCCTCCGGCTCCTGGTGAGCTTTGGCGTCACTGGGTCAACATGGCCGACCAGCAGTTGTTGACGAAGCTGCGTGAGGTGCAGGCATTCGGCCGAGGGGAAGAAAAGCGGCGAGTAGCGGT
>NZ_RZTT01000916.1 GCF_003996995.1 Mesorhizobium sp. M7A.T.Ca.US.000.02.2.1 | reverse complement strand
CCCCCGCCGCTCTGCTCGCCTTCCTAGGCACCGCCTATGCCGCGACCGTTCAGGGCACCATCCAGGCCGTCGACCCGACGACCAAGTCGATCACCCTCGACGACGGCAAGATCTACCAGCTATCGCCGGAAGCGGCGGTCGGCAAATTGAAGGTCGGCGCCAAGGTAGCAGTGACCGTCGATGACAAGACCGGTATCGTGACGTCGATCAAGAAGGCTTCGTAAGGCGCCAGCGGACCTGCTGACCGAACTTTCAAACCCTGTTCCACTCTCATGGCCGGTCCCTACGAGGATCGGCCATTTTCATCCGTCGCCTCTCGATGCCGGGCTATCTGGATAAGGTCTTCCGGCTGGACCCCAGGGACGGCCGGCGGAACGCTGTCCGGCGGCATCGCTATGGTTTTTGCCAAAAAGCCGCGCTATCCCTTGGCCAACGGGGGGTATTCA
>NZ_RZTT01000915.1 GCF_003996995.1 Mesorhizobium sp. M7A.T.Ca.US.000.02.2.1 | reverse complement strand
CGGGACCAGGGCGCCGATGCTGGTGCCGCTGAGGCCCGACGAGCGCTGGTCGCTCGACTTCGTATCGGACCAGCTCACCGACGGGCGCCGCTTCCGCATCCTGGCCGTCGTCGACGACTGCACGAGACAGTGCCTGGCACTCATCGTTGATACGTCTCTCTCGGGCATGCGGGTTGCCCGCGAATTGGACCGGCTCATCACCAGCGCGGCCGGCCCAGGATGATCGTCAGCGACAATGGCAGCGAGTTCACCTCGAACGCCATCCTCTCCTGGGCGGATCAGAACCGCGTCGAATGGCATTACATTGCGCCCGGCAAGCCGATGCAGAATGGCTTCATCGAGAGCTTCAACGGCCGACTGCGCGATGAACTGCTCAACGAGACGCTGTTCACCTCGCTGGCTCAGGCGCGCGTAGCCATCGCCCTGTGGCACGCCGACTACAACACCGCGCGGC
>NZ_RZTT01000914.1 GCF_003996995.1 Mesorhizobium sp. M7A.T.Ca.US.000.02.2.1 | reverse complement strand
AAAAAAGCACAGCCTTATCATTTCGGCGATGGTGGTATATTCGACCAGATCTACAAGCCCCAGTAAGCAGTCGATATTCAGGACGACATGACCACAGCACCCGCCCAGGCGGGGTGGCGATTCAGGCAGCCGAGCGTCATTCCGGGTTTCGGATTGACGCTCGGCTTCTCGCTTGCCTACCTCACCCTCATCATCCTCATCCCGCTATCCGGGCTGCTCTGGCGCTCGGCCGCCCTTGGCTGGCCTGAATTCTGGGCAATCGCCACCGATCGCCGCACCATCAATGCGCTGAGAATCAGCTTCGGCACCGCCTTCGTCGCGGCTGCGGTCAACGTCGTCTTCGGCACGCTGGTCGCATGGGTGCTGGTGCGCTACCGCTTCCCCGGCCGCCGCATCGTCGATGCCATGGTCGACCTGCCCTTCGCCCTGCCGACGGCTGTGGCCGGCATCGCGCTGACCACGCT
>NZ_RZTT01000913.1 GCF_003996995.1 Mesorhizobium sp. M7A.T.Ca.US.000.02.2.1 | reverse complement strand
CGCATAGGTTGCATCGGCCAGCTCGCTGGCCAGCGCACGCATGCGGATCAGCTCATACAGCTTGCGTTCGTTCTCGTTCGATCCGACGCTTTCAACCGCGAAATCGACCGGACGGATGGCCTCATGGCCTTCCTGCGCGCTAGCCTTCGCCTTCCACTGCCGACGTTCCGGCGCCAGCGGCAGACCTTTCTGCTGCGCATAGGCGCTGATGAGGCCAAAGCCCTCTTCCAGGAAGTTCGGCGAATCCGTGCGGTGGTAGGTAATCACGCTGCTGTCGAACAGGGCCTGCGCGGTATCCATGACTTCCTTGACCGACAGGCCGAACCGCTTGCCGCCCTCCTGCTGCAGCGTGGAGGTCGTGAACGGCGCCGGCGGTGCTTCGCTCGCCTTGCCGTCGGCAAAGGCCAGAACCGAGAGGCGGCGAATGCCGGCGACCGCCGTGGCCGCAGCTATGTCGGTCCAGTAT
>NZ_RZTT01000912.1 GCF_003996995.1 Mesorhizobium sp. M7A.T.Ca.US.000.02.2.1 | reverse complement strand
TCGCCGTCCGCCACCCCGGAAATCCGGGTGGCCTGGCCGCCGCGGATGGCGTTGTAGGTGGTGCCGTCGAACTGCAGGGCATCGCCGGCAATGCCGCCGACTTCGCCTGCCAGCGCATCGAGCTGGCGGCGGGTCACCGCGTCGCTCGCCTCCACGCCATCACCGAGGTTGGCCAGCCGTGCGCCCTTGCCCTGGATCGCGCCGTCGGCGCCGAATTGCACCGCGCGGGCATCGAGCGCGGCCAGATCCGTCCCCACCTGGTCGGCCGTCCGCTGCGCGGTCCGGGCCTGCCCTTCCACGCCATCCAGCTGGCCGCGATTGACGGCATCGCCGGCAGCCTCGCCGTCCGCCACCCCGGAAATCCGGGTGGCCTGGCCGCCGCGGATGGCGTTGTAGGTGGTGCCGTCGAACTGCAGGGCATCGCCGGCAATGCCGCCGACTTCGCCTGCCAGCGCATCGAGCTGGC
>NZ_RZTT01000911.1 GCF_003996995.1 Mesorhizobium sp. M7A.T.Ca.US.000.02.2.1 | reverse complement strand
GCTCAAGGCGCTGCCGGTGCTGGTGCTCGGCGGTTTCGATTCCATCCTCGGCGCCATCGTCGGCGGCCTCTTGATCGGCGCCAGCGAGAAGCTCGCCGAAGTCTATATCGGCGACTATTTCGGCGGCGGCATAGAGAGCTGGTTTGCCTATGTCGTCGCGCTCGTCTTCCTGCTGATCCGCCCTTCCGGCCTGTTCGGTCAGAAGCTCGTCGAGAGGATCTGAACGATGACCGCGATAACAAGCGATTTCGCCGCCGCGCCGGTGCTGCCGAAATGGGTCGTGCCCGTGCTTTTGCTCGCTTTCGCTTACGGCGTCGTGCCGCTGATCGGCTCAAGCTATCTGTTCGAGGCCATCCTGCTGCCTTTCCTGGCGCTCAGCCTTGCCGGCGTGGGCTTGAACATCCTGACCGGCTATGCCGGCCAGGTGTCGCTTGGCAGTGCTGCTTTCATGGCGGCCGGCGCCTTT
>NZ_RZTT01000910.1 GCF_003996995.1 Mesorhizobium sp. M7A.T.Ca.US.000.02.2.1 | reverse complement strand
CCTCCAGGGCATCCAGCGCTTCCTGCGGATCGCGTGCAGCCTTGATTCGGTTCCGAGCATCGATGAGCTGCTGAGCGTAGTGATTGACGTCGATGGTCATAGGAATGGGGGAGGGGCCGATTACGGCCCCTCCTGTCATGGTTACTTGGCAGCGCCGTCGATGACGGCAACGAGCTTGATCTTGTTCACGTCAAGCTGATCCTCATCGCCATTCTCAAACTTCACCCAGGCGAGGCCATATTCGGCCGTCTTGCCGATCAGCATGACGCCTTCGCGGCGGCCGATGCGGACCTGCACGAGCGGCTTGCGAACCTTCATGGGGTCGGGTGCGGCCGGACCCGGTTTCACGCTCTGGCGGCGCTGTCCGTCTCCCTCCGGGCTATCACCTTCGTCGTCGCTGGGATCGGAAGTGGTGCCTTCGCCGCCAACCGGTGAGGAAGCCGCAGCGTTCGTTTTCTCGTCGCTGTAGACC
>NZ_RZTT01000090.1 GCF_003996995.1 Mesorhizobium sp. M7A.T.Ca.US.000.02.2.1 | reverse complement strand
GCTCAGGGGCGTTCGCGACTTTGTCGGCGAGGGTCGGCGCCGAAGTTTCCGGTGTAGGCTTTGACGGTTCGGGCGCGGAAAGCGATGTCTTGCCGGCAATCGGCGTTGCCGGCGTCATGAAGCCGCTCAGATACAGGCCCGCGCCTGAGGCGACAGCCAGTGTCGCCAGGGCAGCGATCGCGATAGTTCGGGTCTTTGTGGTTTTCTTGGGCATATCCGCAGTGACCGCGCGCGGAGGGCCGGCGACCCGCGAAGGCAGCGGTTCGGACAAATGAGCGGGCCGGACATGCGGGACGAAGCGCTGCTCGCCCGGGCCCGTTGCCGTCGGCGCGTTGCGTCCCGCGACATTGGATGCCTGGGCGCCCTTGGGATCAGGAGCAAGGGTTTGCCCGGCTGACCGGTTGCGGGGTGTGATGGACGTCGGCGGCGTTGTTCCTTCGTCTTCGCCACGCGTCATCCTGGCGATATCAGCCATGCTGACCGGCCGGTCTCGCGGATCCGGTTGCAGCATGGCTTCGACAATGTCACGAAAATCGTCGTCGATATCAGAGAGGTCAGGCACGGCCCGGCGCTTTTCGATGATCTCGAACTGCGATCCGCTCATGTCGATCGGTTTCCCGCGCAGAGCGGCAGCCAGCACCAGCCCAAGGCTGTAAATGTCGGACTGTTCACTGACGTCGCCGCTGTACAGCCCGAGCTGTTCGGGCGAAACGTAGTTGTACTTTCCCGCGAACTTCCCGCCGATCAGTGTCTCCCCGCCCACGGTCGCCGATCGCGCTATACCGAAATCGATGATCTTTGCGCGGTCGACCCGGCACCCCGGCAGGATGATATTGTCCGGCGAGAGGTCGCGATGGATTGCTCCCGCTTGATGCACGGCGCTCAGGCCGGATGCGAGGCGATGGCAGAGCTTGCGCACCTCATCCGTCGGCATCGGACCACGTCGCATGATGTCGTACAGCGACTCGCCGTCGACGAATTCCATGGCAAGGTAGGGACGGCCGATCCCGGGATCGATGGTGAAGACGTGGTATCGCACGACCGCATCATGCGACAGGTGGTTGAGGATCGAGGCCTCCTTGCGGAACAAGGACAAGATCGTCTGGTCACGGGCAAATTCGGGCAGCACGATCTTGATCGCGACATGGTCGCCGGTCTGGATGTTGTGGCCGCGATAGACCTCGCCCATGCCGCCGAATGCGATCCGTTCGTCAAGTTCGTAGATGCCGCTGAGCTGCGTACCGACAGCGGTGTTGGCCACTTGCGGCGATATTCGCGTCTTGTCATCGGCGCTCATCAGCCTCGGCCCTCCGCTCTGGACAGATCAGGGTGGAGCGATTGTCCATTGCGCCCGTTCCCAATCTTAACCAGCACAATGGTGACATTGTCCGTTCCGCCTCGCGCCAGAACCGTTTCCAGCAGGTTTTCTCCGGCCGCCTGAGGTGTAGCCGACACGACAGCGGCCTCGATCTCGGGGTCGGTGACATGTGCCGTCAGCCCATCGGTGGCCAGCACGAAAATGTCTCCCGGCATCAGTTCGCCCTGCTGGAAATCGATGACGAAGTCGTCACTGACCCCGATCGCATGTGTGATGACATTGCGGCGTGGCCAGGTGAGCGCCTCGGCCGCGCTGATCATGCCTCGATCCAAGAGTTCCTGCACTTCGGTGTGGTCTTTCGAAATCTGCGAGATCGCGGCGTTGCGGATCAGATAAACCCGGCTGTCGCCCGCCCACAGGCAGGCAAATCGTCCGTCCATCGCCAACAGGGCGGCGACCGTGGAGCCGATGGTGATGCCGCGCGATTCCGATATGCTGCGGATTTCGGCATTGGCCCGGCTCAGCCTGTCCTCGAAGCGGGCCCGAAGATCGGGTGCCGAGCTCGCAATGCCGATTGTTGACAGATGATCGACGATACTGGCGGAAGCGACCTCTCCGGCGTCATGTCCACCCATTCCGTCGGCTACCACCCAGAGGCCAGTTTGTGGCTCGACTAGATAGCTGTCTTCATTGAGCTCACGGACACAGCCTTTGTGGCTCACGCCGAAGCTTTCGATGGAAAGGGCGACAGTATTCAAATTGCCACCAAGCGCTTTTCAAGCGTCCTTCTGCGGCGCACCTTTGGACGCTCGCTGGCGCCACTTTGCCACAGGCTCGAACATTAAAGTACCGAAAACTAAGGAAAACCGGGGTTTGAACTCTGGTCAGCGGATCGGCGCCAGGATCAGCAGATCAAACCCATCTCAAAACGCCTTGGGACAGCTGAATCCGGAAAGGGCCGGGAGGAAGAAGTGGTTGGAGCCTGAACCTGTCTGGAGCGTATAAGTAACGTCGCGTCCGCCAATCACGAAGCGTGCTTGCATGTTGCTGTCGTGGCCGGTGACGGCAGCCTTGTCCAGAAGTCGCTTCAGGGCCCACGGCCCTTCGAACTTGATGGCGGATTCGCGGCCTGGCATCTCCGGCGTCAGGCTCAGACTGGCGGATCCGGAAGCCGTGCCGCTCGGCCAGGTCACTATGCTCGGCATGTTGCCCGCTTGGTTGCTCTGGACGGTCTGGCCGTCGACATCGAGCACCGCCGCATCGGCATCGCCATGCAGTGAGAACGGCGTGAAGGTCACGCTGACCGAGGGCACCGAACCGCCCTGGGGAAAGAAGGCGCTACGGATTTCGGCCGCCAGCTGGAAGTTCTTCAGCGTCGACTTCGACAGGTCGCGGCCGAAGCGAGCATCCTGTTTCCAGCTCCAGTCCTGACCGGTCATATCGATCAGCGATGCGAGGTTCTGTGCGAAGAACCGGTCCATCAGCCCGCCCGGAGCGAACAGTTTGGCGAAATCCGCCATCGCGATGTCCTCGGTGCCATTGCGGGCGAAAGGATAACGGCCGTTGACCGCCGCCTCGCAGGGCTGTGTGACCGTCTGGTCGAGCATCTGGTTCAAATTTGCCACCGAGGTCTCGGTGACGTTGCCTTCAAACTCGTCTGCCGTCGCATTGACCATCCGGCCGAGTTGCTTGGGCAGTCGCGAGACATTGGCGCGAAGGGTGGCTATCTGGAGCTGCAGGTTTGCGTTGACGCGTTCCGTCTGGGAGGGGACGTCGGTTGCCAGTTGCAGGCTCTGGTAGATATCGCGGAAATTCTGGGTCAAGGCATCGATCGGGCGGTGTCCGGCAGCACCGCTCACCAGGGCCTGGAACGGCCTGAATTGCGCTTCGATGTTGGCCCCGGGATTCTGGTTTTGCGCGCTTAAGGATTCTGTGCCGGCACGGGTGTGCGATTTTCCGATGGCGATTTGTATGCCGATGCGAGCCAGACCCTTGGCCGTGCTTGCTGCGTCCTGTAACTGGCCCGCGCCGCCTTCAACCGCGGTGGCTGAGTCCTTGCCGGAAGCAGCGTCCTGCGTCAGAGCGGTTTCGTCGGCGATCGCCGTAAACAGCAGTTCGATCGGCGAGGTTGGCGAGGCGACGGCGGAAAGCGCGATATAGCGCGGCTTGTCCTTCAGCATCGCTTTCAATTTCAACCCGTCGAGAACGCTGTTCCACGCCGTTGCGAACTCCTTGCCATAGCGGTCGAGAAGTTCGGGACCGAGCTTGGGCAACTCCTGATCGATGCCGCCTTGCTCGCCGCCGCCACCGAGGACCCACTGGTCGTCGGCGAGCGTCTGGGCAATGCGCGAGAGTTGCACGAGATAGAAGCTGTTGAAGCCGGCATAAGTATAGAGGCCGGGAACACGAAGGCCTGACAAATCGCCGCCATCGACCCGCTCGAACAGTAACGGGGCTTCCGGGCCGCTTTTCAGGGAAACAGAAAAATCATCCAGAGCTGCCGCGTATACTGCGGATTTGACCAAAGCCGAGGCACGGTCGGCAAGGCTCATGCGCCCGAGCGACCGTTGAGCGGCTTCGACGAGCGGCTGGTTGAGTTCGAAAACCGGATCGTAGGCGTCGTCCAAGGCAAGCATGGCACCCAGGTGCTTTTCGAGATGCTCGCGTCCTTCGCGGTTGTTTTCACCTGGATACCGGTTCTGCTCCCAATCCTGCTTCATCCAGGAAATGATCAACGCGTCGTCGACCTTCGGCGCCTTGCCGCCAAGCATCAGGTAGATTTTCAACGGCTCGTAGAGCGCGGCGGGATCGGCCATCCTGGCCTGGATCGTCCGCTCGGCCTGGATCAGCAGGCGCGATCGGAACATTCGTTCCAGCGCTTCCCGGTAAGCCGTCTTGGATGCCGAAAGAAGTCTCTCCCGCTGGCTGAGGCCGAACGTCTCCTCGATCGGTGTCGGCACGTCGCCGGTTTCGAACCCAGCCGGCAGATTGCGCAACTGGTCGAGCGGGCCAATGACGTTTTCGAGGTCGACATCGGTGACCTCGGTGCTTTTGAGCAACGCGTCCGCCGTCTGGCGATACTGGCTCATGGCCTGCGTGGTGGAGGCGATCAGCGACCTGTTGGCTGTGAAGCTCAGGGCCAGGGTGCCGAGGGCCGCCGCAGCGATCAACGCGATGGCGCCAAGGCCGGCGAACCTGGCGATCGTTGCACGTCTTACAGCTGATTTGTCATACGAAACCCATCCGGATTCGGCAAAAATGACGCCCGTCAGCAGATCGTGCAAAAAGAAGCTTTTGCCGGTTCCGGAAAGATGGGCGCGGGGGCTGCTGCCGAAATTGCGGCCGATCGCGCCCAACACCTGATCGATTGGGGTTCCCTCCTGCGTGCCTGAAGAGAAATAGAGTCCACGCAGGCTGACATTCACCTGGCTGCGGGTCGGATCGAACAGGCTGGCGATGAAATTCGCAATTCGCTCCTTCAGCGCGCCAAACTGCGCCGGAAAGCCAAAGACGGATATGCGCGCGACCGGATCAGCCTCTTCCTGAAGGCGGTCAGGTATCTCCTCTGCCAGGCGTCTTGCCAGTGTATCGAATTCGGCCGGAGCCTCGGCGGCCATATTCTTGTTGCGATCCGTGGTCTGGAATGTCGCACCCCAGACCTTGCGTCGGCGGGGCTCGTCGAAGCCGCCGAAGTAATCCATGAACCCTGAAACCAGGTCGGCCTTGGTGAACAGCAGGTACACCGGAAACTGGATTTTCAGCGTCTCGTGGATTTCCCGCAGACGACTGCGTATCTCGACGACGTGAGCGTCAAGCTGCTGATCGTCGAGGCTGACGAGGTCGGCGAGGCTGATGGCCAGGATGACGCCGTTTATCGGTTGCCGTGCGCGGGCTCTCTTGAGCAGTGACAAGAAGGCAAGCCAGCTCTTTTTGTCGGTCTCGGCATTGGAATCCTGCGTCGTGTAGCGTCCTGCTGTGTCGATCAGGACGGCCTGGTCGGTAAACCACCAGTCGCAGGAGCGTGTTCCGCCAACGCCCGCAACTGGCTGGGCATCACCCGAACCGGCCAGCGGAAAATTCAGACCCGAATTGACCAGCGCCGTTGTCTTGCCGGCGCCGGGCGGGCCGATGACGATGTACCAGGGGATCTCATAAAGGAAATTGCGTTTGCCGCTCGACCGCTTGAGCGCCGCCACGGCCTCATTCACGCGGGCTTCGAGCACCCGCGAGTCGTCATCGCGGTCGTCATTGCGCGCGACCACGGTTTCCAGCTCTTTTTGCGCTTTTCTCGCTTGCCAGAAACGCAGGCCGTAGAAAAGCGCGAGCGCTGCCACGATCACACCGATGATTGTGGCGCGCAGCCAGGCAGGTCCGAAAGGACGGGTATCGGCGAAGCGGATCAAGGGCCCGGCAAACCACACTGCCGCCGCAAAGCCGGCCAGCGCGATCATGCTGAATATCCGCAGCAGCCAACGCGTCATGGCCGCTCCCGACTGGCCGTGCTCACAATGTTTCCTCCTTGGCGATCATCACATCGACACGGCGGTTCTTGGTGCGGCCTTCCGGCGTCGCATTGTCGGCGATTGGCTCGTCCTCGCCCTTGCCGTCGACCGTCAATCGCGAAGGATCGCTGAACTTCGGTGCCATCATTGTCTTGACAGCTTTCGCTCTGGCGACGGAGAGATCGAAGTTGGACTTGAATGGGCTCGATTTCCGCGGCTTCACATTGTCCGTATGGCCGACAATCGTGATCGGTCCGCGCTCGGGTTCCAGGGCCGCGGCGATATCTGCGGCAACGGGCTGGAACTCCGGCTTCGCCTCGGCCCTGCCGGACTGGAACAGCAGGAGATTGTTGATTTCCACAACGATGAAGTCGCCCTTCGTGCCGATGGTCAGCCCGCCGCCTTCGACTTCCTTGGCCAGTGCCGAACGGATGCGATCGATCTGCGTGGTTGTGGCGACGGGTGGGACGACTTTCGCCGGCTCCGCCAACGGCGCCACGCTGGCCCGTTCGATGGTAATCGGCGGCGATGGGTTGAGTGCCAGCAATTCACCGGCGGCAGCTTCGCCTTCGTTGGTGATGAAGACCCGCAGTGCGAAGAATGCAGCAGTCAGCAGCGCTGACGCAGCTGCCGCGACGACCCAGAGCGGCAGGCGTGTCGACGACTGCGTCATGGTCGACGCCAAGCCTTGCCAGCGGGGCGAGATGTCCGCGTCCGCGCGTGCCCTGAAATAGCGAAGCGTTTCGTAGACGTCGCGCCGAACGCGTTCGAGATTGCTGTCTTCGCGCGCCAGGCCCCGGTACTGGCCCTCGAACCCCAGCGACAGGCAGACATGCATCAGTTCGAGCAGATCGTAGTGTGCCTCGGGATTGGCCAGGACCTTGTTCAGCGCTTCGAAGAAGCCTGTGCCGCTGGGCTCGACGTGAAAGAACTGCGACAGCATGCTGTGCTGCGCCCAAGTGTCTTTCTGTGGCCAAGGCAGGTTGCCGACGAGATCGTCGGCGGTTTCGCAGAGGATGAATTTCGCAATCCGCGCATCCTCTTCGGCAACACCTGAGTTCTCGACTGTCCTGTCGAACCTATCGATCGCCTCAGTGACATGTTCGGCCAACGGCTCGGCTTGTTTCTCGACGGGGATAAGCCTGAACTGGCCGAACAGCATCAGCAATGGTGCGGCCGCGGCAAGGATCGGGTTTGCCGCGGAATATCTGACACTGTCCGTGACATTGAGCAGGGTCTCCTGCCGCAGAGCTGCCTCGGAAGCGCCGCTTCCTGCCGAAGCGGAAGGGGCTCCTTGATAAATCACTGTCCCGGATGCCCAGCCCGGCGGTGTATGCCGGCCGATGCCGGGATCGAATACGGTCGAATTCTTAATCAGCGAGGTTTGCCCGTCATCCGCGACGGGCACTTGAGGGACCGGCGCCGGTTTTCGCTCACGCCGTGGAGGGGCGCGAATGACGGTCTTGCCCGCCGGGCCGAAAGGGTCGTCCTTCGAACTCATGGACGATCGTCCGTGCAGGCGGTGTGCCCGCGACTGGGTGAGACAGGCGCAAAACGGTTTCTCGTCAGGTGAAGGAAACGCAAACCCTGCCGACCCTGACAGTGTCCGGAGGAAGGTAGGCTATATCTTACTATCCCGCCGAAAGATGACATTTGCCGCAGACCCCCAGGTCGATCAGCCTTAGCCGCTTAGCGAATTGTCGTATACGATCGTAATCTCACAAACTCTCGATTGGAACCGGATGCCGCGCACCAAAGAGGTTTTCTTCGTCGACTTCAGCCTCGCATCCCCCTTTGGGCCTGTCTATTTCTGCTTGTCGGCCTTGGCATAGGCCTCGCTGAAATAGGCCAGGAATATGTCCAGCATGCCGTTCTCGTGGGCTTCCTCCATGGTTCGCCAGGTCGCGACAAAAGCGTCCCAGGCCTGGCTTTTCTTCGACGAGAACGATGTCGGGGGGAGTTTCTTTCCGATCGCCTCGGGCGACAGATCGTCGAGCAGCCGCGACAGCGCAGCTTGCATGGCGGCATAGGTGGCGAATTCGTGCGTCTTGAGATCGCGGAATGCATCTTCGATGCTGCGCCTGGCATCCAGATAGCCGGCCCTGCGGCGGGCGAACATGATTTTGCGGATGTCGTCGGTTCCCGGGACGAACTTCAGGGGGGTGTTGTCGGCGGCGCTAATCATCGTCCGTTGTGTGCTCTTGGCCAGTATTTTCGCGGCCGCGCGCGCTTTCAAAAGCATGGTCAGTTCCTCGACCACAGTCCGCAGGACCGTGCCGATTTCGGCGGCAACTTCATGCGGATCGCGCGATTGAAGCAATTCCGGCGAGATGCCGGCCGCGATCGCGATTTCCCGCAGCACTTCGTCTCTGGTCGAGGGGAGAGGCGGTTGCGACGAGAACGCCGGAGCCGGAACCCGCTGCCCGGACTGTTGCTCCGAAGGAGTGAAGAACGGCTCGGCGGCGAATTCGAGCGGCCGGCCTGTCGCGGCCGGCATTTCTCGTTGTGTCGAACTGATATGGCCTGTTGTGGCGCGCTCGTCGTCGATCGATACGAAGATGACATAGCGGCCGATCAGCACCCGGTCGCCATGGCTCAGCCGATGCGGGCCGGTCATGCGCTGGCTCGATCCGTTGATGTAGGTTCCGTTGCGCGAGACATCGTGCAGCCAGAAAGCGCCTGCCTCGTAGCGAACCTCGCAATGCCGGCCGGAGATGAACTTGTCGGGGTCCGGCAAGGTCCAATCACAAGCCTCGCGTCCGATTTCGAAGCCGCGATCACGCGCCGCGTAACTGGTCGAGATGCCCGCAGGCAAGGCGTCGACATTGTTGATTTGCAGACTGATATACATCGAGGATCGCCGTCGAACGCTGATCGATACTCCACATTCTAGCAGTTTGCACATCCAACAGGACAGCGGCGTTTCGAGCCAATGCATCGGCAAGGTAAGGTTTTTCCGCTGTGCATCTCTTTGGTCGGCCGGACAACATGTGGTAGGCTCAACATAGCCTGGTGCGGCGGGCCAAAAAGTTCCTGGATGCGGGAACTTCAAACCCACTGCCGGCGGCCGCGTCCAGGAGGGGCACGACCCATGCCGAACGAACGTGCCACGGTTGTGCAAACACCGGTTGGCGCCGAGCTGTTGACCTTCACGCATCTTGTCGGTCGCGATGAGATCAGCCGTTGTTTGGCCTATACGGTAGGGTTCGTCAGCCCCAGCCCCGATATCGATCCGCTGAAGATGCTGGGGGGTGTCGTTTCGGTGGAAGGCGAATCCGATCCGAAACGTTGGTTCAGCGGCCTTGTGTCCGAGTTTCGCCTGACCCGCATAGAAGACCGGCTGGCCTACTACGAAGCGGTCGTCAGGCCGTGGCTCTGGTTCCTCGGCAACACCACCGATTGCCGTATTTTCCAGAACAAGAGCGTCGTCGACATCGTCAAGGACGTCTTCAAGAAATACAGCACGGCGGAGTTCGATCTGCGTCTGCAGGGTTCCTACCCTCAGCGCGAATACTGCGTGCAATATGACGAGACCGATCTGGATTTCGTCCAGCGGCTGCTCGAGCATGAAGGCATCCTGTATTTTTTCGAGCATGACGAGGGCAAACACACGCTTGTCCTGACCGATGCGATGAGCAAGCTGAAGCCGGCGCCGGGCTACGAGCAAGTACCTTATCATTTTGAAGGGCAGGGCTCCCGGCGCGATGTCGAATACATCACCGAATGGATACCGGGCAGTTCGGTGCGTCCGGGCGCCTATGCCCACACCGACTATGATTTCAAGAAGCCGGGCGCCGACCTTATGGCCAAGTCGGCCCAGCCTTTCAGTCACAAGCTGGCCGCCGGCGAAAACTACCGCCAGCCCGGCGCGCATCTCGAAGTCGGCCGGGGCGACAACCTGGCCGCGATCCGACGCGAGGAAATCCAGGCCGTCCACCAGCGTATCGCCGCGGTCGGCACCGTGCGCGGCCTGTTTTCGGGCTGTACGTTCAAGCTCGATGGCTTTCCGCGCGAGGACCAGAACCAGGAGTATCTGGTGGTCAGCGCCGAATACAGGCTGTTCGATCCGGGATACAGAAGCCATGCCGACGTCGACAGCGAGAACTTCAAGGTGATCCTGGGCGTGGCGCCGACCGCCTTGCCCTATCGTCCGCCACGGATCACGCCCCGACCGATCATGCGTGGGCCGCAGACGGCGACCGTGGTCGGTCCGTCAGGCCAGGAAATATTCACCGACAAATACGCCAGGGTGAAGGTGCAATTCCACTGGGATCGCCTGGGCAAGAAGGACGAGAACAGCTCCTGTTTCGTGCGGGTCTCACAGACCTGGGCCGGCAGCGGCTGGGGCTTCATCCAGATACCGCGCATCGGCCAGGAGGTGATCGTCGACTTTATCGAAGGCGACCCTGACCTGCCGATCATCACCGGCCGGGTCTATAATGCCTCGCAGATGCCGCCCTATGGCCTGCCGGCGAGTGCCACGCAATCCGGCTGGAAGTCGGACTCCTCGCTCGGCGGCGGCGGCTACAACGAGCTGATGTTCGAGGACAAGGCCGGCTCCGAGCTGGTCAATTTCCAGGCGCAGAAGGATCACCACCTTCTGATCAAGCATGACCGAACCAAGCTGGTGCAGCACGATCAGTCGGACCGCATCGACCACGACGCCAAGCATTCCGTCGGCCACAACCTCGACGAGGACGTCGGCAACAACAAGACAGTTAAGGTCGGCGTCGACCAGACAACCGACATCGGCAAGAACGATACCGAGACGGTGGGCGTCAATCGCTCGCTTACGGTAGGGTCGAACGAGACGATCAATATCGGGTCGAACTCGACGGAGACGATCGGGTCCAATCACACGCAGACCGTCGCGATCGTCCAGACCATTACGGTCGGCGCCGCCCGTGTCGACAGCGTCGGAGCATCCGAGACCAGGACCGTGGGTGGCCCGCAGGCCAATACAATCGGCGCGACACGGTCGGTTACGGTGGGTGCGGCGCAGAGCCATAGCATTGGTGCCGACGACAACTGGTCGGTGGGCGCGAACCAGAGCGTGCAGGTGGCGGCGGATCAAAGTTTCAAGGTCGGCGGAGCCCATTCCTCGCAGATCGGCAAAGGGCGAAACGCCAAAATCGCCGAGGATGACGCGACCAATGTCGGCGGCGCGCGCTCCCTGAAGATAGCCAAGGGAAGCCTTGTCGAGATTGGCGAGGACGGTGCCATCAAGATCGGCAAAGATTTGTTGATCGAGGCTGGCGACTCCATCGTGATCAAGTGTGGCTCGGCCGCGATTTCGATGAAGAAGGACGGCACCATCAATATTGAAGGCAAGGACATTTCCGTCAAAGGCTCGGGCAAGATCAACGTGAAGGCTTCAAGCGACATCACGATGAAAGGTTCGGAGATCAAGCAGAATTGAGGGCGGCTGGATGACCAAGACTCGGAAGCGGATCGAAGGGGTGATAATCGGAGTTTTTCTCGGCTTCGATGACGAAGCACCGCTCGTCGTATTCCCGGGCAATACAAGGGAGACCGCGGTAAGAGCCCGAAGCCTGGCCGAAATGAGTTCGGATATGATCGGCTCCGAGGTCGCGCTCCTGTTTGAAGACGGAGATGTTGGTCGACCACTGATTGTGGGGCGCATTGTAGAGCCAAGCCGCAAGCCGCGGGCGCAAGTCAAACGCGACGGCGAACAGGTAAGGATAGTGGGTGAAGAACGAATAGAATTGCGCTGTGGTAAGGCCACGATCATCATGGAAAAAGACGGCCATATCATTATCCGCGGCACATACGTTACGAGCCACGCAAGCGCCACCAACCGTATCCGTGGCGGCTCGGTGAACCTGAACTGATGGCAGCGCCGATCTTGCGCGAGATCGTCCGCCAGCATGCCGAAATGGCGGCGTTTCTATGGACGATCTACGACCATCACCTGCTCCACCCCGAGGAAAATCCGGAGATGGACGAAGTGCGTCTTGCCCGCTTGATTGAAAGGTTGGAGGCTCATCTGGACGGTTTGCGGGTAGCCGGAGATCAAGGTCGAAAAATTGCGCAGGAGCGCTTTGAGGAGTTCTCGGAAGCGGGTGAACTCTTCGTGTTGCGGATGCTGGCCGCACCAAAACCGATCCAGATTGTGGATCTGGACCTTCCCAAAGTTAGAGAATATCTGGCGGTGACCCTGAAACAGAACCGATGACCCCCATCCTATCGGTAGTTGTTGATGTCGACCGTTCGAAGGAAGATATTGCCGTCATAGCCCATTTCGAAACCGGACCAGTCAGTGCCGTCGAACAGAAAGAATTCGTGCCAGCCTGCAACAACAAGAAATTCCTCGGTCGCGTTCATGGTAAAACCTTGTTCCGTTTCGAGCAGAGGCACGAGTTCGCGTCCCTTCTGCACCGAAACGCCGTAGCTCATGTCCGACCAGTAGCGTTTGCCGCGGAACTCGCAGATATCGTAATAGTCGACCTCGTTGGCCTTCAACGCAATCAGCTGGCTGTCACGCAATTCGTAGGCTGCCCCGTTCGCCCCGCCGAGATAGACCTCACCCTGAGGTCCGGCCAGGACGGTATTGAAATTCTCCTCGACGCCCACATCGATACGATTCCAGCGCCGTCCGTCGAGTCTCAGCAGAAGCCCGCGGTCGCCGGCGCAATACACCGGACTTCCGTCACGACCGTGGATATCGTTGAGCACGGCTTCGTCGAAGGTCTCCAACTGCCCCCATTGGCCCCGCTCACGCAGATAGCTTACGCCAAGATCTCCGATCGCAAAGATCCGGTCGCGCGATGGGGCCCACAGGCGCGTCAGTGCGCCTTCGCGCAGTTCCGTGCGTGATGCCGAACCAGGCGGAAGGTCGTGGATGATCCCTCCAAGCTCAAGCGCAACATGGTCTTGCGGCCCAAAACTGACATGGGACCGGATCGCGTCCTCGATCTGAAGCCGTGCATTGAAACGAATGGTCGCCCCAAGCTCAATTTCCAGGAGATAGGACCGGCTGAATTCGTCATCGGGATCGCTCAGTTCGAAACTGGCGCTGAAGCGATTGCCGCCGTGATGATATCCGTCCACGGCCTGGACATCGATTTCCTCTGGGTCAAAGTCGGCGATCGTTTCGGGCTCACGCATCACTTCTTCCTTATCGGTTTTGCCAGTATCTGGGCGGGGGTCGGTTTCGGGGCTCTGGCGCAATCGATGAGGTAGTCGATGAGCACGAGCTTCAGGCATTCGAGCGCGTCGTCTTTCTCCTTTTTGGTGCAGCTCTGCAGCTTCTCGTGATGGTCGCCGACAGCCTGCTGCACCTCCTTGATCGCATCGCCTAAGGTCGGACTGCGCTTCTTCTTCAGGAAATCGCGGACTTTCTTTGTCTTTTTGTTGTGCGGCGAGCCGCGTTTCGACCCAGAACCGGATTTGCGGTATCCGGTCTTGGTTTTCTTGTAGGACTCCATGCAAATGCAGGGCGCGGTGTTGACGTCGTAATTTCCCCAGCCGGAATAGTTATCGCCGCCGCGACTCCTCTGGAACATCTGATTTTCAAAGCAGTGCTCGGATTCCGTCGGGTGCGCACAATCGGAATCCTTGTGTTGATGCACATATATACCCACGTTATTTAAAATCGTTGCACAGTCCTGCCCACTGACAGTTATGGCGGCCGTGTGCGGCCATGTAACCGTATTGCCAGTCGGCGATGCATGGTTGTTTGTGGCAAGATCTGTCATACGTATGACAGGCTCGCCATCAAACTTCACATCGTTAGACCATGAGTTGAAATACCCCTTTCCCGTATTTTTCGATGTGATGACACCTTTTTTTGCGGCACAGCCAGCCTCCGTCCCAGACGTTCTGGACAGGTCGGATTTGTTCTTGATGTTGACGGTCTTGCCGCCGATCTTGACGGTGCCGGTCCCTTGCTCTGTGTCGCTGCCCAATCCGAAACTAGGGTAGGGGATGGGCACGCCGGGCGGCGTTGCGGGGTTTTCCGGAGGTGTAAAGCAAACATCCGGGAATGCGGCGATGGTCTGGGCGTTCACGGCTTTGCCGGAAATTTCCAGGCCGTTGGCGAACACCCCGCCCATTACGCGGCCCTCGATGCCACGATAGCTGCGCCGCAGGCGCCGGCATCGTTCGATGCCTCGATCAAAACCGGATTTCCGGCAGCGTAGCCCTTGCGTGCCGCGGTGAAAGCCATGCCAAGCATGAGTGGCACCACGGCAGCTCCGACATTGCCGAGGGACTCGCCTGGCGACCAGATGTCTTGAAACTCATGCCTTCCTCGCAGTAAGCGCAGGCTGGCAAGAGCGCTTTGCTTGAACCAGTACTGTTCTCCTACGAGGTCAGCGATCCGGTACCCGAGCCGGTTCATTTCGATACCGGTTTCTTCGAATGCCGCGCGATAAGCAGCCGTCATGCCGTCACCGCGCAAAGGCAAATCTTCAGTGTTGTAGATCGATGCATTTTCGCGAGAGAGCCCAAGCCCAAATAGCCGAAGACCGCCCTGTCGACCCTGGGTGCAAATGATCGCCGCCGCCGCCTCCCCAGGTATGAACCCGTTCGGATTTTGCGGCGTAAGGAGACGATTGCAGGAGATATAGTGCGTGACTGTCTGGCTTTTCAGATAACTATCGACGCCGGCAATCATCACAAAGGGCACCTCGCCTGATGCCAGCAACCGGCGAGCATGTTCCAATGCGACAACGCCTGCAGGTCGTCCGTGCGCTATTATTCTGGAGCGTGCATGCGGTTCGACCTCAACAATTTCTGCAACGCTCCTAAGCAAAGCGGAATTGTCGCTGACAGGCCGGCCGGGCCGCTCTTCCTCGGGAAGGCATAAGATCAGTGCCGTTTGGCCGCGTGCTTCCGGCACGCTTTCGAACGCTTCGCAAATAGCACCAGCCGCCAGATGCGCCATGCGCCTGTCACCAATCCAATTGCGCGGTAACGCGATTGGCGCACCGGTTAGCCACTCGCCGGCGGAGCCCCGAAGTCGCGTTTGCTGGAAACCGTCGAGTCTTGCACGCATTGCCGCGCAAGCTGACGGCGCGTCGAGGCCGACAGCCGTAACCATGCCTATCGAGACGATGTCGAGTTGCGCACTCATGCGTCTTCATTCTCTCGTGCGGGCGTGATGTGGCCAACACGAACATATTGTTTTCCCTTGAGCCTCGCTCTCAGCATGGCCGGCGTTGGCGGACCTACCCAGCACTCCGAGAAATCGAGGATGGTCTTGTGAATGCGCTGCGAGAGGCGCCAGACGAGCGAGAAGCGGCGTCTTTCTGGGTCGAGCAGAACGGTGTCTGGAAATATGTCGGCCTCATAGGCCTTTTGCCTGCCTTTGAACAACGTCATCGGCAATGCTGCCGACGGTAGGCGAAAGCTCACTCGCCCTTCGGGAGCCAGGTTCACAAGCACCACCTCTTCGCCGCCTCGCGGATTGTCGATCTGCTGGTCAGGCGGCGCCATCTGGAAATAGCGCTCGTCGAAATCCGGCGGCAGGAACGGAAAGATGTTCTTGGCCCAATTGTCGTCGTAAGTGCCGCCATACTCGATCCGGCCCGGCCATCCGCGGCCCATCGGGCCAAAGCTCATCGGTTTGTAATCACCGAAGGGAGAGCGGATGTCTTCGTCGACAGCTTGCGTGTTCGGTAGCCGCAGCCCGGGTACGAGGCGCTGGTTCCTGGTTCGGGACCAGCCGGTTCCGACCGGGTTGTATTTGTAGCTGGCGGGAAGTTTGTCCTCCGGGTCCAACCTGTCGACGCCGCCCCAGGCAACGTCGTAGGAAATGGGCAGTTTCAGGAAGGGTTGCGGCGATGTGGCGGTAAAAACCGGCCCGATCGAGCGCCATTCGCGGTGGCCGACAACCTCGAACAGTTTTGACCAATTACCAACCTTGATGCCGACCGGCACGCGCTCTGCCGGGCGCCCGCCCGGCGCATAGGCGCAGCCATTGGCGATCACGTCGCAGCGTGGTTTGCGGAAGGCGAAGTCGGTCTCCCAGAGCGTGGCCGAGTAGCCGGCCACGCCGGTCTGTGTGTCGGCCATCACCAGGGGCACCTGTTCCGCTGATTTTCGCACCAGTCCGCCCGGCTCGGCGGGGAAGTCGAACGTGCCTTTGGCGACCACGACAATCCACTCATGGCCGGCCTTGTCCATGCCCATGGTGAATTGGTGCGGATACCCCATCTGGTTCAAGATCCGCATCAGTTGGTCTCCCAGCTGGCGGCGAGAATCTGCTTCAGCGTCGCTTGCGGCGATTGCGGATCGATGTCGAAAATGTCCGAACGGGCGGTCCACATCACCATACCGCTGATGACCTCGTCGTCGGCCTCGACAGGAGGCACCGGCAGTCCGCTCAATACTGTATCCAGTTCGTCCGGCGTCAGCTCGCCGTGCTGGGCGGCGATGGCCGCTTCTTCGATCTCGGCAAACCACGCCTCGGCGTCAGCCAGCCGAACCGGAGCTTCAGCAAGCTGCGCGACGACGCTCAAAGGGAATTGCCTGCCGACCCTGTCGGCGCTCTGCACAATGATGCCCGCCGATGCGCCGAAGCAAGCCGGGCCAGCCAGGAAGCGCAGCGCGGTTGTGCTCGGCCAAAATTCCGAGCCGAACAGCGGGACGAGATGCTGCGCCAGCCAACGGTCCCAGCCGCGAACAAAGTCGCCCGGCAGCCGCCGTGTCACGAAATCTCCGGTGGCGGGCATTTTGCCGTAAAAGCCAGGCAGCTTCATATCTGCGGCGGACATGAGAATTTCTTGAACATTTGCAGGTTGTAGGGATTTTCGACGCTGGCGGCCTTGAGCTCGAAATCGGCGTACATGCCTTTCGTCCCCAGGCGCAGGCTGTAGACATCCGACAGCGAAGTGCCGGTGAATCGGCCGCTGCGCAGTATCCTCAGCCACGCCCAGCTGCCGGTCTCGTTGAGCATGATTTCGGGCGAACCATCGATGGGCTGGAAGGCGAGCGAGATCACCCCGGTGCCGTCCTTGCCGGGCCAGGTCATCGGTTGCGGCCGCGTCGCGTTGTTGAAGTAGACGAGGGTCTGGCCATCGAGATTGAGCGTTACGCGCGTGACGTTCGGAGACAGGTCCTTGGGTTCCAGCGTGAAGCTCATCACCGGTCCTGTACCGCCGGGAAAGAGATCGTCGCGTATCCGCCTGGCCTGCTCGAAAGCCGCCAGCGCCGAAGGGTCGAGGCCGAAATCGGCACGCCATTTCCACGGCTGGCTGGCGGTGTCGACATAGCTGATCAAATGGTCGTTGGTGAACGCGTCGATCAGGCCCGCCGGTCCGAACAGGCGGGCGAAGTCGCGGACATTGACGTCCACCGCGCTTTCGGGACTGAACGGATAGCGGTCGTTG
>NZ_RZTT01000909.1 GCF_003996995.1 Mesorhizobium sp. M7A.T.Ca.US.000.02.2.1 | reverse complement strand
CCGGTGCGGTTGGCGCACATGGTTGCCGAGGCAGCCGGCAGCGGCCATGCCTTCGAGGCGGCGATGCTTGCCGTGCTGCTCACCGAACGCGGCCTTGGTGGCGACGGCGCCGATCTGGAGCGGCGGCTGATGCGTTTTCGCGGGGAAAAATCGCCACGTGCTACAGCCGCCAAGCAGCTCGCCGAACGGCTGGCGAGGCAGGCTGGCGAGGCGAAGGGCAGCGAAGCTGCGGCAGCCGGTCCCCTGCTCGTTCACGCCTGGCCGGATCGGGTGGCGAAGGCGCGCGGCGAGCGTGGCCGTTTCGTGCTGGCCAACGGCTCCGGCGCCATGCTCGACGCCGCCGATCCGCTGGCGGGCGAGCCGTTTCTGGTCGTCGCCGACCTGCAGGGCAAGGCACAGAATGCGCGCATCACGGCGGCGGCAGCGATCGGCGAGGACGATGTCCGCGCCGCGCTGGCGGACAGGATCGAGG
>NZ_RZTT01000908.1 GCF_003996995.1 Mesorhizobium sp. M7A.T.Ca.US.000.02.2.1 | reverse complement strand
TCGTCGTTCATCTGCACCGGCTGCTGGACCCCGACAACAAGGCTGCCGGTTGACTTCGATGGAGCATGACCTGGCGAAAGGGCCAGCAAGCGATGCCGCGCCCACGGGCAGGGGACGCAGCCGCACGACCAAGGCGTTCTGGCGCAAGATTCGCCAACCGCTGGCGCAGTCGCGATTCGTCAAGAACGCAATCGCCAGCCTGTTCGCCCAGTTCGTCCGCTTCGTGCGCCTCACCAATCGCGTCGTCGAGGGATCGGCACGGTTTTCGGGCGGTGCCTATACCGAGTTCGAGCCTGGCATCATCGCCTTGTGGCACGGCCAGCATCTGCTGACGCCGGCCTATTACCCCAAGCGCAAGCCGCTGGTCGCCATGGTTTCGCGCAGCGCCGATGCAGAGCTCAACGCTTTGATGCTGGAAAAATTCGGCATCGAGGCGGTGCGCGGCTCCGGTGGGCGGGAAAATGCCAGGCAC
>NZ_RZTT01000907.1 GCF_003996995.1 Mesorhizobium sp. M7A.T.Ca.US.000.02.2.1 | reverse complement strand
GCCCGGCACCATGGCCGAGAAATACGGACCCCAGACACCGTCGACGAAGGCCGGCGCCGCGGTCGACGACATGGTGCAGGCCGAGGTGCCGAAAACATAGGCCATGCGCGACAGCACGCTGCCGAACGCGCCGCGCGCACCGACCGTACCGACGCCACCGGCATGCGCATCGATCAGGCCGGCCGCTACCGCGATGCCGGGGACGAGGCCAAGGTCCGCAGCCGCCTGCGCGGTCAACCCGCCGCCAAGTGCGCCACCCGCCGGCACGATCTGCGTGCCGATGCGCGCGAACCCCTCGTCGGCCAGGCTCCCTAGTCCGATGGTGCGGAAATAGGCCTCGTCCCAGCGGCTTTCATGCGCCAGATAGGTCCATTTGCAAGTCACCGTGCAGACCGAGCGGGCAAGGCTGCCGGTCGCCCGCCAGGTGAGGAAATCGGGGAGGTCCATGAACTGCCAGGCGGCGTTGAACGTGTC
>NZ_RZTT01000906.1 GCF_003996995.1 Mesorhizobium sp. M7A.T.Ca.US.000.02.2.1 | reverse complement strand
CCCGACCACAGCTTCCGCCCAGCGGCGCGCGCCACAGGGCAATACATCCCATTGGTAGGCCAGCTCGGAGACAAGCACCCGCAACGCCTCGCGGGCTTCGGACGGCTTGGGCGACACGTGACCGGCAAGCAATACGGCCTTAGCCACGTCCAGCGCGGCAGGCTTCGCTTCACTGCCGACAACGATCCGGTCAGCCATTCGGCCGGGCCGGGTAGTCACTTCAATGAAGCGCGCCGAAAGAAAGCTGTCCCAACCCGGCCACGTCATCAGGTCGATTGATTTACCCGGGGATGACGGCTGTTGATCGGCCCACGCGAAAAGCTCGCTCCGCTGCTCCCTCGTGAGCATGTCTAAAACTGACCCGCTGTTGTCCTTCTCGTTCATTCTTCGATCCTCGTTAGATGGGATGCGTTGTTGTTGGCGTTATCGGTACTTTCTGGCCCGAAACTTCCTGCCGTCCTGGTCGTCAAGCAC
>NZ_RZTT01000905.1 GCF_003996995.1 Mesorhizobium sp. M7A.T.Ca.US.000.02.2.1 | reverse complement strand
GGTCTACCAGACCGCGACCTTCGGCGGCATCGCGCTCGGCAGCTGGATCTGGGGTGTCGTCGCCGATGCGCACGGCGCCGAAGCCGCGCTGATCGCAGCCAGCGTCGCCATGCTGGCCGGCGGCGCCATCGGTCTTTTGCTCCCGCTGCCGCAACAGCAGGTGCTCAACCTCGACCCGCTCAATCGCTTCAAGGAACCGCATTTGGCGCTTGACCTGAAGCCGCGCAGTGGTCCCATCGCCATCATGATCGAGTATGTGATCCGGCACGAGGACGAACCGGAGTTCCTCGCCATCATGGCCGAACGCGGCCGCATCCGCCGTCGTGACGGCGCCCGCAACTGGACGCTGGCGCGCGATCTCGAGAATCCCACCGTATGGATCGAGCATTATCACACGCCGACCTGGATCGAATATATCAGGCACAATGGACGCATCACCCATGCCGACGCCGTCATCGGCGAACGCGTGCGGGCCCTGCAC
>NZ_RZTT01000904.1 GCF_003996995.1 Mesorhizobium sp. M7A.T.Ca.US.000.02.2.1 | reverse complement strand
GGTCTGACCTGTCGATTTGCCGACAACGCTTGTCGCACAGCAGGAGCAGAAAAATATGGCGCGTGTCATTTCGGTCGAGGCCGAGCGTTTTCCCATCGCCGGAACCTTCACCATTTCGCGAGGTTCCAAGACCGAAGCCGAGGTGATCTCCTGCACGATCGGCGAGGGCGGCCACCTCGGCCGCGGCGAATGCGTCCCCTACAAGCGCTATGGCGAGACCATGGAGGGCGTGCGCGACGCGATCGAGGCCATGCGCGGCCGGATCGCCGGTGGCATCAGCCGGACCGCCTTGCTCGATGCTATACCGGCCGGAGCCGCCCGCAACGCCATAGACTGCGCCCTGTGGGACCTGGAGGCAAAGCTCAGCGGAACCTCGGTAGCAGTCGCGATAGGTGCTCTTCCCTTGCAGGCGCTCGAAACCGCCTACACGCTGTCGCTGGGCGAGCCGGAGGCGATGGCGGCGCAGGCGCGCGCCAATGCGGCGCGGCCGCTGCTCAAGGT
>NZ_RZTT01000903.1 GCF_003996995.1 Mesorhizobium sp. M7A.T.Ca.US.000.02.2.1 | reverse complement strand
GGACTGCGCCGCTGCGGGCGGTGGTGGTGGCGTCGGCGGCGGCGGGTCGACCAAGCCCGGTCAGACGGAGGTGCAGCAGCAGCTGCGCTAACGGCACCTGAGCCGGGCTCGGAAATCCGCGCCCGGTAATCCTCACAGAAACAGCAAGACCGGACGCTGCCACGACAGGACGTTGTGGCAGCGATCCCTCAAACGCGCCCTATGGGCACAACTTGGCGTTGAAAGGAATCGACGTGAACCCAAGACATGCAACCTACAAGCGTTCCCTGATTTCCGGCGCGAGCGTGGTCACCATCGCAGCGGTGACAGGCCTCATTGGCGTGTGGAGCTCGGCTTACGGCCAGAGCCAGCCCGCTGCAGATCAGCCTTCCAGCCTGCCGTCTTTCGTAAGCATGGCGGCTCCTCTTTCATCCGGTTTTCCCGCGTGGCCGGTAGCGCCTTGTTTCGGCAGTGGCGGCGGCGTCTGCTACAACAACGCGATCGCGTATTCGGATAGGGAATATC
>NZ_RZTT01000902.1 GCF_003996995.1 Mesorhizobium sp. M7A.T.Ca.US.000.02.2.1 | reverse complement strand
CGCTCGCGCTGTCCGGCCGAGCCGGTGCCGTTTGCCGAACCGGGCGCCGCGGCCGATCCGAAACCAAAATCATCCTTGAAATCGGACGGCTTTCCATGAGCGGGTTCGGCTCCCCGGCTGGGAGACGGCACGGGGTCGGGGCCGAAGGGGTCCGCCTGGTTCCCCGCGCCGCCCGGTTCGCGGTAAGAGGCGGCATTTTTCGACACAGGCGTTGAAACCGGATCGAGGCTGAACGGGTCATCGAAACCAGGCGAACTGCGCTGGCCGGAGGTGGCACGCTCGAACGCGCCTGGAACCGGCCGTTCGAACGGGTCCGGCAAATCCGCCGGACGTGGCCGTCGCGGCTCTTCTTCGACCGTGGCGGAAAAGAAATCGTCGTGGCCGATGCTCACCGGCGCCCGGGATGCCGGCGGCAGGCGTTCCGGAGCCGGCAGGCCGGCTGTGGGTGCTTGGGCGGTTGGCGTCTGCAGATCGACATAGACGACGTAGTCGCCCAGTCTTAGCC
>NZ_RZTT01000901.1 GCF_003996995.1 Mesorhizobium sp. M7A.T.Ca.US.000.02.2.1 | reverse complement strand
AGGCAGGGGCGGAAGACGCCGAGGGGGATGAGGCGACCCGATACATTCGGCTGGCCTTGAAGGAGTCAGAATTTGCAGCGGTGACCGCCAGAGCCGAGGCGATGGGGTGGCGTCGAAACGTCTGGATCGTCAACATGATTCGGACAGCTTTGTTCGATCAGCCGCACCCCACGAACCAGGAAGCGGAGCTTCTTCGTCGGTCCAACAGCAACATGCTGGCCATCGGTCGGAACGTGAACCAGCTGGCCCATGCCCTTCATCGGGACGATCGCTATAAGGACAGCGTGACGGTCGAAAAGCTCGACGCGCTGCGTGCCAAAATCTCCACGCATGTCGCTGCGGTCCAGGCACTGCTTGCCGCCGCCCAGAACCGCTGGATGCCGCCGAGGATGGAAGAATGAACCTGACCACCTACGATCCCTGGCCCAAGCCTGTAATTCCTGCCCGGGCGGATCGCTCGACTTATGCAGTCGCGTTCGCGCACGGCCTTTCATACTTCTCCTGGACCG
>NZ_RZTT01000900.1 GCF_003996995.1 Mesorhizobium sp. M7A.T.Ca.US.000.02.2.1 | reverse complement strand
GTCCTGGCTTGATCGGTTCCCGCCATGCTCGGCCGAGCAGTTCACTTTCGGGGGAGGGGAGGGCGACGACGGTGATGAGGTCCAAATCGACCTGCTTGTGTTCCCGGGGCCGGGGCAAGAGAACCGCTCCAACCGGGTCAAGTACCGCTGTCCGTCTTGCGCAGTCCAGGTGTGGGGCAAGCCCAACCTGGCCATCCTATGCGGTGATCCCGACTGCGAAGGCAGCGCCTTCGAGCCTGTCTAAATCCCGCCCTTTGTTCGACGCGCTGCAGGCCGTCGATCATCTGTGGGACGCCCTTCGTCCCGACACTTTCAGGTTGCCCGCGCCTGCTGTCCGCCAGTCACCCGCAGGGTCGAAACGCAGTGGAAAACGCTTGCGTTGACGGGCGGCAAAGGTGTGGCATTTGCTCCTGGGTGCAGGGCACAGCCCTGCGATGACGAGCGACTGGAAGGAGCGGGCCTTTCTCTCGTGACCTAAATCGGCGCGACCGATTTTCGGACGAGGACAGCC
>NZ_RZTT01000008.1:7500-38503 GCF_003996995.1 Mesorhizobium sp. M7A.T.Ca.US.000.02.2.1 | reverse complement strand
GACCGTCACCGAGACCGAGGACGCCGTCTCGGCGACTGCCGCATCGGCGACGTTCATCACCGGACTGCCGACGAATTGCGCCACGAACAGATTGGCCGGGTGCGAATAGACCTCGTCGGGCGAACCGACCTGCTGCAGCACGCCTTCATGCATGATGACGATGCGGTCGGCGAGGCTCATCGCCTCGATCTGGTCGTGCGTCACATAGATGGTCGTCGACCCCTGCTTGATGTGCAGCCGCTTGATCTCGGCCCGCATCTCCTCGCGCAGCTTGGCGTCGAGCGCGCCGATCGGCTCGTCCATCAGCATGGCCTTCGGCCGCCGCACCAGCGCCCGGCCAATGGCGACGCGCTGCATGTCGCCACCCGAGAGCGCCGATGGCTTCTTGTCCAGCAGATCGGTGATCTGCAGCGTCTTGGCGACGGAGCGAACCTCGCTGTCGATCTCCGTCTTGCTCTTGCGCGTGGCGCGCAAGGGGAAGGCGATGTTCTCGTAGACGCTCATATGCGGATAGAGCGAGAACGACTGGAAGACCATGGCAATGTCGCGGTCAGCGGCCTTTAGATGCTGGATCGGTTTGCCGTCGATGAGGATGTCGCCCTCGTCGATCGTTTCCAGCCCGGCGATGGCCCGCAGCGTCGTCGTCTTGCCGCAGCCCGACTGGCCGAGCAGAACGATGAACTCGTTGTCGGCGATCTTGAGGTTCAGGTCCTTGATGACCTGGACGGCGCCGAAGAATTTCTGGACGCCGCGAAGCTCGATCTGGGTCAATGCTGTGCTCCCGGATTGCGCACCTGGCCGGTGCCGGCCTTTTCCTCAGGCGCGATCTTGGAGGTTACGTTGAAGCCGACCAGCCCGATCAGGATGATGGTCAGGCCATATGTGTGCAACAACAGGTTCCAGGGCTGGCAGAGTGCTATGATGCCGAGCACCATCAGCACCTGCGAACCGGGCTCCAGATATTTCTGGTTGATGGCACGAAAGCTCATTTGCGAATCGCTCCGAAGGACATGCCGCGCAGCAGATGGTTGCGGAGCAGGAACGTGAAGATCGCGACCGGCAGCAGGAATAGAAAGGTTCCGGCGGCGATCACCGTCCAGTCCGGCAGGCCCGAGCCGACCTGGCTCGGGATGAAGGGCGGTGCGGTCTGGGCGCGGCGGTTGGTCATGATCAGTGCGAAGGCATATTCGTTCCACGCGGTGATGAAGCAGAACACCGCGGTGGCGGCGATGCCGGTGGCCGCCTCGGGCAGCACGATCTTGAAGAAGGCCTCCATGCGCGTGTAACCGTCGACCAGGGCCGCCTCTTCATACTCTTTCGGTATCTCATCCATAAAACCCTTCATCAGCCACACCGAGAAGGACAGGTTGAAGGCGGTGTAGAGGATGATCAGGCCCACATGCGTGTCGTTGAGGCCGACCGCCCGGTACATCAGGAACATCGGGATCGCCACCACCACCGGCGGGAGCATGCGTGTCGACAGGATGAAGAAGAGCAGGTCAGCCTCCCCCTTCACCTTGAAGCGCGAAAAGCCATAGGCGGTGAAGGTGCCCATGCCGACCGCCAGCACCGTGGAGGTGATGGCGATGATCAGCGAGTTCATGAAGCGGCTCGGATAGCCGGACCATTGCACCTGGCCCTTGCCGTCGCGCACGATCTTTTCACCGCCGTCGAAGACGACGCGCTCCCACCAGGGCGCTGCCGCATACTCTTCCGGCGTCGGCGCGCTGCGCAGTTGCGAGCGCTTGGTGAACAGTTTGACGAAGGGCGATATCTCCGGCTGGAACACCACCGTCGGCGGGATGGTCGTGGCAAGATTGCGCGGCTTGAACGCCGTTGAGGCAATCCAGTAGATCGGCGCGAGGAAGATGATCGTCACCAAAAGGACAACGACGATGGCGACGCGATTGAAGCCGATTTCGGAAGAAGTGCGGACGGCGGCCATCTCAGCGCTCCTTCACCTTGTTGAGGTATTTGACGTAGATGTTGGTGATAGCCAGCACCATGATCAGCACGATGTAGGCAAGCGCGCAGGAGCGCCCGGTCTGCCATTCCTGGAAGGCCATCTTGTAGAGCCGGATCGAGATCACCTCGGTGGTTGGCTGGCTGGTCAGGATGTAGGCGAGATCGAAGGTCTTGAACGCCTCCATGGTGCGGAAGATGATCGCGATCATCAGAATCGGCGCGACCAGCGGCAGCGTAATGCGAAAGAAGGTATAGAACGAGCCGGCGCGGTCGATCGCCGCCGCCTCGTAGAGGTGCTTCGGCACTGCCGACAGGCCGGCAAGCGACAGCAGCATGACGAAGGGCGACCACATCCAGATGTCGGTGATGGCAACCGCGTAGAGCGCCATGTCAGGGTTGGACAGCCACTCGAAATTGCCGAGGCCGAGTGCATAGTTGATGACACCCCATGACGGATCATAGAGCAGTTTCCAGAACAGACCGACGACGGCCATCGACAGCATCATCGGCAACAGCAGCAGTGTCGTCAGCAGGCCCTTCAGCGGGATATCGCGGTTGAGCAGCAACGCCACGCCAAAGCCGACGATGACCTGACCGACCACGGAGACGATGACATATTTGGCGGTGATGGCGAAATTCGACCAGATGAACGGGTCGTTGAGCAGTTCGCGATAATTCTGCAGTCCGACGAAATTGGCCGCCGCCGGGCTCGACGCGCGAAAGTCGGTGAACGAATAGCCGAGCGAATAGAGCAGTGGAAAGATGTTGAAGACGATCAGGAAAACGATCGTCGGGATGATGAAGAGATTTCGGATCGTGAGGTCGCTCATGCCGCGGGTGGCGGAGCGCGAGTTGGGATCCAGCGTGGTCATGACTGCAGTGGCCAAAGCCAGTTCCTTCCTTGAGAAAAGAAAACGGAAGGGGTGGGCTCCCACCCCTTCCGAGCGTTAGTGCCGCTTACTTCACGCGGTTGTACTTCTTGAACGTCGCGTTCCAGTCCGCGGCGAGCGAATCGAGCACTTCCTTGGCCGTGCCCTGATTGCCGGTGATGTACGGATAGACGCGTTGGTTCATCGCGATGAGCAGCTCGGCGTACTCCGGCGTCGCCCAGAAATCCTTCACCTTGAACATGGTTTCGTAGAAGGCCTTGTTGTAAGGCGTGGCGTTCTGGAATTCAGGCGACTCGAGCACCTTGGCACTTGCCGTGTAACCGCCGAGTTCCGCCCACTTCTTCTGCGTCTCGTCTTTGATGAACCATTCCAGGAACTTCATCGCCTCTTCCTTGTTGTTGGAATAGGAGATGACGGAGATGCCCTGGCCGCCGAGCGCGGCGAACTGGTCGCCGTTCGGGCCGGCCGGGTTGGCGAAGAAGCCTGTGTTCTTGGCATTCGGGTTCGAGGCTTCGTTGATGAGCGCCGGGAAGAAGGCGAAGTAGTTCATGCTCATCGCAGCCAGATTCTCGGTGATCGCCTGGTTGTCCTCGATGAAGAAGCTCTTGGCCCAACCAGGAGGTGTGAAGGAATAGAGTTCCTTGTAGACCTCGAGCGCCTTGACGTTCTGATCGGAGTTGATGATCCCGTCGACCTTGTAAGTGGCATAGTCGCCAAGTTCGCCGCCGTAGGAGAAGATGGCGTTCTCGACGCCCATCACCAGGGCATCATATGAATTGTCGGTGTAGATGGCGACGCCGTAGCGCTTCTGGTCGGGACGGTGGAAGAATTCGGCAATGTCGCGCAGCGCCTTGAAATCCTTCGGCACGCCGAGATCGTAGCCATACTTGGCCTTGAAGGCTTCCATTTCCTTGGGGTCCTCGAACCAGTCCTTACGGTAGGACCAGCCGACTGCGTCACCCTCGGCCGGGATCGACCAGTACTTGCCGGAGGCCGACGGATATTCGGCGTAGTACTTGACAGTCGCCGGCGCCATCACCTCCTTCAAATTATGCTTGTTGAAGAAGTCGGTAAGGTCGACATAGTGGCCCGCCTCGGATGCGGCACCGATCCACTGCGAGTCGCCGACCACCATGTCGTAGGCGCTGCCCTTGGCGTTGAACTCGGTGAATGCCTTGGTCTGGAAGTCGGACCAAGGTGTGGTTTCGACCGTGACCTTCACGCCGGTCTCGGCCTCGTAAAGATTGACGAGTTCCTGCAAATAGTTCGCCGGATCCCATTCCGCCCAGAATATGGTGAGTTCTTTGTCCTGCGCGTAAACGGACGTTCCGCAGGCAAGCGTTAAGCCGATACCAGCAAGTGCGCTGGTCACTAACTTGCGCATAATGATTTCCTCCCTTGTGCGCGTTCTACCTTATCGTGCGAGCCGGCAACGGGGCCGGCCCTGGTAGTTCCTCCCGTGATCGCACCTTCCCGGTTTCGAGCCTCCTCGCCCCTGCCGGAAAATGGATCGCAGCCCTCACTTTCGATCCGCTTTTCTGATCCAATCTGGTATTACCAATTTTGCATGCACGTCAAGCCCTTTCTTGACAGCTTGACGTGGTCATTGCCATCGGATTCCGGCTTTATCTGCCTGTTTTACCAAGATTTTCCTACTCAGTGATATGATTGGGTATTGTCCGACACCCCACTCAACGGCTAAGATCAGTAGCGTGCATGCCAATCTGGTCGAACCAGATAGGCTCTATTTCATGACTACCTTCGGATCGGGGCTGCCTCCTTCATCGACCGATTCCGCGACTGCCGCACGCACCAGCGCCCCGGCTGCCCACTGTGCGACCGCCCTCGTCCGGCGGCTGTCCAGTCCCCAGATATCCTTGAGCACAATCAGCACCTCGACGCCGAAGATCAGCGACAGCGCCTGCGCCAGCCGCTTGAAGTCGCGCGGCGGCAAACGGCTCTTGAGCGGCGCGATCGCATCTTTCAGCAAGTCGATGCGATGGCCGCGCGTAAAGGCGGGCTCAGCGCCCAGCGTGCCGGCCTGACGCCGCGCCCATTGATCGAGCGACAGCTTCAGTGCTGCCTTGAACGTGGCTTCGAAGGCCTCGATGCGCGGCATGGCCGTATCGAACAGCTCCGCGACCCGGCGCTCGGCATCGGCGGAGGTCGATTGCCAGGTGAGGATTGGCCCCAGCCCCTCGTCGACGACGGCCTGCACCAGTGCCGACTGGCTCGGGAAGTAACGATAGGCGGTGGCACGGGAAACCTCGGCCGCCTCGGCGACCTCGCTGACCGAGGGCGTGACGCCCGCCTGCATCAGCCTTGTTGCCGTCTCCAGCATCAGCCGTTTGGTCCGCGCGCGCGGACCACGTTCGGGCACCGGGCCGGTTGCCCGTTCAGCGTCGTCGCTCGCAGCGGATTGTTGACGTGAGACATTCATGCCAATACGATACGCGCGTCTCAAAAATTTTCAATGGTGTCCGCATCGTCGAGTGGCCCGGGCAATGAGCAATGGGGGCGGCATTGCGCCTGCCAGGATCGGGGGAGCGCAAATGAAGCGTATTTATGTGGCGGGTACCGCGGACACGAAGGGCGAGGAGCTCGCCTTCCTGGCCGATGCGATCACTGCTGCGGGCGCCATCGTTTGCCGTGTCGATGTCGGAACGCGCGACGCAACCATCCCCGTCGATATCGGCGCGAGGGAAATCGCCGACCATCATCCCGGCGGCCGTGACGCCGTGCTCGGCGGCAATGACCGTGGCGCCGCGGTCGCCGCGATGGGCATCGCCTTCGCCCGCTTTGCCCAATCGCGCAACGACATCGCAGCCATGATCGGCATCGGCGGCGGTGGCGGCACATCGATCATCACATCGGGCATGCGCGCCCTGCCGCTCGGCTTGCCCAAGATCATGGTCTCGACGCTCGCCTCCGGCGATACCGCTCCCTATGTCGATGTCTCCGACATCATCATGATGCCGGCGGTGACCGACATGGCCGGACTGAACCGGATCTCCCGTGTCGTGCTGCACAATGCCGCCCAGGCGATCGTAGGCATGGCAACCAAGCCGGCGCCGCCACCCGACGGCAAACCATCGATCGGCCTCACCATGTTCGGCGTCACAACGCCTTGCGTGACCGCAATCGCCGACCAGCTCCGTTCCAGATATGACTGCATGGTCTTCCACGCCACCGGCACCGGCGGCCGCAGCATGGAAAAGCTGGCCGACAGCGGCTTGCTGTCCGGCGTCATCGACATCACCACGACCGAAGTCTGCGACCTGCTGTTCGGCGGCGTGCTGCCGGCGACGGAGGATCGTTTCGGCGCCATAGTTCGCACGGAGCTGCCCTATGTCGGCTCCGTCGGCGCGCTCGACATGGTGAACTTCTGGGCCCCTTCGACCATTCCGGAGCACTATCGCGATCGGCTGTTCTACGAACACAATCCCAATGTCACGCTGATGCGCACCACGGCGGACGAATGCCGTGCGATCGGCGAATGGATCGGCACCAGGCTCGCCCGCTGCGGAGGGCCGGTGCATTTTCTCATCCCGGAAAAAGGCGTCTCGGCGCTCGACATCGAAGGCGGCGCCTTCTTCGACCCGGAAGCCGACGCCGTTCTGTTCGAAGCCATCGAGCGCACCATCCAGCCCAACGGCAAACGCCGCGTGACGCGCCTGCCGCTGCATATCAACGACCCGGAATTCGCAAAGGCTGCAACATCGGCCTTCCTCGACATCGCCAGACAGTGAGAGATCTCAAAAAATGCCCGCCATACCGCGCAAGGACATATTGAAGAAATTCAGGGGAATGATCGACAAGGGCGTGCCGATCGTCGGCGGCGGCGCCGGCACCGGCCTGTCGGCGAAAGCCGAGGAAGCCGGCGGCATCGACCTCATCATCATCTACAATTCCGGCCGCTACCGCATGGCCGGGCGCGGCTCGGCCGCTGGCCTGCTCGCCTATGGCAATGCCAACGAGATCGTCAAGGAGATGGCCTATGAGGTGCTGCCGGTGGTCAGACACACGCCTGTGCTGGCCGGCGTCAACGGCACCGACCCGTTCGTCATCATGCCGCTGCTGCTGGCAGAGCTGAAGACCATGGGCTTTTCCGGCGTGCAGAACTTTCCCACCATCGGCCTGTTCGACGGCAGCATGCGGCAAAGCTTCGAGGAAACCGGCATGGGCTTCGGGCTCGAGGTCGACATGATCGCCGAGGCGCACAAGCTCGATCTCTTGACCACGCCCTATGTCTTCAACCCCGACGAAGCCCGCGCCATGACCAAGGCCGGCGCCGACATCGTCGTCGCCCATATGGGTGTGACGACGGGCGGCTCGATCGGCGCGACATCGGCTAAGTCGCTCGACGACTGCGTCGTCGAGATCGACGCCATCGCCAACGCGGCGCGCTCGGTGCGCAAGGACGTCATCCTGCTTTGCCATGGCGGCCCGATCTCGATGCCGGACGACGCCCGTTACATCCTCTCCCATGCCAAGGGTCTGCACGGCTTCTATGGCGCCAGCTCGATGGAACGGCTGCCGGCAGAAGCCGCGATCGCCCGGCAGACCGCTGATTTCAAATCGGTGACACTTGGTGGCCAGAAGACCACGAAGAAAAAGAAGGGATGAGAGAGATGACCGACAAGAGCAAAATGTTTGTCTACCCGAAGGACGTCAGCGCCTTCGGCTTCGACTGGGGAAAATTGGCGCTGACGGTGGCGCCCGAAGTGAATGGCGCAACCCGGTTTTCCGGCGGTGTGGTGGACCTGCCTTCCGGCAAGGGTCACACGCGCCACAACCATCCGGGCGCGGAAGAAATCATCTTCGTCATCTCCGGTCATGGCGAGCAGATGGTCGAGGACGAAAAGGGCAATCCGGTGGTCGCAAAAGTCGGCCCCGGCTGCACCATCTATGTCCCGGAAAGCCGCTTTCATTCGACGCTCAACACCGGCGACGGGCCGATGCAGCTTTTCGTCGTCTATTCGCCGGCCGGGCCTGAACTGGTTTTGCGCGAGCTGCCGGATTTCAGGCTGATCGCGCCGGGGCAGTGATGAACTTGTTCTAGGGTAGCGCTGCCCCTCATTGTCCTGCCGGACATTTCTCCCCGTATAGTGACGGGGAGAAAGACGCAGTCACCGGCGCTTTCGCCAATTTTAAACGCCGCAAATAGGTGCCGAGGGCGCGGCTGCCCTCTTCTCCCCGTCACTATACGGGGAGAAGGTGCCGGCAGGCGGATGAGGGGCGGCGCCAGCCTTGGGTTCTATGAGATCCCGCCCCTGTTCCATCCCCTGCCACGGTCCCCGAACATCACGTAGCCGCCCTCAGTAACCGCCAGCGTGTCCTCCAGCTTGATGAAGCCGCGCGTCGGGTGAAGCATGGTTGTCTCCACCGACAGCACCATGTTCTTCTCCAGCGGCTTGGCCGCATAGGTGCCTTCATAGGTCACCGGGTGGTTGGTCATCAGGAACGGCGCCTCATGTGTGATCAGCCCCATGCCATGGGCGAAGAAATCCGTGTAGGGCGCGACCTTCGAAGCCTTCAGCACGCCCTCGGCATGCGAAATCATGTCGCCGCCCAGCGTGCCCGCTCTGACCTTTGAGAAGGCCGCCTGCTGCACCGTCTCGACCTCGGCCAGCAAATCCTCGAGCTCGGCGTCCGGTTCGCCCAGAATGCCCATGCGGCAGAGGTCGCCGATATAGCCGTGATAATTGCCGCCGGAATCGATCGACAGAACCTCGCCCTTCTTCCATGCTTGCGGCGAGGCGGCGCGGTTGTGGCTGGAGCCCAGCGTCAGCAGGCAATATTCGAAATGAATGCCGCGATTGGTTTCCTCGCGCCGCAGCTGTTCGATGATCTCGCCCTTGGTCGTGCCTTCGCGTGCCCAGGCAATGGTTGCCAGCATGGAATCGGTGATCAGTTCGGAGGCCGTGCGCAGCTTCTCCAGTTCGGCATCGGTCTTGATGGCACGCATGCGCTCCAGCATATCGGTCGCATCGATCAGCCTGGCGTCCGGCAACGCCTTGCGGATCAGCGTATAGGCGTCCGACGGCAGGAAGCCGGGCTCGATGCCGATGCGCGCGCCCGCCTTGCCGATCTTCTGCAGATGCTCGACCGCAAGGTTGGCGGCGTCGAGCGTGCCCCAGCAGGCGGCGTGCAGCGTCGGCGTCCAGAACGGATTGTTCTGATGCTCGCCGCCCTCCATGCGGTTGCCTATATAGGCGGCATGGTCCGGTCCGTCCTTTTCGTACACCACGATCGGCAGATACCGGCTGTGGCCGATCGCATCCATGGCGGCGAAGAAGATGAACTTGTAGCCGCCCAGCAGGTATTGCGTGTTGTGCTTGGAGGTGGCGAGCAGCACATCGATGCCGGCCTCCTCCATCAGCCGGTCGACCCTTGCCTGGTCGAACGGGATATTGCCGACCGCATTCTTGCCCGGAGCAATGTTCATCTCTCTCTCCCTGAATTGCCGGATCGCCGCTGTTCCGCTCCCGATCCCTTGGCAGCGGTCAAATCTGCACCATTTTGCTCGTTCTGGTCCAGCCAGAAAGAGATGAAATGTCGCCTCTCTATGTCTCCGTGCTGTCATTCGTCGCATATTCAACCAATCTGGTCCTACCAGAATGATCAAATTGAGCCACGCCCTCCAAACTGGTCCAGCGGACGAAAATTTCAAAGCCAAGCGAGGATGCGCCAATTCCGTCTCTGGCGAAACCCTCGGCAAGGCTCATAATCGCCGCCGCAAGGGATGCCGGTGGGCTTGCCGGCGTCTGAGGGGTATTGGCGCACCCGACCGGGTCGCGGAGAGGACGGAGTTCGATCATGTCAGGTTTCACGATTTCCAGACGCACGATGCTTGCCGGCTCGGCAATGCTGCTGGCCTCCACCGCCATGCCGGCACCGGGCTGGGCGCAGACGCCGAAGAGGGGCGGGCGGCTGGTGCTTGCCGCCGATTCCGAGCCGCGCAACCTCAACCCGGCGATCGTCGCCTCCAACGGCGTCTTCTTCATCTCCAGCAAGATCGTCGAAACGCTGGCCGAAGCCTCCTTCGACGGCAAGGACGGTCTCGCGCCACGGCTGGCGCTGAGCTGGGAAGGTGCCGCCGACGGGCTCTCGGTAACGTTCAAACTGCGCGACGGCGTCAAATGGCATGACGGCAAGCCGTTCACCTCGGCCGACGTCGCCTTTTCGGCGCTGCAGATCTGGAAGCCGCTGCAGAATCTCGGCCGCACTGTGTTCAAGGATCTGGCCAGCGTCGACACGCCCGACGATCTCACCGCCGTGTTCAAATTCGCCAAGCCGACGCCGTTCCAGCTGATCCGCAACGCGCTGCCGGCGCTGAGCAGCGTGGTGCCGAAGCACATCTATGAGGTCGGCAAGATCGAGGACAACCCGGCCAACAACGCGCCCATCGGCACCGGACCGTTCAAATTCGGCGAGTACAAGGCCGGCCAATATTACCGGCTGACCAAAAACGCCGACTACTGGGGCAAGGACGAGCCCTATCTCGACGAGATCATCTATCAAGTGCTGCCGGATCGCACGTCAGCGGCGAGCGCGCTGGAGGCCGAGGAGATCCAGCTCGCAGCCTTTTCCGCCGTGCCGCTGGCCGACCTCGACCGCATCTCGAAAGTGCCGGGCCTGAAGGTGATCTCCAAGGGTTACGAAGGGCTGACCTATCAGCTTGTCGTCGAGATCAACCATCGCCGCAAGGAACTGGCCGACGTGAAGGTGCGCCAGGCGATCGCGCATGCCATCGACAAGGATTTCGTCGTCAAGACGGTGTTCCTCGGCTATGCCGCGACCGCCACCGGTCCGGTGCCGAAGAATGATCCGCAATTCTACACCGCCGACGTGCCGACCTATGCCTTCGACGTCGCCAAGGCCAACGCGCTGCTCGACGAGGCTGGCTACGTCAGGGGCGCTGACGACAACCGCTTCTCGCTGAAACTGCTGCCTGCGCCCTATTTCAACGAGACCAAGCAGTTCGGCGACTATCTGCGCCAGGCGCTCGCCGCCATCGGCATCGATGCTCAGCTGGTCAACAACGACTCGGCCGCGCACATCAAGGCGGTCTACACCGACCACGCCTTCGACCTCGCGGTCGGTCCGCCGGTATTCCGCGGCGACCCGGCGATCTCGACCACCATCCTGGTGCAGAGCGGCATTCCGGACGGCGTGCCGTTCTCGAACCAGGGCGGCTACAAGAACGACGCGCTCGATGCGCTCATCGCCAAGGCATCGGAGACGCTCGATACATCAGCCCGCACCGACCTCTACAAGGAATTCCAGAAGGAGGTGGCCACCGACCTGCCGCTGATCAACGTCGCCGAATGGAGTTTTATCAGCGTCGCCCGCGACACCGTCGGCAACATTGCCAACAACCCGCGCTGGGCAGTGTCGAACTGGGCGGACACGTATTTGGAATCGTGAGACAATTGCGCGGATGAAAATTCGCGAAATCATCGTAGGCTTTGAGCCCTACGAGGCCCCCCCCTGTCCTGCCGGACATCTCCCCCTCAAGGGGGGAGATCAGCAGCTTGTCTGTCTCGCAAATTCTTCAACGTTGGAGATTGGCGCAGCCAAAAATGACAGCCAATCTCCCCCCTTGAGGGGGAGATGTCCGGCAGGACAGAGGGGGGTGCTTAGACACCGCACCTCTCCAGGTCCACGCAGCCTCATGTCATCTCCATGACCCGCGCCCTCACGCTCATCCGCCGTCGCCTTGTCGGCAGCATCTTCGTGCTGCTGATCGTCGTCGTCGGCACCTTCCTGCTGCTCGAAGCTGCCCCCGGCGATGCGGTCGATGCCTATATCGTCTCGACCGGTGGCGACGCCGGCATGATCGAATTGTTGCGTCATCGCTGGGGCCTCGACCAGTCGGAGCTGACGCGGCTCGCCAATTACCTCTGGGCGCTGTTGCATCTCGATCTCGGCCAGTCGGTGACCTTCTCCAGGCCGATCCGCGACGTGATCCTCGAACGCCTGCCCAACACGCTGCTTTTGATGGTCAGCGCCACCGCGCTTTCCTTCGGGCTCGGCTCGGCACTCGGCATCTATGCCGGCGCGCGTCCGGGCAGCTTCCGCGACCGCTTCCTGTCGATCGGCTCGCTGGCGCTCTATGCCGTGCCGGGTTTCTGGCTCGGACTGGTGCTGATCATCGTCTTTGCCGTCGACCTCCGCTGGCTGCCGATCGGCGGCATCGAAACCCTGGCCTCTGACAAGACCGGCCTTGATCGCGCAGCCGACATCGCCGTCCATCTCGCCCTGCCCGTCTCCGCCCTCGGCTTCATCTACCTGGCGCTCTATCTGCGCATGATGCGCGCCGGCATGGCCGAGGTTTGGCGGCAGGATTTCGTCCTGGCCGCACGCGCCAAAGGATTGTCACGCCGCCGCATCGTGCTCGCCCACGTCGCCCGCAATGCATTGCTGCCGCTGGTCACGATGCTCGGCCTGCAGTCGGCGCAGATGCTCGGCGGCAGCGTCGTCATCGAGAGCGTTTTTTCCGTGCCCGGCCTCGGCCGGCTGGCGCAGGAGGCGGTCGCCTCCCGCGATACGCCGCTTCTGCTCGGCATTATCCTCACCAGCGCCGTCCTGGTCATCGTCATCAATTTGCTCGTCGACATCGCCTACGCCTTCCTCGATCCGCGCGTAGGCGCCAGCGAGGCCGGCGCATGAGCCCGCTCCGCCGCTTTCTGCGCACGCCCGAGGCGGTCACCGGCGCCATGCTCCTGGCGGCGCTGATCGCCATGGCGCTGTCGGCGTCGCTGCTGTTCCCCGGAGATCCGCAGGCCATCGCCGGCCCGGCGCTGCTGCCGCCGTTCCAGGACTGGTCGCTGCCGCTCGGCACCGACCGGCTTGGCCGCGACGTACTGGCCGAGCTTTTCCACGGCGCCCGCACATCGCTGGCTGTCGGGCTCGCGGCTGCGGCCGCCGCACTTGTCGTCGGCGCCGTGGTCGGCACGTTGGCCGGCTTTGCCGGCGGCCTCGTCGACGAGGTGCTGATGCGCATCACCGACGCCTTCCAGACCGTGCCGAGCTTCCTGCTGGCACTGGCCTTCGTCAGCGTCGTCGGACCGTCGCTCGGCGTCGTCGTGATTGCCATCGCGCTCGGCACCTGGACCGGACCTGCCCGGGTCGCCCGCGCGGAAGTCCTCTCCATTCGCGAACGCGATTATGTCGCCGGGGCCAGGGTCATCGGCATGCACCCGCTGGCGATCGCCTTTCGCGAGGTGCTGCCCAATGCCCTGCCGCCGGTGCTGGCGATGTCGTCGGTGATCGTCGCCGCCGCGATCCTCACCGAAGCGGCGTTGTCGTTCCTCGGCCTCGGCGACCCCAACCGGGTCACCTGGGGCGGAATGATCGCCGAAGGCCGCGCTGTCCTGCGTACCGCGCCCTTCCTGTCGATTGTCCCGGGCATAGCGCTGGTGCTGACCGTGCTCGGCGTCTATCTCGCCGGCGAAGGCATTGTCGAGACGACAGCAGTCAGGAGAGGCCTGTCGTGACCACGCTCGCTTCGATCCGCGACCTGACGGTGACCTACCGCCGTGACAGCAATGAGGTGGCAGCGCTGAGGAGTGTAAGCCTCGATATTGCCAATGGCGAACGCCTCGCCATCATCGGCGAAAGCGGTTCAGGCAAAAGCACGCTGGCACTGGCGATTGCCGGGCTGTTGCCGGGATCCTCCAGGATTGGAGGGCGGATCGACTGGTTCTTGCCATCATCGCCACCCTCTGGCGCCAAGGCACCCCCCTCTGTCCTGCCGGACATCTCCCCCTCAAGGGGGGAGATTGGCAGTTCCCCCGCAGGCCCTCTTTCTGCATCTCTGGCGATGGGCGAAAGTGGAGACAAGGGCGTAATCTCCCCCCTTGAGGGGGAGATGTCCGGCAGGACAGAGGGGGGCCTCGTAAGGCGCGAAGTCCGAAAGTCTTCCCTCAAACAGAGCTACATCCCCCGCCTCGGCCGCGACATCGGCTTCGTCTTCCAGGACCCCTCCGCCAGCCTCGATCCTGTCATGACCATCGGCAAGCAAATCGCCGAAGTAGCGCGCACGCATCTCGGCCTCACCTGGTCCCAGTCCTATGCCAGGGCCAAAAGCCTGATCGAGCGCGTCCGCCTGCCGGATCCGGACTCGGCCTTGCGCGCCTTCCCGCATCAACTCTCCGGCGGCCAGAAGCAGCGTGTGGCGATCGCCGCCGCCATTGCGGCCGGTCCGAAGTTGCTGATCGCCGACGAAGCGACCAGCGCGCTCGATACCATCGTGCAGGCGGAGATCGTCGCCTTGATCAGGCGCCTGGTGACCGAAGACGGCATGACGCTGCTGTTCATCAGCCACGACATCGCGCTGGCGGCCGAGCTTGCCGAGCGTATCGCTGTTTTCCGTCATGGCCAGTTGGTCGAGCTTGGCATGACGGCGCAGATTGTCGGCGCCCCGGCCCAGCACTATACGCGTGCATTGCTCGACGCCCATATAGGCCTCGACACCAGGCCGTTGCTGGACCGAGCCGGGCTCCACGCATGAGCCTGCTGGCGGTGTCCAACCTCACCAAGTGCTACCGTCGAGGCGACAAGACCATCGCCGCCGTCGACGATGTCTCCTTTCACATCGACCCCGGCGAGACGCTGGCGTTGGCCGGACCTTCCGGCAGCGGCAAGTCGACGATCGCGCGGTTGGTGCTGCGATTGATCGAGCCGGACGACGGACGCATCGACTTCGAGGGCAGTGATTTCCTGGCCTTGAGCGGCGCCGCGCTGCGAGCACGCCGCGCACGCCTGCAAATGGTGTTCCAGGACCCATTGGCCGCCTTCAATCCGCGCGCCACGGTGGCGCGTGTGCTCGACGATCCCTTGCGCGTCCATGGCATCGCCTCCCGCGCCGAGCGCCCGCGCCGCATCGCCGCCTTGCTGGAGCGCGTCGGGCTGATAGCGGACCTCGCCCCGCGTGCCATCCATGAAATCTCCGGCGGCCAGCGGCAGCGCGTCGCCATTGCGCGCGCCATCGCCACGAAGCCGTCGCTGATCGTGCTCGACGAGGCGGCGTCGGCGCTCGACGTCTCCGTGCGCGGAGAGATCCTCAAGCTTTTGCTCGACCTGCAACGTCAAGAAAAGATCGCCTATCTCTTCATTTCACATGATCTCGGCGTCATCAGGTCGGTCGCCCACCGCGTCATCCTTCTCGACGCCGGCCGGATTGCCGAAAACGGCGATGCCCAAACCGTCATCGACGCACCGCAATCGGCCATCGGCAAGGCGCTGGTGGCGGCAGCACCGAGATTGAACCGGACCCTGATGCGGCTGGCGTCGGCCGGCCTCGATTGAGTTCCGGCCGCCACCACCGGTTCGCTCAATAGCCGACGGTGAAGCGCTGCCTGATGTGGGCCGGCTTCTCGATCTCGTCAACCATGACGATCGCATAGTCCTCGAAGGAAATGCTGCTGCCCTTATCGGAGGCGAGAAGTGTATCCTTGCCGAGGCGGAATTTGCCGGTGCGCTCGCCAGGCACGAACATGGCGGATGGCGACAGGAACGTCCAATCGAGGTCGTCGACCGTCTTCAATCTGTCCAGGAAGTCGGCGCCCTTCTGCGCTTCGGCCTTGTAGATATCAGGGAAGTCGGGGCTATCGACCAGCCGCTTGCCCGGTGCGACTTCGAGACTGCCGGCGCCGCCGACGATCAGATAGCGCTTCACGCCGGAGGCTCGCACCGCCTCGATCAGCGTATCGGCATCGCTGTCCAGGAAATGCACGGAGCTGATCACCGCGTCATGGCCGCGGATCAGGTCCGCGAGACCTTGTCTGTCGAAGACATCGCCTTTCCTGGCCGTCACGCCCGGAAGCGCGACGATCTTTTCCGGGTTGCGCGCAATGCCGGTGACGGTGTGGCCGCGATCGGAGAGTTCCCTAAGAAGGCGTGAACCGACGGCGCCCGATGCACCAATGAGAGCGACTTTTGCCATGTCTGTTTCCTTATTTCTTGTTGGGGGTCTGGAGGATGGGATCACGCCGCCGCGATATGGGCGACAAGATTGTCGAAGCTGCCGAACAGCGCGTTCGAACCGATGAGCCGGGGCGCATCATTGCGGATGACCGAGAGCGAAGGCACGCCATCGGCATGCAGGCGCTGGAACAGCGCACGGCCACGGCCAACCAGATCGCGGTGAGCCGTCAGCAATGTTTCGGTCGGCGCCTTGAGCATTTCGGCGGCGTCCGCCATGCCGGCGGCGGCGAGCACCTCGGCCACACCGCCGATCGTCACGACATCGCGTCCTTCTACATAGCGCGCATGCTGGATCGTCTTCAGCGCCGCAAGCCGGCGGCTGGGATCTTCCAGGCCAGCGGCACTGATGCCGAGTGTGGCGGCATGTGAATCGAGCAGGGTCCCACGGACATTGAGGACATTGTGCCGGTAGGCCGGCGTGAAGGATTGTCCGGTCAGGCGCTCGATGCGCTGGTCGTTCGCCCAGGCATGCGCCGCAAAGCCTTCATCCATCGGACGCGCGCCGGCGCCGGAAAACAGGCCGGTCGGCAGCAGTTCGACGTTCAGGCCGGCGGCCGACAACCGGTCGAGCATCAGGGTGGCGCCATAGCACCAGCCGCAGAGCGGATCGAAAAGATAGGTCACTTCTGAATTGGTCATAGTCGCTGCCATTCCTGCCCGGCCACCTGACTCGTCGAGGCCGTCGCTCATATGTGGCAGACGGCAGCCTTGCGATAAATGGCGCCCAATTGTACAAACTGTCTGATTTGATCATACAAAGGGCAGCCAGCTTGGCCGAACTTCTGAACCTCAATCGGCTCGCCTACTTCACCACGGTGACGGAAACCGGCTCGTTCACCGCCGCGGCCGACCGGCTTGGCGTCGCCAAGGCCGTGGTCAGCCATCAGATCGGCAAGCTCGAAGAGGAGCTGGGCGCAACGCTGCTGCAGCGCACGACCCGGCGTGTCACGCCGACCGAAGAGGGTCGCCTCTTCTATGACCGCGCGATGATCATCCTGCGGGAAGCGGAGGCGGCCTATGGCGAAATCTCGCGCGGGGCCGTCGAACCGAGCGGAACGTTGAGGCTGACAGCGCCACTCGACTACGGCACCAAGATGGTAGCTCCGGTCATGGCGGCCTATCTCAGAACCTATCCGCACATGCGCGTCGAGGCGATCTTCGACGACGCGGTCGCCAATCTGGTCGACGAGCAGATTGATCTCGGCATCCGTGTCGGCTGGCTCACCGATTCCTCGAACCAGGCGCGGCGCCTGGGGCGATCCGGCAGATCGTGGTGGCGAGCCCTGGCTTCGCGGCGAGCCTGCCGCCCGATGTGACGCCGCGCCAGGCAAGATCGCTGGCCTGGGTCGGCAACACCCAGTTGCGCGGCATCGGCCAATGGCTGTTTTCCAGGGATGGCGAGACGGTGCTGACCGAGCTCAATCCGGTGATCATGTGCGACAAGAGCCCCGCCGCCCTGGCTTGCGTGCTCGCCGGCATCGGGCTCGGCGTCTTTCCGGATTACAGTGTCAGCGACGATATCGCCGAAGGACGGCTGGTGCCGGTGTTTGCCGACTGGAGCTTGCCGTCAGGCGGCATCCACGCGGTCTTTCCGCCGGCCCGGTTCCGGCCCGCCAAGGTGCGCACCTTTGTCGATCTGCTCGCGGCGGCCGAGAGACGGCGATCGCGCGGTGTTGCCGCGGCCTGAAGCCGATGGCGGTCAGCGGGCCTCTTGCAGGATCATCTCGGCTGCCTTTTCCGCGATCATGACGACCGGCGAGTTGGTATTGCCCGAGACGATTGTCGGCATGATCGAGGCATCGACCACGCGCAGCCCGCCAAGCCCGTGAACACGCAGGGCCTCGTCGACCACCGCCATCGTATCCGACCCCATCTTGCAGGTGCCGACGGGGTGGAAGATCGTCGTGCCGATATCGCCGGCCTTGCGGATGAGCTCTTCGTCGCTGTCATACTGCTTGCCGGGCAGCATCTCTTCCGGCGCAAAGCGCGCCACCGCCCGGGCCTTCATCAAACTGCGGACATGACGCAACGACGCGACGGCCACGCTGCGGTCTCCCCCGGTGGAAAGATAGTTCGGCCGGATCTTCGCCGCCTCCCGCGCGTCGGCTGAACCCATGTGCACGCTGCCCCGGCTTTCCGGACGCAGGTTGCAGACCGAGACGGTGACCGCGGGAAAGCGATGCAGGGGCTCGCCAAGACGGTCGGTGCTCAACGGCTGCACATGATATTCGAGATCGGGCGTTGCGAGGCGCGGATCGCTCCTGGCGAAGATGCCGAGCTGGCTCGGCGCCATCGACAGCGGCCCGCTGCGCTTGAGCGCGTATTCCAGCCCCATCGACGCACGGCTGACCAGATTGTGGTAGCGCTGGTTGAGCGTGGCGGTGTTGGCTACCTTGAAGACGGTGCGGATCTGCAAATGGTCCTGCAGATTTTCTCCAACGCCCGGCAAGGCGTGACGAACATCCACGCCGATGCTCGAAAGCAGGTCGGGGCAGCCCACCCCCGACAGTTCGAGCAGCTTCGGCGAGTTGATGGCGCCGGCCGCAAGGATCGTCTGTCCAGCGCGGACCTGGTGCAGGCGGCCGCCTTGGCGGAAAACCAATCCGGTGACGCGCCGGCCGTCGAATTCGAGCCGTTCGGTCTCCGCGCCGAGCACCACGCGCAGGTTCTTGCGCCCCGCTATGCCGCGCAAAAACGCCTTCGACGTGTTCCAGCGCACGCCCTTCCTTTGGTTGACCTCGAAATAGCCCGAGCCTTCATTGGTGCCGGTGTTGAAGTCTTCGGTGCGCGGAATGCCGAGTTCCTCGGCCGCGTCCCGGAAGGCGTCAAGGATCGGCCATGAAAGCCGCTGCCGTTCGACCCGCCACTCGCCGCCGCTCCCGTGCATGGCGCCTTTGCCGCCGTGATAGTCTTCCGATTTGAGGAAATAGGGCAACACGTCGTCCCAGCCCCAGCCGGCATTGCCGGCCTGACGCCAGCCATCGTAGTCGGCTGCCTGGCCGCGCATGTAGATCATGCCGTTGATCGATGAACAGCCGCCGAGCACCTTGCCGCGCGGATAGTTGAGGCTGCGTCCGTTGAGACCGGATTCCGGCTCGGTCTTCATCATCCAGTCGGTGCGCGGGTTGCCCATGCAGAAGAGATAGCCGATCGGGATATCGACCCAGTGATAGCGGTCGCTGCCCCCGGCCTCGAGCAGCAGCACATTGTTGCGCGGATCGGCGGAGAGCCGGTTGGCGAGCACGCAGCCGGCGGAACCGGCGCCGACGATGACGTAATCGTAATTGCCGAACGGGGACGGTGGATCTTCGGTCACGTGCGCGCCTGCTGTCCGGCGATGCGCTCCCACATCGGGGTCATCGCCTGGTTGATCTCGCCGTACAGTCGATACCGCCCCGCATATGCATCGGCAACCGCCTCGTTGGGTACAAAATGTCGGGCCGCCGCCGTCATGGCGGCTGCACCGGCACTGTAGTCCGCGAAAATGCCGACGCCGGTGCCCGCCGCGATCGCCGCTCCCAGCGCGCCGGTTTCGCGGCTGCGCGCCACGGTGACGGGCACGCCGAGCACATCGGCGAATATCTGCGGCCAGACGCTGCTGCGCGAGCCCCCGCCCGACAGCACCACCTGGTCGAAATCAGCGCCCGCTCTGTGCAAGGTCTCGACATGGCGCTTATGCTCGAAGGCAACGCCCTCGAACAGCGCACGCAGCAGATGGGCTCGGCTGTGCCAGCCGGCGATGCCATAGAAGCCTGCGCGCGCATGGCCATTCTGCTGCGAGCCGTAAAGGAAGGGATGATAGATCGGGATGTCGCTGTTGGGATCGACGGACGCCACCAGTTCGCTGCACAATTCGAACGGCGACTTGCCGGCTTCGCCACCATGTTCGAGGAATTCGCGAACGATCCATTCGAGATTGGCGGCCGAGGTGGCACTGGATTCGATCGCCAGATAGCGCTGGCGATCGAAAGTCGACAGCATGAAGATCGAAGGGTCGCGGATCGGTTCGTCGGTGATGACCTGGTTGATGCTCCAGGTTCCGGCGATAACCGAGACGGCACCGGTTCTGGTCACGCCCGAACCGACCGCGCTGGCGACGACATCGAACAGCCCGGCGACGACCGGCGTGCCGGCGCGAAGTCCCGTCAGGGCCGCCACCTCCGCGCTGACATGGCCGGCAATGTCGGCCGATTCCAGCACTGGCGGCAGCAGGTCCATGCAATCGCCGAGCCCGTAGGCGGCAAGCAGGTCCGGCTCGTAGCGGCGGTCCCGCATCTGCAGCAGGCCGCAGCCCGACATGTCTGAAGTATCGCTGCTGCGCGCACCTGTCAGGCGGTTGACGACGAAATCCTTGCACAGGAACACAGTTCCGATGTTGGCGAACAAAGCCGGCGAAAAGCGCTTGAGCCAGGCAAGCAGGGTCGGTGTCTGCGCCGCCCACGGCCGTTGCAGGCAATGTGCATAGGTGCGGTCGCCGACATTCTGTTTTGCCCATTCGGCGACGATGTCGACCGCGCGTGTGTCGAGCGACTGGATGCCGATCAATGGCGCGCCCGTGCGATCGAGCGCGTAGAGCCCGTTGCCATGACCGGCGCAGCCGATGGCGACTATCTCGCCGGCGTCGATGCCGGCTTCAGCGATGCATTGGCCGATGACCGAAACCGCGTTGCGCCAGAGTTCGTCGAGGTCGCGTTCGACATGTCCGGGCTTTGGCATGGACGAGCGGCCGTCACGGGCGGCGAATGCCAGTTCGCGGCCGGACAGGTCGAAGAGGATGGCCTTGATGACGGTGTTGCCGGCATCGAGACCGAGGATGTAGCTTGCCATTGGCGCCTCCCGAGGCCGCAGCCTAAGCCTGGTTGTACAGATCCCAGGCCACGCCGCCATCGGCATCGTCATGAATGATCGCCATCAGCCCGCGCACGACAGCGCTCGGGTTAGCGTGCTGGTAGATGTTGCGGCCATAGACCATGCCAAGCGCACCCTGTGCCATCAAGGCGGCCGACTTGTCGAACACGGCACGCAGATCCTCCTTGCCGCCGCCGCGCACCAGCACCGGGCAGCGCGCCGCCTCGACGACGCGGTGGAAATCGTTGGGATCGGTGGTCGGATCGGCCTTGACGATATCGGCACCCATTTCACGGGCAAGCCGAGTCAAGGTGACGATCTTTTCGGCATCGCCGTCGACCATGTAGCCGCCATGCTCGGCGACCGGCAGCATGGCCAGCGGCTCGATCATCAGCGGCAGGCCGTATTTCTCGCAATCCGCACGCACGCGGGCGATATTCTGCACGCATTGCCGGAACAGGTCCGGCTCGTCGGGCAGCATGAACAGATTGACCACGACGCAAGCCGCATCCATCTCGATGGCGCCAAGCAAGGGCTCGGCTTCGTTCTGCAGCACCGCCCACATCGCCCGGTGGCGTATCCTGTTATAGGGATTGCCCATGTCGATGCGCATCACCAGCGCCGGCTTGTCCTTGCCAGGCACGGTCTGCAGCAGATCGGCCTGGCCGTAGTTCATTTGGATGGCGTCGGGGCCGGCCTTGACCAGCTGGTTGACCACACCGGCCATGTCTTCCAGCCCGGCAAGGAAGCTCGGCTCGTTGCAGACACCGTGATCGATGGCGACGTCGAGGCAGCGGCCGCCACCGAACAGCCGGTTCATGCGGACTTTCTTGTTTATGCGCATAGGGCGCTCCTTTGATGCGTCTGGAGATCGATGCCGTGCCGGTCGGCCAGCAAGGCGAGGAAGGTCGAGCGCTCGGTGGCGGCCTCGCTGGCGCTCCAGCCCTTGTGCGCCGCCAGCATGTCGAGAACGGCATTGACGAGGTCGACGCTGAGACCACCCGAAATGGCGATGGTGGTGCGGCGCAGGAACAGGTCGGCGAGGCACTCGACCTGCTCGCGCTCGATGATGCGCCCTATCTCGCTTGCCGAATAGTCCGACTGCGGCAGCATCTGTTCGCCCGCGGGGTGCGAAACGAAATCCCTGGCCGACGTGCCATAGCGCTGCAGAAGTGTGTGCGCGCGCTCGACCGGCAGGCCATGCTCTGCGGCGAATGACGCGCACCAGGCGTCCGGATCGGCGGGAAAATCGCGGCCGCCACCGATGGCCATGTCCTGCGTGCCCTTGCCGCGCGCGAGCCCAAGCCGCTTCAACGCCATGTCGGCGGCCAGCGCTCCAAATGAACGGAAGGTGGTCCACTTGCCGCCGATCATGCACAGTGTCGCCGGCAGATGCCCGCTCGCTTCTACGAACTCGCAAAAATGATCGCGCGGTATTCGGCTGGTAAAACTGTCCTCGCTGGCGGGCAACGGGCGTACCCCTGCGAAGCGAAACACGATCTGGTCATCGCTAACCTTGATCGAGGGAAAGACGAAAGCGAGCGACTGCAGGATGTAGCGCTGCTCGTCCTCCTCACAACGGACCTGGTCCGGATCGTCGACCCGGATGTCGGTCGAGCCGATCAGCACCTTGCCTAGATAGGGAAACAGGATGCAGATGCGTCCGTCCTCGTTCTCGTAATAGACCATGTGGCCGCCGAGCGCGTCGAACAGTTCTGCGTTGTCGACGATCAGATGCGAGCCTTTGGTGCCGCCCATCATAGTCTGCGCCGCCGCCCCGATGGCTTTGTTGGTCAGGTCGATCCAGCCGCCGGTGGCGTTGATGACCAGTTGCGCCCGCACCGGCAACTTTTCGCCGGTCAGCGTGTCGGTGATGACAAGGCCGTCGCCGGTCGACGACGCCTGAGCGTAGTTCAAGGCGCGGGCATTCGTCGCGCTCGCCATGGCGTCCAGCAGCATCTCCAGGCCGAGGCGTTCGGGCCGACTTACCCAAGCGTCGTAATAGGTCGCCGAATTGCGGATCGCCGGATTGATCGCCGGCCATGTCTTCAGGGTTTCGGCGCGGCCCCTGAACCGGTGCGTCGGCATCAAACGCCGTGCAGCAGTGAAAAGGTCATACATGGCGAGCCCGGCCTTGATGACCAGCGCCCCGCGCCGGCTGGGCCGCCGCGTCAGCCCCAGGAAACGCACCGCACCGTTGGCGAGACCCGAGAAAATGTCGAAGATCGGCACCGTCGTCGGTAAAGGGGCCACATAGTGCGGCGCATTTCTCAGCAGCCGGTCGCGTTCGAGCAGCGATTCGCGCACCAGTTTGAACTCGCCGTTTTCAAGGTAGCGCAGGCCGCCATGCACCATGCGCGACAGGGCGGCGCTGGCGCCGCTGCAATAGTCGCCCTTTTCCGCCAGCACGACATCGACGCCTTGCAGGGCCAGTTCGCGAAAGACGCTGATGCCGTTGATGCCGCCACCGATGACGAGCACGGCGATATCAGGCCGGTCGCGCAGACCGGCTAACGTATGACTACGGTTCATCGGGGCTGTTGCCTTTTTTGCTCAGGCATCCATCGCGGTGAGATGCGCGGCTGCCGCGGCGTCGATCGCCGCTAGCTCGCTTGCCGCAAGCGTGATCTCGCCGGCCCGTGCATTGTCGAGCGCCTGTTCGGGATTGCGCGCGCCGCACAGCGCGAAGGTGATGCCCGGCTGGGCGAGCGTCCAGGCGATGACGATCTGCGCCGTCGACGCCTGGTGGCTCTCGGCGATCGGGGCGATGGCCTCTTTCAGCTTTGCGACTTTCTGCCGGTTGGCCGTGGAAAAGCGTGGGTTGTCCTTGCGCTGGTCGTCGCCGCCGAATGTGCGCTCTGGGTCGACCGTGCCGGTGAGCAGGCCCAGCGCCAGCGACGAGTAGCTGAGGGTGGCAATGTCATGGCGGCGGGTGATCGGCAGCAGGTTACTCTCGAGGTCGCGGTCGATCATCGAATAGCGCTCCTGGATCGCATCGAGCTGGCCGGCGTCGATATAATGGCCAAGATCCTCGGCGCTGATGTTGCTGGCGCCAATGGCGCGGATCTTGCCGGCTGCCTTGAGCTTTTCCAATACCGCCATCGTCTCGGCGATCGGCGTCGTCGGGTCCTGCCAATGGGTGATATAGAGGTCGATGTAGTCGGTGCCCAGACGGCGCAGGCTCTGCTCGACCTCATAGGCGATGCCGTCGGCGCCGAGATAGCGATGCACAGGCTTGCCGTCCTGATCGAAGAAATGGCCGCCCTTGCCCGAATGCCAGTTCAGCCCGCATTTGGTCGCGATCACCACTTTGTCGCGCTTGCCCTTGATGGCGGTGCCGACGATCGCCTCGCTGCGGCCAAGACCGTAGGCCGGCGCTGTGTCGATCAGGCTGAGGCCGGCATCGATCGAGGCTTCGATCGCCCTGACCGACTCCTTCTCGTCGGTGCCGCCCCACATCCACCCGCCAATCGCCCAGGTGCCCAGGCCTACGGCCGACGCCGATATGCCGGACTTGCCGATCTGCCGCTGGATCTGTCGAGAATTCATGCTACCTCCTGTTCGGCCAGCTCGAGGATCTGGAGCCCCGTGGCCTCGTCCGTGACGATGGTGTCGAGATGGTTGCCGCGCAGGGCGGCGAGGATCGGCGCGACCTTGCTGGGGCCGCTTGCAATGCCGATCGAGCGCGGGATGGTCGCGAACTCGTCAAGCGTCAACGAGACCAGCGAACGGTTGAGCGAGTAGTTGCAAAGCTTGCCCTGGCGGTCGATGAGATGAGCGAGCAGCTCGCCTGTCGCCCCGGACTTCTCGATCGCCTGGCGATCGGCATTCGAGGACGGATGCAGGTCGTAGTAGCTGGAATCGTCGGTCAGGATGGAGCCGACACCCACCACCGCGACATCCGCCTCGCGCGCCTTGCGAAACACGTCGGCGACGGAGCTGATGCCCATCAGCATTTCGCGCTGCTGCACGGTGTCGGCAAACAGCGGCGCATGGATCTGATAGGCGCGGCCGCCGAGCTTGTCGGCCATCAGCGAGGCGACGTGGTTGACGTCGGTGTAGTGCTTGCCCTGCACCAGGCCGGTTGCGGGAATGATCTCGACGTCGTATCGGCGCCCCGGCTTGAGACCGGCGACCAGCGCGCTGACGCCCTTGCCGCCGGTGATCGAGATCGTGTCGCCGTCCTTGATGGTGTCGAGCAGCAGCCCAGCCGCCGCCTCGCCGACCCGCTGCAGGGCCGTGTGCGGATTCTCGGAGACCGACGGCACCACCATCGCCCGCTCGATGCCGCCCAGCGCAACCAGCCGCGCTTCCAGGTCGACCAGATGGTCGATCGGCGACTTGATCTTGATCTCGACGAGGCCGAGCTGATGGCCGCGCTTGATCAACCGGTTGACGGTCGCGTGCGAGATGCCGAGTTCCCCGGCGATCTCGGCCTGGGTCTTGCCTTCGACATAGTGCAGGACAAGCGCCTGGTGCATCTGACGAACAGCAGCGATGTCGTCGCGGGTGTTGGGAGGAGCCATGGTCTTGCTTCGCTGCCTTTGAGGTTCAGGACTTCTTGCGGTGCAGGAAGTGATCGATCGACACCGCTGCCAGCAGGATGCATCCCTTGATCATGTCCTGCCAATAGACCGAGATGTCGAGCAGGATAAGCGAACTCGTCACCACCGATAGCAGAGCCATGCCGAGGATCGCCCCGAAGATGGTGCCCGAGCCGCCATTCAGCGAAGCGCCGCCGATGACGGCCGCGGCGATGATGTTGAGCTCCATGCCGGCGCCGAAGGTCGGCGTCGCCGCGCCAAAGCGCGCCATGTAGATCACACCGGCCAGTCCAGCGAGGGTGGAGCACAGCACCGTGACCCAGAACTTCACCTGATTGGTCCTGATGCCGGAGAACTGCGCGGCCTTCTCGTTGGAGCCAGTGTAGAAAACCTTGCGGAAGGCCGTGGCGCGACGCAGCAGGAAGTCGAAGATCGCCACCACGACGACGAAGATCAGGATGACATAGGGGATGTTGTTGAAACTGCCCTGGCCGATGGCCTTGAAGGCCGGCGGCAGGGTGAACAGCGACAGCGGCGTGCCCTTGGTGACCACAAGGCACATGCCGCGCACGATGACCATGGCCGCCAGCGACGTGATGAAATGGTTGAGGCCTATCACCGTGACGAAGAAGCCCATCGCCGCGCCGATCAACGCACTGACGCCAATGCCGATCAGGCTTGCCGTCCAGGGATCGAGGCCGGCAAGGAACAGCGCACCCGAGACCACCATCGAGAAACACACGACCGAGCCGACGGAAAGGTCGATGCCGCCGACGATGAGCAGGATCGTCATTCCGACGACGACGATGCCTTCGATGGAAAAGCTCATCAGCATGGCGCGGAAATTGCCCCATGTCAGGAAGTGCGGCGAGGCGAAGCTCATGGCGATGCACAGCGCCAGGATGATGACGATCAGCCCGGCCTCGCGCATCGAGGCGAGCTGAGCGAAATTGATGCGCCGCCCGGCGGCCTTGATCTCGGCGTGCACGAGCGCTTCTCCTGATTCCCTAGGCGACATTCTGGGCCTGCCTTTGATTTGAACTGTCTTGAACGCCAGAGGCGAGCATGATGATGGCTTCCTCGCCGAGCTCGCTGGCGGTGAGTTCGCCGGCGATCCTGCCTTCGCGCACCACGACAACGCGGTCGCACAAGCCAATCAGCTCCGGCAGTTCCGACGAGATCACGATGACGCCGACACCGCTGCCGGCAAGCTGGCGCAGCAGCCGGTGGATCTCGACCTTGGCGCCGACATCGATCCCGCGCGTCGGCTCGTCCATGATGATGACTTTGGGACTGACGGACAGCTGCCTGGCGATGGCAACCTTCTGCTGGTTGCCACCGCTCAGCGTCGAGACGGCGGCATCGATGCCGGCCATGCGCACGCCGAGCCTGCCGGTCAGCTCCTTCGCCTGACGATCCTCGGCCTTGCGGTCAAGCAGGCCGAGGCGCCCGGTCAGCCTGGCGAGGTCGAGCGCGGAGATGTTCGCGGCGATCGGCAGATCGAGGAACACGCCGGAGCCTTTGCGGTCCTCGGAAAGGTAGACCAGCCCCGCCTTGACCGCATCGCCATAACCGCGCAGCCGGAGCTGCTTTCCGTCGAGCGCGACGGTTCCAGACGTCCTTGGCCTCAGGCCACAGACCGTTTGCGCGATCTCGCTGCGGCCGGCGCCGATCAGGCCGCCTATGCCCAGAATTTCGCCGGCACGAAGCTGCAGATCGACGTCGGCGAAACGGCGGCCATCGGAAAGCCCCTCGACCGAGAGAAGCAGGCGCCCAGGCTCCTGCGGCGCCAGCTTGTCGGGATAGAGCTGGGTGATTTCGCGGCCCACCATCTTGCGTACGACATCGTCCGGTGAGACGGTTGCGATCGGATCGGTCGCCACGTAGCGGCCGTCGCGGAAGACGGTGACGCGGTCGCACAGCGAGAATATCTCGGCCATGCGGTGACTGATATAGACCACCGAAATGCCACGCTCCTTGAGCCCGCGCACGATCGAGAACAGGCGCTGCGCTTCGCTTTCGGTCAGCGCCGCGGTCGGCTCATCAAGCATCAGCACCTTGCAGTCGAGCGTCAGCGCCTTGGCGATCTCGACAAGCTGCTGGTTGGAAATGGAGAGGTCGGCAACCCTGGTACGCACCGGAATGGGCGCGAGCAGGTCCATGACCTTCTGGGCGTCGGCGTAGAGTTTTTGGAAATTCATCAGCGGCGCGCGCCGGCTGTTGATCGCGGCCATGTAGATGTTTTCGGCAACCGTCGCGTCCTGACAGAGCGCGATCTCCTGGTGGACAAGCGCAATGCCGAGACGTTGCGCGGCTGCGGGCGAGTGGATCGAAATGCGCTCACCATCGATCAGGATGTCGCCCTCGTCGGGCTGCAATACACCGGCGATCATGTTCATCAGCGTCGACTTGCCGGCGCCGTTCTCTCCGCACAGTGCATGGATTTCGCCGCGCCGCAGCTCGAACCGTACGTCGCTCAGCGCCTTGACCGCGCCGAACGCCTTGGACAGGCCACGGATTTCAAGAATGGGCGCCTGGGTCACGCCGTGCTCCTGCGATGAACCTGCGGGGGGAGGAAGGAGGCCGAAGCCTCCTTCCCGGTTAATCCGGCCATGCCGAGGCCGGCGGCGAGATCGAGACTATTCCTCGATGCCCTTGGTGCCGCGACGCTTGAGGTACTTGTCCCAGTAGAAGTCGTCCGCATTGTCCTTGGAGACGATGGAGAAGCCATTGTCGACGAAGGGCACGCTCATTGGGTTGAAACCCGAACGCTTGGCGTCGTTCATCGGATCGATCAGGCCGGGATGCTTGGCCATCCACAACAGCATGAAGCCCATATAGCCCTGCATGCCCTGGTTTGGGTTGACCGAGCCGAAGATCTCGCCGGCCTTGATCATGTCGAGGATCTTGGCATTAACGTCGGCGAGCATGACGCGGATCTTGCCACCGCCTTCCTTGGCGGCCTGGGCAGCGCCGATGGCCGAGTTGGCCTCCGGCATGAACACGGCGCCAAGATCAGGATGCGCCTGCGCCAGGCTTAGAACCGCCTGATAGGCCTTGGTCGGATCCTGGTTCGAAGCGGCGCGGCCGACGAGCTTCATGTCAGGCCATTTGGCTTCCATGCGGGCAACGAACGCGTTGACGCGCTTGTCGTGGTTGTCCTGGCCGGGATTCTCCAGCACCGCATATTCGCCCTTGCCGTCCATCGCCTTGGCAACGGCGTCGGCGGCATAGGTGCCTTCGGCATTGTTGTCGGAAGTGATGTAGGAGACGCGCTTGGAATTCGGCGAGTCGGCGGCGAAGGTCACCACCGCGGTTCCCTGTTCGATGGCGCGGTTGATCGGCTCGATGAACGGATCGGAGTTCATCGGATGCACCAATATGCCGGCCGGCTTCTGCGCCAGTGCCTGGTCGAAGGTTGCGATCTGCTTGTTGACGTCGTATTCCGGCGTACCCGTATAGGCGGTCTCGCAGCCGAACTGCTGGCCGGCCTGCTTGAACATTTCGTAGACCGGGAACCAGTATTCGACGCCCGAGACCATGACGTTCATGACGTATTTTTCACCCGGCTCGCATTTGAACGGGTTTGGGGTTTCGGCGCGTACCTGCATCGACCCAAAGCAGGTCGATGCAGCCGCCGCGATTGCGAGCGTGCTCAGAAATTTGCGCAAGTTTCCTCCCTTGGCCGAAGCCATCCTCAATGACCGTCGCAGGCGCTCAGCGAGCGCTGCCGTATGGATTTGATGATGCCAACCTTCCTCCGAAAGCCGACGATTGGGACATTACAGCCTCGGCGCACCTTGTCAATATAATTCACATGTTGAAATATATTTCATACTTCCGGGGAGTCTACGCTCCGGTCGACGAAGCTGGTCGCAGGCCGCCAAGGTGCCGTACGGGCCAGGCAAGGCCTTTCCGCCTTTTTGGCCGCGAACCGGGGAGTGTGGTTGGAGTATCGGCACCCAGGAGTTCGCGCGGTGCCCTCCCGCCGGCCGCGTCTTATCACGTGAAGCCCAGATCTTGTCTTTGATAGCATCTGTTCCGGGCGCGGCGTGACGCTCTCCATGTCGCTTGGCCAAGAAGTCTGCTGCTTCGTCGGCTTACAGCAGCCTTGACCACCCGGAGTATTCCGAGAACCTTCGACTGTCCCCGAATGCGAACGGCCGGCGGGCATTGGTCCTGGCGGGCCGTTTGCTTACCGAAGTTTGGTTGGGGAGAGGATTTGAGTTTTCTGTCTTGCGGCTTGGGCTTGGCCTGCTTGGGGGAGCCTGATGACGGGTTAAACCCCGGCACCAGGGCAAAAAACAAAAGAGCCCGCACGAGGCGGGCTGTTTGTTTAGTGAGGTTTGGTTGCGGGGACAGGATTTGAACCTGTGACCTTCAGGTTATGAGCCTGACGAGCTACCGGGCTGCTCCACCCCGCGTCACCTTTTGTGCAAGCGTTTGCTTGCTAATCTAAGCAAGCGCTTGCTTGCGTTCCTAAGCAAGCGTTTGCTTGCTTTTTTGTGTAAGCCGAGGCCTACAGATAGGTATATGGCTGACCAAATGAAAGGGCCGCTTACGCGGCCCGTGATCCCTTGGCGGGCCATTTCATAAAGAGAAGATATCACTCCATCCGATTGGATGTGAGTTCAACGTGCGTTTAGCAGACCTGGCAGCGACCTACTCTCCCGCGTCTTGAGACGAAGTACCATCAGCGCTGGAGCGTTTCACGGCCGAGTTCGGAATGGGATCGGGTGCAGCCGCTCCGCCATAACCACCAGGTCGGCAAAACGCACGTTGTTCGAGAAGCTTTTGAGCGAAGGAGCACAAAGAGGCATCGGCAGCGGAGCTGTCGGGTGCCTCTCGGGGCTATTCGCTGGTCTTTTTTGTGCCTGTCATCCTCCGATTTGGAGCGATGAGCATAAGGAATGAGAACGATCAAGCCGATCGAACTATTAGTACCGGTAAGCTTCAAGCGTTGCCGCTCTTCCACACCCGGCCTATCAACGTGGTCGTCTTCCACGGTTCTCAGGGAATACTCGTTTTAAGGTGGGTTTCCCGCTTAGATGCCTTCAGCGGTTATCCCGTCCGGATATAGCTACCCTGCTATGCGGCTGGCGCCACAACAGGTCCACCAGAGATCCGTCCATCCCGGTCCTCTCGTACTAGGGACAGATCCTTTCAATATTCCTACACCCACGGCAGATAGGGACCGAACTGTCTCACGACGTTCTGAACCCAACTCACGTACCGCTTTAAATGGCGAACAGCCATACCCTTGGGACCTGCTCCAGCCCCAGGATGCGATGAGTCGACATCGAGGTGCCAAACAACCCCGTCGATATGGACTCTTGGGGGTCATCAGCCTGTTATCCCCGGCGTACCTTTTATCCGTTGAGCGATGGCCCTTCCACGCGGGACCACCGGATCACTATGACCGACTTTCGTCTCTGCTCGACTTGTCAGTCTCGCAGTCAGGCAGGCTTATGCCATTGCACTCAGCGAACGATTTCCGACCGTTCTGAGCCCACCATCGCGCGCCTCCGTTACTCTTTAGGAGGCGACCGCCCCAGTCAAACTACCCACCATACATTGTCCCGGACCCGGATAACGGGCCGCGGTTAGACATCCATAGTAATAAGGGTGGTATTTCAAGGGTGGCTCCACCTGAGCTGGCGCCCAGGTTTCAAAGCCTACCACCTATCCTACACATGCCACTACGAATGCCAATGTAAAGCTATAGTAAAGGTGCACGGGGTCTTTCCGTCTAACCGCAGGAAC
>NZ_RZTT01000008.1:0-2500 GCF_003996995.1 Mesorhizobium sp. M7A.T.Ca.US.000.02.2.1 | reverse complement strand
CGGAGCCTGGCGCTTCGTTGACTTCACCTGCCATGACAGGCAAATGTCACGGCCACAACAAAAGCGACAAGCCGTTCCGCCCGGGGAAGAAGCAGCCTTTCTGGATGCCAGACACGGAAGATGTCATAGCCGAACTCGGCAACGAGCCGCCGCTTATCGCGGATGGCCGCAGCGGCCCGCCCGACCGGCGCGAGGTTTCTGCACGCTGGCTGTCGGGTACATTTCTCACTGGCGTCACCTCAAGCGTGCTGATGGGCGTGGCGCTGTTCGCCGCCCTTGACGGCCGCCAGCAACTGGCCACCCCACCCGAGATCGCCGAGTTGATCAGCCTTGCCGGCAACGGGGATTCCGGCGAAGTCGCCAAGACCACCAGGCTGGTGGCGCCGCGTCAGATCGCAAAGGCCAAGGACCGCCGCCGCATGGAGGTGTCGATGGTCACCAAGGTCGGGGACCGCGACGTCATCCACACCATGCCTTTCGTCCAGATCAAGATGGCCCTTGCCGCCGGCCACACTACCAGCCGCGCCTACCCACCCTTCGACCCGATGCAGGTGTTCGGCGACGACAGCGACGACAATGCCCAGCCGGCGACGGCCTCTGCCGCTTCCGGCCAGATCTACGGCGCCAAGGTCGAAAGCGAGATGAGCCTGAAGACCGTCGATTTTCCGATCGAAACAGCTTCCTTCGACGAAAAGAGCGACCTCTCTGCCGACGAGGTGGAAAAAGTGGTGCGCGAAGCCGGCACCGACCTCAGCGACGGCGCCGTGCAGGTCGCTTCACTGCACTATGTCGACCCGCAGCGATTCGGCGAAGCTTTTGCCGAGAGCATGGCGGGCTCCTACGACGTCAAGATCGTGCCGGAAAATGTCTCGGTGGCGCCCCGTGCCACTGTTGACGACCAGGCGCCGGCTTTCGCCGAGGAAATCATCCCCTTCACCAAGGATCTCGACGTCACCGAGGCTTTTGCCAATTCGGGCTACACGGGTGAAGATGCCACCGGAATGGCCGAAGCTATCGCCAAGTTGCTCAACGCAACAGCGCTCAAAGCTGGAACCGTGCTGCGTGTCGGCCTCGAGGTTCACGGCGATGCCGCCAAGGTCGTGCGCACCAGCGTCTATGACCGGACCCAGCACATCGTCACCATCGCGCTCAACGATCGCGGCCAGTATGTGCCGGCGCAGGAACCGGATCCGAACCCCGAATTGCTGACGGCCTTCGATGATTCGTCGGCGCCCGTGGTGGTGCGCGGCAACCTGCCCAACGTCTATGACGGCATCTACCGCGCCGCCTATTCCTACGGCATGTCCAAGGCGATGACGCAGCGGTTGATCAAGTTGCTGGCGTCCGACGTCGACTTCCAATCCCGCCTCAGCCCCGCCGACCGCATCGAAGTCCTGTTCTCGCAGCCCGACGGTGACGACCAGACCTCGGACAGCTCCGAGCTTCTTTACGTCTCGGCGACGTTCGGCGGCCAGACCCGCAACTTCTACCGCTTCCAGATGCAGGACGGCGGCACCGATTATTTTGATGAGGACGGCTCGAGCGCCGAGCAGTTCCTGTTGCGCAATCCCCTGCCCGCCGGGAAATTCCGCTCCGGTTTCGGCGCCCGCAGGCATCCCATCCTCGGCTATGTCCGCATGCACACCGGCGTCGATTGGTCCGCCCCGATCGGCACGCCGATCATCGCCGCCGGCAACGGCACGGTCGAGAAGGTCGGCTGGGCCGGCGGCTACGGCAAGCAGATCATCATCCGCCATGCCAATGGCTATGAGACATCATACAATCACCAGAGCGCCTTTGCCAAAGGCATCGAACCGGGCGTGCACGTCCGCCAGGGCCAGACCATCGGCTTCCTCGGCCAGACCGGCCTCGCCACCGGCCCGCATCTTCACTACGAGCTGATCGTCAACGGCACCAAGGTTGATCCGATGCGTGTCCGCCTGCCGGTCGGCAAGGTGCTGAAGGGCGATGACCTCGTCGCCTTCAAGCGCGAGCGCGAGCGCATCGACGAACTGCTGAAGCAGGAAGACAGCGATTCGCTGAAGGTTGCGAGCGCCAAGATCGACGGTTGACCCGCTTCAGCCTTGCCGATCTTCGGCCTGTCGCGGCCATGGCAATCGCTCACCGGGAATGGTCGTCCAGGCGATGACAGCCGCAGTCAGGCAAAGCAGCGCGGTCACCGAAGAAACCGCGGCAAAAGCGGCATCGCTGGCGGCGAGCCTCGCCGCATCGATGGCCGGCGCAAGCCCGGCTGACGCCGGTTCACCAAATCCTGGGATGGCGGACGCTGCGCTCGCGTCCAGCGCATTCGCGTAAACCCATGCGGCAAGCGAGCCCATCGCCGCCACCGCGATCAGACCGCCGATGCGTGAGACGGCATTGTTGATGCCGGAGGCGGCCCCCGTGTCCTTGTCTTCCACCGCCGTCATGATCGCGGTCGACAAAGGCGACACGACCAGAGCCATGCCGAGCCCCATCAGCCCCATCAGCGGGAATATTC
>NZ_RZTT01000089.1 GCF_003996995.1 Mesorhizobium sp. M7A.T.Ca.US.000.02.2.1 | reverse complement strand
AAGAGCCTTCTCCTCGGCTCCGCTGCGGCCCTGATCGCAGTTTCCGGTGCGCGCGCCGCCGACGCCGTCGTCGTCGCCGAGCCGGAACCCGCTGAATACGTCAAGATTTGCGACGTCTACGGCGCTGGCTACTTCTACATCCCCGGCACCGAAACCTGCCTGCGCATCGGCGGCTATGTCCGTTATGACATCGGCGCTGGTGACATTGGGTCGTTTAATGGTGCTCGTGCTATCGACCGGATGGATGGTGACGTCCAGGATACCTGGAGAAAAAATGCACGCTTCGCGCTGAAGACCTGGACCGGCCAGGAGACCGAACTCGGCACCTTGAAGACCTACACCGAGACCCGTATCAATTTCGGCAACACGAATTTTAGCGACGAAGCCTTCAATAAGGGCATTTCGCTTAATTTCGCCTGGATCCAGCTCGGTGGCCTGCGCGTCGGTAAGGACGAATCGGCGTTCGATACGTTTACCGGTTATGCTGGCAACGTCATCCAGGATACGCTCGTTCCTTACGGTGGCTTCGACACGAACGTGATTCAGTACTATTTCGACGCTGGGAACGGCTTCTCGGCTGTGGTCTCGCTCGAAGAAGGCTATGGCGACTACACGATCGACAGCTACGTCCCTCATGTCGTTGGCGGCGTGAAGTGGACTCAGGGTTGGGGTGGCATCAGCGGCGTCATTGCTTATGACAGCAACTACGAAGAAGTCGCTGGCAAAGTTCGCTTGGATGTGAACGCCACGAATGAACTTTCGCTGTTTATCATGGGTGGCTACGGCACTGATGATAATATCAACGACTTCGGCGGTGGTCGCTCCATGTACAAGCTGTGGAGCGGTAGCTGGGCCGTATGGGGCGGTGGCACCTACAAGTTCAACGAGAAGACCTCGTTCAATGCTCAGCTGTCTTATGACGATGGCAAGAACTTCGGAGCCGCGGCTAACATTGCCTACGATATCGTCCCGGGTCTGACGATCACGGCGGAAGTCGACTACCTCCATGTTGGTGATGACACCGTCTCCAACTGGACTGGCGCCGACAAAGAAAACAACATCGGCGGTATCCTCCGCTTCCAGCGCTCGTTCTAAGGGCTGGTTCCTTACAGGTGAAATCCAGCCCGGGCGCACAACGCCCGGGCTGTTTTTGTTTCGTGACTGGATCAAGGCAAACAGAAGGATGGGGGTAACGGTAGCTGAATAAATCCGTGGAATGGTTTCGTGGGATCCGCTGATGGGCGGATGAAATCACAACTGCGTGATCAAAATCTCTTGAAAGGACGCTTCCAAGCGGGTAGGGCTGACCTATCCCACTCGGGGGTGTGGCAAATGATGACGAACGAAGCGATTCAAGAGGGCGAGTCCTCTGATCATTTTTCGATGTTTTCTTCTCAAAGTCCGAAGATTCGATACACCTATAACAAGATTAGAGAAGTACAGTCGCATCGGGTCGGAGATCTTTTTTCAGCATATCGGGACATATTATGGGATGATGGGCGGCATAAGTATAATGTCAGCTCGTTCATCGGCGAAATAGACGAGATCCTCCTTGGGGAGCGTTTCAGCGCCTTTGACCAAAGTACCCTGGATAACCTTATCGGCACCTTGCGCCAGCGCGGCAACAGCAACGCAACCATCAATCGAAAGATGGCTGCCCTGAGCAAACTGCTGCGCAAGGCTCACAAGATGGGAGATATCCACAGCCTGCCCGAGTTCCGCCGCCAGAAGGAGCGGGCGGGTCGGATTCGCTTCCTCGAAAGGGACGAAGAGGCGCGCCTGTTTGCCGCCATCAAGAACCGCAGCGAGGATGCCTACAGGCTTTCCGTCTTCCTGGTCGACACCGGATGCCGTCTCGGCGAGGCGCTTGGGCTGATCTGGAACGATATCCAGGAGCATCGCGTCAGTTTTTGGATCACCAAATCCGGCCGCAGCCGCACCATTCCGATGACCGAGCGGGTCAAGGAGGTCATCAAGCTGCCGCCCACCGAAGGCCGTCGGCCCAAGGGACCGTTCACAAAGCTTAGCCAGGCACAGTTTCGTGCCATCTGGAACGACGCGAAGGCCGAAGTCGGACTTGGCGCAGACGACCAGGTGGTGCCGCACATACTGCGCCATACCTGCGCCTCGCGCCTTGTCCAGGGCGGCATCGACATCAGGCGCGTGCAGATGTGGCTCGGCCACCAGACGTTGTCGATGACCATGCGCTACGCGCATCTGGCCACCAACGATCTCGATGGCTGTGTCATCGTGCTGGAAACACCTCGATCGACTCAGCCGGGCGGCAATCGCGCTGAAGGCTCCGTGTTTTCTTCGCCCGTGACGACGCCTTCGTCGCCGACGGCAGGGCGGAAAAAGAAGGACGAGGCAGCCGCCGCCGCAAAGGAGTCGCCGAAAGCGGCTCGGAAAAGTTCAAAAGCCAAGTAGGCTAAAGAATCCCCACCTATACTATCATAGCTATCCCGTGACCTTGTGGTCATGGGATTTACTTCAGGATATTCTTCCGCTCGGCTTGATCGAGAAAAGCGGCTATGTCGCCCAGTAGGCTGCCGGTCTCGAGGAATGGCGCATGGCCCTGGCCCTCGACAGTGATCGTCTCCATCATGGAATGGCGCTCTCTCATCTGCTTCAGCGTATCTATGGACAGCAATCTCGAATTGGCACCACGTATGGCGAGCAACGGGATGGCGGCCAACGCCTCGAATTGAGGCCATAGATCAGGCAGCTTCTGCGTCAGATCGAGACCGGCAACGGTATCCACCAGCTTCGGATCGAAATCCGGCATCAGCCCATCATCCGTTTCGCGGTAGAGAGCCCATACCATGCGATCCCAATCGGCGCCGGCAAGGGCGGGGAAGTCTTCGCCATGCACGCTGCGCTGGGCGGCAATTGCCTTTGGGCGGGTTTTCGGTGCCGGGTCGCGCTCGAGATAAGACTGGATATGGGCAAGTCCGGCCGTCTCGATCACCGGGCCGATGTCGTTGAAAACAATGGCTTTCAGGACGGCTGGCCGCATCATCCCGAGCACATGGATGATCAGCCCGCCGCGCGAGGTGCCGATGAAGGCCGCTTCTCCGATGTTCAGCGCCGTCAGCCCGGCCAGGATGTCGCCGGCCTCCACGCCGACATTGTAATTTTTGACGTCGGGATCATAGGTTGACTGCCCGCGCCCACGGTAGTCGAAGGCGATCACCTTGCGCGGAGTTGCCGCATCCGTCGACAGATAGAGCGCCAGCTCGTGAAAATCCCTGGCGTTGCGGGTCAGGCCAGGCAGGCAGACGACCGGCCAGAGTCCGGTATTGGCCTCACCGTAGACGCGCGCATGAAGTTTTAGCCCATCCGGTGCACTGTAGAAGAAGTCGGAGAAATTTTGCTCGCTTGCCATCGGAATGTTCGATCTCGCTGTACCGATCTGGACAGCTACAGGCGAGGGCAGGGATGGTCAAATGAAAGGCGCTCTTGCCTTCTCCCCTTGTGAGAGAAGGTGGATCGGCGCGCTAGCGCCGAGACGGATGAGGGGTGTTCCAGCGGAGTGAGGCGTTGGCGTTCCCTGGAACCCCCCTCATCCGTGGCCTTCGGCGACACCTTCTCCCACAAGGGGAGAAGGACAGAAAGCCTCAACTCCGCCCGTTCACCAGATCCCCGACAATGTCGTATTTGCCCGAAATACGCATCTTGTAGACCTCGTAATTCTCCATCACGCGCTGAACGTAACTCCTTGTTTCCGTATAGGGAATCCGCTCGATCCAGTCGATGACCGCGTCGATGTCCTTGCCGCGCGGGTCGCCATATCTGGCCACCCACTGGCTGGCTCGGTTGGGGCCGGCGTTGTAGCCGGCGAAGGTCAGCACGTAGGAGCCGTTGAAGCGATCGAGCTGTTCGCCGAGGAAGGCTGAGCCAAGCGTCGCATTGTAGCCGGCATCGGTGGTCAGCCGTGTTTGCGAAAACTGCAGCCCGGCCTTCTTCGCCAGTTGCCTTGCGGTTCCCGGCATCAGCTGCAGCAGCCCCCGCGCGCCGGCGCTGGACACGGCGCCGATGTTGAATTCGCTTTCCTGACGGGCGATCGCATAGGCCAGGGCCTTGCCCGAGCCGGAAATGTCGGCCGAATCGGGAATGACGCCGAGCGGATGCGACAATGCGCCGACATCGATGCCACGCGCCCCGGCGATCTTGCCGATTTTCAGCGCCATGAAATGGTTCCCTTGCTTTTCCGCAAGGACAGCCAGCAGCGCCAGTTCGCCCGGACTGGTCAACTGCCCGGCAAGGTCGCGATAGAGCGTCTCGGCATAGCGGTCGTAGCCCGCCTCCTGCAGCCGCTTGATGGCGCTGACGGCCTCGCGGCCGGCAAAATTCTGCCGGTCGGCTGCACTTGGCGAGGGGTAGGCGATGTTCAGCGCCTGCCGGCCGACGCGTTCGGCGGCAAGCTGACCGTAGAATGTCGTGCCATAGGCGGCGGCGCGCGCAAAATAGTCCTTTGCATTGCCCGGACCACCGACTTCCGCGGCACGGCCGAGCCAGTAATAGGCGCGCGACAGCGTCATCGGCCCCTGGGCGAGGTCCGCGATGCGAGCGAAATGACTGGCCGCGGTTTTTGGGTCGTTCAGGCCGCGCAGCGCATACCAGCCAGCATGGAATTCGGCGTCTGCCGCATTGGCGGCACTTTCGGCGGCGTGTGTGGCGACGATCTTGTACGCGGTCTTCATGTCGCCCTGGTCTACCAGTTCGCGCGACAACACCCGGCGCTCGACCCACCAGGCATCCGGATCGACGAGAGCGTCGCGATCGGTCGGCGCCTGCATCACAATGGCGGCGGCCCCGGCAAAATCCTCCTGCTTGCGCAGATATTCGGCCTGCGCGAAGAAGTAGCCGGCCGAACGTTGCATTGCCGGCACGGCCTTCAGCAGCTTGGGCGCGTTCTTGTCGCCTTTGTCGGCCGCCGCCCAGGCCTCGGCGAGTTGCTGGGCGCCGGCCAGGCCGGCGACGCGCAAGGCGGAATTCGCGCGGTCGGCATAGAACATGCGCTCCATGCGAAAACGGTGGTCGGTGGCCGGGATCAAGCTGCCGAATTCCTTGATCAGCGCCGCCTCGTCCCTGGCCTCCAGGATCGCGGTGCGCCAGAAGGGCGACAGCACCGAACGTGCCGCCTTGATATTGCCTGACGCCACATAGGCGCGGGCAAGAACCATCACGCCTTCGAATGTCTGCGGCTGGCTGCCGTCGAACGCCCTGATTACGATGTCGGGGGCAGGGTTCTCGCGATAGAGTGCGCGCTCGCTGTTCCTGCGCAGGGCGACGGTGCCCGGCCAGTTGGGCAGCATCTTGGCCGCAGCAGTGATATCGCCGCTCGGAACCTTGTCGCCGCCATAAAGCGCGATCGCCCAGGCAAGGATATGCTGGTCGAGCGACTGAGCCGGAAGGGCATTGCGCACTCCACGAGCGCGGGGACTATCGCCCGCCGCCAACGCATCCAGCCCGCTTTTCAGGGGGGCGACGTCAGGCAAGGGCGCCTGTCGCGTCCTATCCTGCAGGTCTGGCAGCGCAATTGCCGCGCCTGGCATCGGAATGGCTGAGGTGACCCGTACGTCCACGCTACCGCTGATCGCCATGCCCGGCATCAGCGCGAGCGTGGCGCCAAGCAGCGCGAGAATGTGAGGCCGACCGCCCGGCATGATCCTTAAGTCTTTCCTTGTCCTGGCATTCCACAGGCTGGCGAAGATGCCTCGAAGCCTAAACTTAGGTCGTGAAGAGCCCGTAAACAAAGGGTTAGCGAGGCTGTTCGAATTGCGCTTGCTGGCACCATGGCAATGCTTGCCGCGCAACCATGTCGAGACTATGGTGCGCCGCTTCGCTTTCGGTTAGAAGGCGCGACCACAAACACCGACACAAACACCAGAAGTGCCAAGGAGTTGGACGACATGCTGAGAGGCTCGCTTACTGCGCTCGTGACACCGTTCGAAAAGAGCGGGCGTTTCGACGAGAAAGCCTTTCGCGCGTTCGTCGAATGGCAACTCTCAGAGGGCACGACGGGCCTGGTGCCGGTCGGCACCACCGGCGAGTCGCCGACGCTGTCGCATGACGAGCACCGCCAGGTCGTCAAGGTGTGTATCGAGGTGGCCAAGGGCCGCGTTCCGGTCGTCGCCGGCGCCGGCTCCAACAACACCGAGGAAGCAGTCGGCCTCGTGCAGTATGCCGAGAAGGCCGGCGCCGATGCCGCCCTCGTCGTCACGCCCTACTACAACAGGCCGACACAGCGCGGTCTTTACGAGCATTTCGCGGCGGTCGCCAAGGCGACCAAGCTGCCGATCATCATCTACAACATCCCGCCGCGCTCGGTCATCGACATGATGCCGGAGACGATGGGGCGGCTCGCGCACGACTTCAAGAATATTGTCGGCGTCAAGGATGCCACCGGCAAGGTCGAACGGGTCTCCGAGCAGCGCGCCACGTGCGGCAAGGATTTCATCCAGCTTTCGGGCGAGGACGCTTCGGCGCTCGGCTTCAACGCCCATGGCGGCGTCGGCTGCATTTCGGTGACATCGAACGTTGCGCCGCGGCTCTGCGCCGAATTCCAGGAGGCAACGCTTGCCGGCGACAGCGTCAAGGCGCTGGATCTGCAGGATCGCCTGCTGCCGCTGCACAAGGCGATCTTCATCGAGCCTGGCGTTTCCGGCGCCAAATACGCGCTGTCGAAGCTAGGCAAGGTCGAAAACGTGCTGCGCTCGCCGCTGGTGACGATCGAACAGTCGACTGCCGACAAGATCGATGCGGCTATGAAGCACGCCGGCTTGATTAATTAGGGATGAGGCGCCACCTCTCCACATCATGAATCAAGTCAGAAAAGCCGATCCCAACAACAAGACCGTTTCGGAAAACCGCAAGGCGCGGTTTTCCTATGAGGTGCTTGACACGGTCGAGGCCGGTCTGGTGCTGACCGGCACCGAGGTCAAGTCGCTGCGCCAGGGCCAAGCCAACATCCAGGACAGCTATGCCTCGGTCGAAGGTGGCGAGATCTGGCTGATCAATTCCTATCTGCCGGAATATCTGCAGGCCAACCGCTTCAACCATGAGCCGCGGCGGCGCCGCAAGCTGCTGCTCAACAAGCGCGAGATGGCGAAACTGTCACAGAGTGTCGACCGCGAAGGCATGACACTGGTGCCGCTGAAAATCTATTTCAATGACCAGGGCCGCGCCAAGCTGCTGCTCGCTGTCGGCCGCGGCAAGAAACTGCACGACAAGCGCGAATCCGAGAAGCAGCGCGATTGGTCGCGCGAGAAGGGCCGGCTGTTAAAAGAGCGTGGGTAGGCGGGGCCATTCGCTTGAAGAACCGGATTGTTCTCTTTGGTTTGGCCAGCCTGGTCTTGTTGTGTTTCCTCGCAGCAGGCGGCTATCTCTATTTCAGGTCATTCTCGCCGGATCGCGATAAATATCCGGTCAGGGGCATCGACGTCTCCCATCATCAGGGCCAGATCGATTGGCGGCGCGTAGCCGCCGACGATGTCGCCTTTGCCGTCATCAAGGCGACCGAAGGCGGCGATCATGTCGATGATGCTTTCGCACGGAATCTGGAAGAGGCCCGGGCCGCCGGTCTCGCCGTCGGCGCCTATCACTTTTTCACCTTTTGCCGGCCGGGTGCGGACCAGGCGAAGAATTTCATCTCGGTGGTGCCGCACGATCAGCCCCTGCTGCCACCCGTGGTCGATATCGAATTCGGCGGCAACTGCCCGCAGCGGCCGACGCCCGAACAATTGAACGCCGAACTGGCCGCGTTCCTCGCTCCAGTCGAGGCGGCGTTCGGCAAGCCGGCGGTGGTCTATCTGACCGACGACGCAGCGGAAGCGTATGCAGGGCGCATTGCTGACCGTCCGCTCTGGCTCCGCTCATTGCTCCTGGAGCCGGATCGCGACGACTGGGTCTACTGGCAGTACCACAACAGGGGTCGCGTTGACGGCATCAATGGCGATGTCGACCTGAATGTGCTGCAGGGTGGGCCGGCCGTGTTGGATGCGCTGAATGCACCGCCGCGCTGAGTTGATGTCTGGCGGACACCAGCTCTAATTACTGCAAAAACATTCCTCTATGTCCGCAAGAATTCCGCTATCTGGCTGAAAACGCTGAAGAACATTGCCTCGGTCAGCACGCCGGTATTGGTGTTGTAGCGTGAGCAGTGATAGCTCGAAAACAGCGTGACGCCACCGGCCGGCAGCTGCCCGCCATGCTTGAACGGGTAGGCGGCGACGCGCCCACCCAGCGCCCGCACCGTCGACTGATGCGCGATCGATCCCAGTGCCAGCACGGCGCGCAAATTAGGGAACCGGGCGATCGTCGGCACCAGGAATGTCCGGCAGGTGGCAATCTCGGCGCCCACCGGCTTGTTCTCAGGCGGCACGCAGCGCACGGCATTGGTGATCGCCGTGCCGACAAGCTCCAATCCGTCGTCGGGTCTGGCCTTGAATTCGCCGCGTGCAAAACCGTGCGAAATCAGTGTCGAGTAGAGCAGGTCGCCGGCATAGTCGCCGGTGAACGGGCGGCCCGTTCGGTTGGCACCGCGAAGGCCGGGCGCCAGCCCGACGATCAGCAGTTGGACCGTCGCGTCACCTTCCGAGGGCAGGAAAGTCGGCACCGGCGCATTGAACCAGGATGGTTCGCGCTGCCGCCACTCGGCGATGAAGTCGTGCAGCCGCGGGCAGAGCGGGCAGTCGCGACTAGGCTCTGAGGCGCAAAGGGCGGTCAAGGCGACCGGCCTCAGTAATCATCCTCGTCGACTTCGGCCGGCTCGGGCCTGCGCACCGGCCGCTCGGACGGATCGCGGCCAACGTCGTTCTTCAAGGTCGTCAGGTCAATGAAATGGTCGGCTTGGCGGCGCAGATCGTCGGAGATCATCGGCGGCTGCGAGGCCATGGTCGAGACGATCGACACCTTGCGGCCGCGCCGCTGCAGCGCCTCGACCAGCGTGCGGAAATCGCCATCGCCGGAAAAGATGACATAGTGGTCGACGACATCGGCGAGCTCCAGCGCATCGACCGTCAGCTCGATGTCCATATTGCCCTTGATCTTGCGGCGGCCGGTCGAGTCGGTGAATTCCTTGGCCGGCTTGGTGACCACCTTGAAGCCGTTATAGTCGAGCCAGTCGATCAGCGGACGGATCGAGGAGTATTCCTGATCCTCGACCAGCGCCGTGTAATAATAGGCGCGCAGAAGATAGCCACGTTTCTGGAAGCTCGACAGGAGCTTGCGATAGTCGATGTCGAAGCCGAGCGCGCGCGACGTCGCATAGAGATTGGCGCCGTCGATGAATAGGGCGATTTTTTCACGAGGGTCGAACATGGAAAATATTCCTTCTCGAAATAAACGGCCGTCTAAACGAAATGCGATAGCGACGTTCGGTCAGGCTCATAATAAACCGGCTGACCTCTATGTATCCGAGATAGCGCCAGATTCACGGCAATCCAAGGGCGCGTGCGGCACTGCAAGCAATTGTGATCGGGACACCGAACACATAGGCACAGCCAGTTTTGCCGAATCGGGTGTTTGAACGAAGGATTGGGCGCCCTGCAGCCCGGCCATTGCCATGATGCTTGTATTTTGGCGGCGTTCGGGTTATGGACCGCGCCTGTTTTCCATCAAATCCATCGCATGAAAGGGGCAAACCATGGCCCGCGTAACCGTTGAAGATTGCATCGACAAGGTCGACAACCGCTTCGAACTGGTGCTGCTTGCCGGCCACCGTGCCCGGCAGATCAGCCAGGGCGCGCCGATCACCGTGCCGCGTGACAACGACAAGAACCCGGTCGTGGCGCTGCGCGAGATCGCCGATGAGACGCTGTCGCCCGACGACCTCAAGGAAGATCTGATCCATTCGCTGCAGAAGCATGTCGAGGTCGACGAGCCCGAGGCCGATGGCGAGGCGATTGCCGATCAGACCGGCACCGCCGTTGCTGCCACCGACGCCGATGACGCCGAGGAGAACATCACCTTCGACCGCATGACCGAGGAAGATCTCCTGGCCGGCATCGAGGGTCTGGTGCCACCGGAAAAAAGCGACGACTACTAAGAGCCTGGATCAAGCATCCGGCACTTCCGTCCTGGCAGTTTCGTGGCTATCTATGACATGCGCCGTACAGCAGTGCGGCGCATGATTCATTTCACCGCTGCGAGATCCCGCCCATGATGCGTCAGTATGAGCTTGTCGAGCGCGTCCAGCGCTACAAGCCTGACGTCAACGAGGCGTTGCTCAACAAGGCCTATGTCTATGCCATGCAGAAGCATGGCCACCAGAAGCGCGCTTCCGGCGACCCGTATTTCTCGCACCCGCTCGAAGTCGCCGCCATCCTCACCGAGATGCATATGGACGAGGCGACGATCGCGGTCGCCCTGCTGCACGACACGATCGAGGACACGACCGCCACACGGGCCGAGATCGACGATCTGTTCGGCCCCGAAATGGGCAAGCTGGTCGAGGGCCTGACCAAGCTGAAGAAGCTCGATCTCGTCTCGAAGAAGGCCGAGCAGGCGGAAAACCTGAGAAAGCTTCTGCTGGCGATTTCAGAAGATGTCCGCGTGCTGCTGGTCAAGCTCGCCGACCGCCTGCACAATATGCGCACCCTCGACCACATGCCGGAGGCCAAGCGCCTGCGCATCGCCGAGGAGACGATGGATATCTACGCGCCGCTGGCCGGCCGCATGGGCATGCAAGGCATGCGCGAGGAGCTGGAAGAGATCGCCTTCCGCTTCATCAATCCGGAAGCCTATCGCGCCGTCACCGCACGGCTTGCCGAAATCTTCGAGCGCAACAAGGGCGTGCTGACGGACATCGAAAAGGCGCTGTCCACGCTGTTCGAGAAGCATGCGATCAACGCCGGCGTGAAGAGCCGGCAGAAGAAGCCGTGGTCGGTGTTCCGCAAGATGGAGGCCAAGGCGCTGTCCTTCGAGCAGCTCTCGGATATTTTCGGCTTCCGCGTCGTCGTCGACACGGTCGAGGATTGTTACAGGGCGCTTGGCGCCATCCACACCGCGTGGTCGATGGTGCCGGGCCGCTTCAAGGACTACATCTCGACGCCGAAGCAGAACGATTATCGGTCGATCCACACCACCATCGTCGGCCCGTCGCGCCAGCGTGTCGAGCTGCAAATCCGCACCCGAGAGATGAACAAAATCGCCGAATACGGCGTCGCTGCCCATTCGATCTACAAGGACACCGGCGGCAAGACGAATGGCGCCGCCCACGCGATTTCGAAGGAAACCAACGCCTACGCCTGGCTGCGGCGCACCATCGAGCAGCTTGCCGAGGGCGACAATCCCGAGGATTTCCTCGAAAATACCAAGCTGGAGCTGTTCCAGGACCAGGTGTTCTGCTTCACCCCGAAAGGCATGTTGATTGCGCTGCCGCGCGGCGCGACGCCGATCGATTTCGCCTACGCGGTGCACACCGATGTCGGCGACACCTGCGTCGGTGCCAAGGTCAACGGCCGCATCATGCCGCTGATGACGGAGCTGAAGAACGGCGATGAGGTCGAGATCATCCGCTCCAAGGCGCAGGTGCCGCCGGCGGCATGGGAATCGGTCGTCGTCACCGGCAAGGCGCGCTCGGCCATCCGCCGTGCCACCAAGAACGCCATCCGCAAGCAATATTCGGGTCTCGGCATCCGCATCCTGGAACGCGCCTTCGAGCGTGCCGGCAAGACCTTCACCAAGGAGAGCCTGAAGCAGGTGCTGCACAGGCTGGCGCGCAAGGACATCGAGGATGTGCTGGCCTCCGTCGGGCGCGGCGAGCTCGCCTCCACCGACGTCATGAAGGCGGTATTCCCTGACTACAAGGATGAGCGCGTCACCACGGCCGTCCCCAAGCCGCGCGAGGAGGGCTGGTCGAAGATCCGCAATGCCGCCGGCATGTTGTTCCAGATTCCGGGTCGTGCCGCGCGCAAGGACAAGGACCAGCCACGCGATGGCGCCGTGCCGATCCGCGGCGTGCGCGGTGATCTGCCGGTGCGCTTCGCGCCGGAGGGGGCAGTGCCTGGCGATCGCATCGTCGGCATCGTCCAGCCGGGCACCGGCATCACCATCTATCCGATCCAGTCGCCGGCGCTGCAGGCGTTCGACGACCAGCCCGAGCGCTGGATAGACGTGCGCTGGGACATCGACGAGCGCACCAAGGAACGCTTTCCGGCGCGTGTCTCGGTCACCGCCATCAACGCGCCGGGGTCACTCGCCGATATAGCGCAGGTGGTTGCCTCGAACGACGCCAATATCCATACGCTGTCGATGGTGCGCACTGCGCCCGACTTCACCGAAATGCTGATCGATCTCGAAGTCTGGGATCTCAAGCACCTCAACCGGCTGCTGTCGCAGCTCAAGGACAATTCGAGCGTCAGCGACGCAAGACGCGTCAATGGCTAGATCATGCTCCGGTTTCGGACAAAGTCATGGTCAATCAAAAAGAGGCAGACATGAACACCGATGAAGTGCTGGGCATTTTCCGCGAGGCGGGTGCTGTTCTGGAAGGGCATTTCATTTTGACCTCGGGCCTGCGCAGTCCGGTCTTCCTGCAGAAGGCGCGCGTGTTCATGCATGCCGACAAGACCGAGCTACTGTGCAAGGCGCTGGCGGAGAAAATCCGCGCAGGCGTGCCTGGCAAGATCGACTATGTCGTAGGCCCGGCGATCGGCGGGCTGATCCCAGCCTACGAGACCTCGCGCCATCTCCGCGTACCGGCGATCTGGGTCGAGCGGGAAGGCGGCGAGTTCCGCTTGCGCCGCTTCGAGATCGCCAGGGGTTCGCGTGTCGTCATCGTCGAGGACATCGTCACCACTGGCCTGTCGATCCGAGAGACCATCGAGTGCCTGCGCGATCTTGGCGCCGAGGTAGTGGCCGCGGCCTGCATCATCGACCGTTCGGCTGGCAAGACCGATGTCGGTGTGCCGCTCATCGCGCTGGCCGAGTATGAGGTCCCGGCCTATCCGGCCGACCGGCTGCCGCCGGAGCTTGCCGCCATCCCGGCGATCAAGCCCGGCAGCCGCAACATCTGACGGGGCATTTTTTTCGCCCAACAGTGTGCGGCGGTTTTGGGGAAAGCGACATGCGTGAAGACAAATTGGAAATGATCACCGGCATCGATCATTTCGTGCTGACGGTCGCTTCGCTGGAAGTGACCTGTGAGTTTTACCAGCGCGTGCTGGGTTTTGAGCGCATCGACGCGGCGGATCGGCCGACGGCGCTGGCTTTCGGTATCCATAAGATCAATGTGCATGAGGTCGGCCGCACTTTCGAGCCGAAGGCGAAGTCGCCGGCTCCGGGCTCGAGCGATTTCTGCCTGGTCACGGACGGGCCACTGGATGAGGTCCGTGCCCGGCTCGCGGCCAATGGTGTGGCGGTGGAACTCGGTCCGGTTGAACGTATCGGGGCCCGCGGTCCGATGATGTCGGTCTATTTCCGCGACCCGGACGGCAATCTGGTCGAGGTCAGCGAATACCTGCCGTAGCGCTGGTGCTCTTCGAAAAAGCGACTGCCAGTTTTCCTTAAATTCGCCGCGATTGTCCAATGTTCGAAGCATGAACCACCCCGAGGGGCGGCGACGAGTGCGCATCGGACAGACGGTGCTTGGTTGTTCTTCTGTCAGCGCGTCGTTATATCATGCTTGCGATTGCCATTGGGTGATCGTCAAGCGCAAGATGTGGCTACCACGCCCGGCTAAGGTGCCGTTGCGGGAGCCGTGGAACGGGAACAGAGTGCTTTTTCGACGCCGCAAGCCTGATGGCCTTTATGAGCGGGTGCGTACCTACCTTTGGCCGCGCCGCTCATTTTCGCGCTCGCTTCAGTATTTTTCCAAGCGCATCCTGCGGCTGAAGGCCACACCGCATGCGGTGGCGGCCGGCGTTGCAGCGGGGGTCTTCGCTTCATTCTTTCCCGTCGGTTTCCATTTCATCATCGCTGCCCTCCTGTGCTGGGTGATCGCCGGCAATCTGGTGGCGGCCGCTCTCGGCGCGGTTTTTTTCGGCAACCCCCTGACCTTCCCGTTGCTATGGGGGGCGTCGTGGGAAACGGGCAAGCTCATCCTGCATGACCGCTTGCCGACGCATGGGCCGCCGGCACATCTGGGCGAGATGTTGCACAACCTCTCCTTCGCGCAATTGTGGAAACCGGTCCTTGAACCGATGCTGATAGGCGCGGTTCCGCTCGGGCTCGCCTTCGGGCTGCTGTTCTACGCCCTCACGCGCTGGGGCATGAACGCTTTCCGCGAACAGCGGCGCAAACGTCTGGCCGAGCGCGCAAGCCGGCATGCGCAATCGTCCCATCCCGGCGCAAGCATCGGTTCCACCGCGCGATGATCATCGGCATCGGCAGCGACCTTATCGACATCAGACGCATCGAGAAATCGCTGGAGCGTCACGGTCAGCGCTTCATTCAGAGAATCTACACCGAGATCGAACAGGCGCGTTCCGACAATCGACGCGCCCGCGCGGCCTCTTATGCCAAACGCTTCGCCGCCAAGGAGGCCTGCGCCAAGGCGCTGGGCACCGGTATGGCGCAGGGCGTGTTCTGGCGCGACATGGGTGTCGTCAACCTGCCCAGTGGCGCGCCGACCATGGCTCTGACGGGAGGAGCGCAGGCCAGGCTGGACAAGATCCTGCCAAAGGGCCATCGGGCGGCAATCCACCTCACCATCACGGATGATTTCCCGCTCGCTCAAGCCTTTGTGATCATCGAGGCGCTGCCCGTCGAAGAAGCGCCACATTGATTGCCTCTGACGACCGGCATTGACGTTGCCCAGCGCGCGCCGAGACTCTATACCATCCAACGCACAATCGAGGACGACATGAGCGTGGCTGAAAAATCCGAGAAGAAATCCGGCGGGCTTGGCGAGACCGTCAGCGTCATCGTCCAGGCGCTTTTGCTCGCCCTGGTCATCCGCACGCTGCTGTTCCAGCCTTTTTCGATCCCGTCGGGATCAATGCGGCCGACGCTTCTTGAAGGCGACTATCTGTTCGTCACCAAATGGTCCTATGGCTATTCGCGGTACTCGCTGCCTTTCGGCCCCGACATCTTTTCGGGCCGCATCTGGGGCGCCGAGCCGAAGCGCGGCGACGTGGCGGTATTCAAGTTCCCGCCTGATCCGTCCGTCGACTACATCAAGCGCGTTGTCGGTCTGCCGGGCGACAAGATCCAGGTCAAGGACGGCCAGCTGTTCATCAATGGCGTCGGCGTGCCTCGCGTGAAAACCGGCCAGATCGACAATCCCGACATCACCGAGGAATCGCGCCCGATCGACGTCTATCGTGAGACCTTGCCCAACGGCGTCAGCTACGACACGCTCGACCTGAATTCGAACTCGATCGGCGACAACACCCGCGAATTCGACGTGCCGGCCGGCCATTATTTCATGATGGGCGACAACCGGGACAATTCCGCCGACAGCCGTTTCACCGTCGGCTACGTTCCCGCGGAAAATCTGGTTGGCCGCGCCAATCTTGTCTTCTTCTCGATCGCCGGCAAGGCGAGCCCTCTCGAAATCTGGAAATGGCCGTCGCTGATGCGCGCTTCGCGCCTGTTCCACTTCGTCAATTGATGGCTTTGAAGCGCCCGACAGGCGAAACACTGGCCGGTTTGGTAAAAGCCAAGACCGGCCACGTCTTCAAGGATATCCGCTTGCTCGAGACCGCCTTGACGCATTCCAGTGCGGTCAAGGCCGCCACCAACAACCAGCGTCTTGAATTTCTTGGCGACCGCGTGCTCGGGCTTGTCGTCGCCGATATGCTTTTCGAAAAATTTCCCGATGCGCCGGAAGGTGAAATCGCGCCGCGTTTCAATGCGCTGGTCGATGCGCGGACATGCTCCGAGATCGGCATCGAAATGCAGCTGGAAGATCTGGTCCGCGCCGATTCTGCCTTGAAGATGCGGTCGCGTGGCTCGGGCGGAAACTATCTGGCGGATGCGGTCGAAGCCCTGATCGCGGCGGTTTACGTTGACGGTGGCATCGAGGCCGCGCGGCGGTTTGTCCTGCGCTACTGGGAACCGCGCTCGCATACGGTGATCACAAAGCCGCTCAATCCGAAATCCGATCTGCAGGAATGGATTGCCAAGACCAGCGATATCAGACCCGAATACGTGATCGAAAAACGCGAAGGCCCGGACCACCAGCCCGTCTTCACCGTGTCCTTGCAGGTCCGCGGCTTTGCGCCGATAAGCGGTACTGGCGGCTCCCGCAGGGTTGCCGAAGAAGCGGCGGCTTCGGCATTTCTTGTGCGCGAAGGCGTCTGGGCCACCACATCGGCCCAAAAATCGGAGGGCGCGCGACCCTCCAGTGAAGGGAGTGCGGCATGACCGCTACCGAAGAGCCGGCGACCGCAGCCGCCGCCACGCATTCCGGTTTTGTCGCGCTGATCGGCGCGCCCAATGCGGGCAAGTCGACGCTGGTCAACCAATTGGTGGGCGCCAAGGTGTCGATCGTCACCCACAAGGTGCAGACAACCCGCGCCATCGTGCGCGGCATCGCCACGCATGACAATGCGCAGATCGTTTTTGTCGACACGCCCGGCATCTTCAAGCCGAAGCGGAGGCTCGACACGGCGATGGTGACCACCGCCTGGGGCGGGGCCAAGGACGCCGACATCGTGCTGCTTTTGATCGATGCCGAACGCGGCATCAGGGGCGACGCCGACGCCATCCTCGAACGGCTGAAGGATGTGCGCCAGCCAATGGTGCTGATCCTCAACAAGGTCGACCGCGTCAAGCACGAAGCGCTGCTCGCTCTGTCGGCGGCAGCGAACGAAAGGGTGCCGTTCAAGCGCACCTTCATGGTGTCGGCGCTGACCGGTTCCGGCTGCAAGGACGTGCTCGATTATCTGGCCGAGGCTCTACCGGTCGGCCCCTGGTACTATCCGGAAGACCAGATCTCGGACCTGCCGATGCGCCAGCTCGCGGCCGAGATCACGCGCGAGAAGCTGTATCTAAGGCTGCATCAGGAACTGCCCTATTCCTCGCATATCGAGACCGAGAAATGGGAAGAGAAGCCGGATGGCTCGGTGCGCATCGACCAGACCATCTATGTCGAGCGCGACAGCCAGAAGAAGATCGTTCTTGGCCACAAGGGCGAGACAATCCGCGCCATCGGCCAGGCGGCACGCATGGAGATAGCAGGCATCCTCGAACAGAAGGTGCACCTGTTCCTTTTCGTCAAGGTGCGCGAGAACTGGGGCGATGACCCTGAGCGCTATCGCGAGATGGGGCTCGAGTTTCCGCGCTAGGCTCGATGGTCAGCAAGCCGAACATCGACATAGCGCTTGTCAGCCGATTGATCGCCACGCAGTTTCCCCGTTGGAAGAAGCTTGCGGTCAGGCCCGTCGAGTTTGGCGGCTGGGACAACAGAACCTTTCATCTCGGCGACGAGATGACCGTGCGGCTGCCAAGCGCCGCGGCCTATTCCCTGCAGGTGGAAAAGGAGCATCGCTGGCTGCCGAGGCTCGCACCTCTGTTGC
>NZ_RZTT01000899.1 GCF_003996995.1 Mesorhizobium sp. M7A.T.Ca.US.000.02.2.1 | reverse complement strand
ACGCCACTGGGCGCAGCGGGCGCCGGCGCTTTCGGTTGCAGTGCCGGCAGCGGCAGATAGGGAACGACCCCTTGACCGTTGCCCTGCTCGACGATGACCTTGCTCGAATCCTTCAGAACCTTCTCCATGGTTTCCAGGTAGAGGCGCTTGCGCGTTACATCGGGCGCCTTGGCATATTCGTCATAGACCGAGATGAAGCGCTGCGCCTCACCCTCGGCTTCCTGCACGACCCGGTTCTTGTAGGCGGCCGCGTCTTCGCGGATCTGTGCGGCCTCGCCGCGCGCCTGGCCGAGCTTCTGGTTGGAGTACTGGTTGGCCTGCTCGACGAACTTGTCCTCGTCCTGCTCGGCGCGCTGCACTTCGTCGAACGCATCGGCCACTTCGCGTGGCGGTGCCGCATCCTCGATCGAAACGGCGTTGACGTTGAGACCGGCCTTGTAGCCGTCCAGCGTCGTCTGGATGATTTCACGCACCGAGGCGGCAATGCCCTGGCGATCGTCGCGGAAGATGTCC
>NZ_RZTT01000898.1 GCF_003996995.1 Mesorhizobium sp. M7A.T.Ca.US.000.02.2.1 | reverse complement strand
CCGCCACTGGCGTCGGGCCGAGCGCCTCGACGACGCGGGCGCGGTCGCTTTCGCCGGGCGGTGGTGTGGCCGAGAAGTCGGGCGGCTCTTCGAACGGCGGCACGTCGGGCGCTCGCATGCCGGTCAGCGGGGCGATTGCCCTGGAAATATCCGATGCCTCGGTGACTAGGGTGGCGCCATCCTTGAGTAGGCCGTTGGTACCGGCGGCGCGTGGATCGAGCGGTGAGCCCGGTACGGCGAAGACCAGTCGGCCCATTTCGCCGGCAAGCCTGGCGCTGATCAGGGAGCCCGAGCGTTGCGCTGCCTCGACCACCACCAGCCCAAGGACCGCACCCGCGACAAGGCGGTTGCGGCGCGGAAAATCCTGGGCGCGCGGCTGCCAGCCGAAAGGCATCTCTGAAATGATGGCGCCGCGCTCGGCGATTTCCTCGCACAGGCGGGCATTTTCAGGCGGGTAAGGCAGGTCGAGACCGCCAGCCAGGACGCCGATCGTGCCGGTGGCCAGGCTGCCCTG
>NZ_RZTT01000897.1 GCF_003996995.1 Mesorhizobium sp. M7A.T.Ca.US.000.02.2.1 | reverse complement strand
GTCCAAAGGGACCCAGCGGGCCACAGGGCTCGCCTCCCGATCTCGAAGACATCATCCGCCGCGGCCAGGACCGGCTGCGGCGCGCTCTTCCGGGTGGCGGCGGCGCGAGCCCGGCTATCTTCGCGCTGATCGCGGCTGCACTTGTGGTGCTGTGGGCGTTCAAGGCGGTTTATACCGTGCAGCCCGACGAGGTCGCGGTCGAATTGCGCTTCGGCAAGCCGAAGACCGAACTGTCGCAGCCTGGCCTGCATTTCCATTGGTGGCCGCTCGAAACCGTCGAGACGGCCAAGATTTCCGAGCAGCTCGTCGATATCGGCGGCGGCGGCGCGACAAGTGGCAACACGTCCGGGCTGATGCTTACCGGCGACCAGAACATCGTCAACGTCCAGTTCTCGGTCGCCTATCAGGTCTCTGACCCGAGCGCGTATCTGTTCGATGTGTCCGATCCCGACGGTATGCTGCGGCAGGTAGCCGAAAGCGCCATGCGTGAAGCCGTCGGTCGCCGGCCGGCGCAGGAC
>NZ_RZTT01000896.1 GCF_003996995.1 Mesorhizobium sp. M7A.T.Ca.US.000.02.2.1 | reverse complement strand
CCGCCATGCCGATGGCCTGGATCTCGATCCGCGCCCCCGGGCCATTGCAGCGCCTGCTGGAGGGCTGCAACTACATCGTCGGCTCGTTGCCGGGGGTTGTCATTGCGCTGGCGCTGGTCACCATCACGGTGCGCATTGCGCTGCCGCTCTACCAGACCCTGTTCACCATCCTGGTGGCCTATGCGCTGATGTTCCTGCCACGCGCGCTGGTCAGCCTGCGGGCGTCGATCGCGCAGGCACCGGTCGAGCTCGAACGCGCCGCTTCCAGCCTCGGCCGCCCGCCGCTGCAGGCGCTGTGGTCGACGACGATCCGCCTGTCGGCGCCGGGTGCCGCGGCCGGCATGGCGCTGGTGGCGCTCGGCATCATGAACGAACTGACTGCCACCCAGATGCTGGCGCCGAACGGCACCCGCACGCTGGCGATGGCGTTCTGGTCCTACAGCGGCGAGATTGATTATGCCTCCGCGGCACCTTACGCCTTCATCATGGTGGCGATGTCGCTGCCCTTGACCTGGCTGCTCTA
>NZ_RZTT01000895.1 GCF_003996995.1 Mesorhizobium sp. M7A.T.Ca.US.000.02.2.1 | reverse complement strand
CTACAGGACGCCGCGAAACTGGCCCTCGCCCAGCTGGACGACGCTCCTTCGCGCCCAGTCACAGCAGAGGACATGGAAAACCTGCAGAATCTCGGGGCGGACGACTTCGACATGAATTTCTCGGACGTGGAGATTCCGAGTGGACCGCTCTCGGATGAGCAGATCGCGGCCATTGGGGCCGCACTTTTGGACCGCGCGGCATAACCGCATAACGGAGCAATCATGGTGGATGACAAGGGTATTACCGTACAGGGTGAGGAACCGAACGGCGCGCAACTGGCAGCTGCTGCGCGCCTGCGAAATGACCTCGATCGGGACGGCACGCCGGACCATTTGGCCGGTACAGCAGCCGACTCTCGCTGGGAGTCGCTTCGCCTGGGCCGAGAACAGGCGCGTGAACAGCTGACGGCGGATTTCGTCAGGGCGCGCGATGGACTGCAGGAGGTGGGCACGCGGCTGCACAGCGACCTGCAGCGCGACCCGCAATTCTCCGGATCTCCCATGGAAGTGGGGCTGCGCAGCAG
>NZ_RZTT01000894.1 GCF_003996995.1 Mesorhizobium sp. M7A.T.Ca.US.000.02.2.1 | reverse complement strand
CGATACCACTCAACTGGGACATGGCGAAACTCCTCCTGTTTCGCCCCGCGCGCTGCACCTTAACCGGAAGTCAGCCGACCGTGCATGACTTATGATGACAGCGATTTGCGCTTCGTGAATCGTTCAGAGGCTGATGCCGCGGCAATAATTGCCGGCCGGCCGATTGCCTTTTGCAGCACTTTGGCTAAGACGTGCGGCATTCTTCAGATCAATCGAGGACATCGCAAATGACCGCCATCATCGACATTGTCGGGCGTGAAATCCTGGACAGCCGTGGAAATCCGACCGTCGAGGTCGATGTCATTCTCGAAGACGGCTCGATGGGCCGCGCGGCGGTGCCGTCGGGTGCTTCGACCGGCGCCCACGAGGCCGTCGAACTGCGCGACGGCGGCGCCCGCTATCTCGGCAAGGGCGTGCTCAGGGCCGTCGAAGCGGTGAACGGCGAGCTGTTCGAGGCCATCGGCGGCATGGAAGCCGAAAACCAGATCCATATCGACCAGACCATGATCGAGCTTGACGGCACGCCC
>NZ_RZTT01000893.1 GCF_003996995.1 Mesorhizobium sp. M7A.T.Ca.US.000.02.2.1 | reverse complement strand
TGCCGGTACCGGCTGGGTGCCGAAGGGCATCCGCTCCCCGAAGCAGAAGGCGAAGAAGGCCGAGCCGAAGGCCAAGGCAGAACCGAAGGCGAAGGCGGAAGCGAAGGGCAAGCCCACTAAGGTCGCGCCGAAGGCGAAGGCTCCGGCCAAGGCCGCAGCCGAGGCGACACAGGCCGCCGCCTAACAGCCGAGGGTGGCCGGGCAACCGGCCACCCTTTCAACCGAAGTCCAGGAGCCGCAGCCATGACCGTCCAGAACGATCCCCAAGCCCTCGCCGAGCAGCTGGCCGCTGCTACCCGCAGCGGGAGCCTGAGCGCCGCCTACAGCGTCCTGCAGGCCGTCCCCGGCCCGATGTTGAAGGAGGTGGGATTGCGCAGCGGTTTTGCAGCAGACACGGCCAAGAAGCCCCGCGACGTGATGGCCTTCCTGCTGCCGCAGGTGGCCGAGGCCACCCGCCACGGAACGGACGGCCACGGACTGCGAAAAATCGCGAAGGCCGCCCGGTAGGGCGGCCGATGGGCCGCTGCGC
>NZ_RZTT01000892.1 GCF_003996995.1 Mesorhizobium sp. M7A.T.Ca.US.000.02.2.1 | reverse complement strand
GTGGCTGGCATCGGCATTTCGATCGGCACTTTGGCCGCCTCCATAGGGCTCATTTATTTGATGGCCTATGAGCCTCCGACTCGGGTTCCCCTGGGTATCGTCAAGACTGTGGAACACACTGAGCCCGCATTTTCGTGGCCCCAGCTAAAGACGCTCCCCGCGCGCACACATCTTTGCATTGACGATCAATGCATCAAGGTGCGGGGACGGTTCAAGGTACTTCCCGGGCAGTCCGTCGAAATACTGCTTCGCCCCCGGAGTGATGAGATGTGTGTGTCGGGGACCAAGAACTGCGTTGGGGTTGAAACTTCTACGCTTGCAGCTCTGCTCCAAGAGCAAGCCTTCAACCCCCGCGCCAGAGCTGGCGCACCTTCCAACTTCCCGAGGAATGACCAATGACCGTGGCCGGAAAGCGCGAGGCACGCGCCAAGCTACGCCAGGTGATGACGCCGGCCTTGGGATGGAGTGATTCCGATCCCAAGCCGAGGCTTTGACCCTCAACTGCCGATAACCAGGAAAGGATTATGAC
>NZ_RZTT01000891.1 GCF_003996995.1 Mesorhizobium sp. M7A.T.Ca.US.000.02.2.1 | reverse complement strand
GGGCTGGCCTGTGCAATTTTCGCGCTTCTCCTCTCGGGCACCAGTCTCAACGCCTACAGCCAGATCGGCCTGGTGCTTTTGGTCGGCGTCATGGCCAAGAACGGCATCCTGATCGTCGAATTCGCCAACCAGTTGCGCGACCGCGGGCTTGGCGTGCGCGAGGCGATCGAACAGGCCTCGGTCATCCGCGTGCGGCCGGTGATGATGACGATGATCTGCACCGTGCTCGGCGGCCTGCCGCTGGTGCTGGCGAGCGGCGCCGGTGCCGAGGCGCGCGTCGCGCTCGGCTGGGTCATCGTCGGCGGCCTGGGGCTGGCCACGGTCTCGACGCTGTTCCTGACGCCGGTCGCCTATCTCCTGCTTGGCCGCTTCGTCACGCCGAAGACCCACGAGGAAGCCCGACTGAAGCGCGAGTTGGAGGAAGCCGCCTACACCAATGTGGAGCCGGCTGAATAGAAATTCCAGGAAAAGTGTGTAGCGGGTTTTCGTCCGGAATTTCGTAAGAAAAATAATTCCGCCTATCTCAAGAAC
>NZ_RZTT01000890.1 GCF_003996995.1 Mesorhizobium sp. M7A.T.Ca.US.000.02.2.1 | reverse complement strand
ATTTTGTGGAAGGCCCGATGTGTCCAGTAGACGCCGATATCGGTAATCACGATGATTTCGGCAACCTGCAGCCAGACGGGCTGGCCGCTGACGGCCTGCGTTATCGCCGGCGGGACAAGGAGCGCAGCGGCACCGAGCGCGCCTGCCGCCATCATGACGATGGCCAGCTTTATGATGAAGCCGTTGAACAGCAGATAGATCAGATCGACAGCAAACCCCTTGCGGAAGATCTTCTGCGGCCGCTCGGCAAACAGATGTTCGAACGGAATGAAGATCAGCGCGCAGATCAACAGTGCCTTGATGCCAAAGATATCCATCGATTCGCCTCTGCGCGTCGTCTGCGCCTCCGAGAGGAACCACATCTCCCTTTCCAAAGGCTAAAGGCTCTGTAAGGGCGCTGACGCACGGAACGTGCTAGCAATGTCGCCGAACGCAACGGCTCGGAGCAATGGGACCGTCGAACGCGGTTCTTTGACACGGCTTCGAACCGTTCGTGTCCTAGCCGTCAAGACCCCAAAGATCCGGGTTGCGTTTGAAAT
>NZ_RZTT01000088.1 GCF_003996995.1 Mesorhizobium sp. M7A.T.Ca.US.000.02.2.1 | reverse complement strand
CTTCCGGGCGGCTTCGTAACGGCGCAACGCGGCGGCATCGCCAGTCGCGCGCAGCCATTTTTTCACGCCGGTTGTTTCGACGGCGACAGCGAACGCCTCGTTGAATGCGGAATCGTCGTGCACGTAGACGCGCTGGTGGGCCAGTTCATGGAACACCAGCGCTGCAAGATAGGTTTCATCCTGGCCGAACATCGTGCTGAGCAGCGGGTCGCTCGACCAGCCAAGCGTGGAATATGCCGTGATGCCCGTCACATAGATGTCCATGCCCTGTCCCTGAAGTTCGACAGCGGTTTCAGTCGCGGACTTCCTGGAGAAATACCCCCGGTAGGGAACACAGCCGAAAACAGGGAAACACCATGTTCGCGGCGTCAGCGAAAATGCCGGCGCGGCGAAGACAGCCCATGTCACCGAATCCCGACCAATGTCGACATAGCTGCGGTAGCTGTTGTTGTCAGGCAGCGCCAGTTCATCCGTTGCGAACTGTCGTATAGCGCTCGCCGATGCCATTCGCGCGCGCAATGCCTTCGGCGTCGACGGATCCTCGATCAGTTTTCCGACATCCTGGCGCGCTGTCATGATCCGCAGATGGCCCTGCACGGATTGCGCGTAGTAGGAAATACTGGTGCAACCGGTCACGCCGGACGCCATGATTACAACGACGAGCAATCGAAAGAATGCGCGCATCACGATTTGCCCAAAGCAGTGCTCACCCGTTCCGATGGAGTCGCAATTGCCCCAGGTCGCAAGCAGTCGCATCGATTTGATCGAGGTCTATAGCTTTCTGAAGAATCCGGACAGGTGCTCATTGTGGTGACGCATGCGTCACCACGCGCAAACCGCGTCCCGCCAACCTGCAGCTGGTCAGTCCTTTCCCGCTCGCCCGAAAATCCGCGCGTAAAATTCGCCGACGATGCCGCGCCGGAAGACGAGCACGCACACCATGAAGATCAGGCCGGTGGCGATGGTCACCGGAAAGCCGGAAGTGGCAAGCGTGTTTTCCAGGCCGATGACAAGGCTGGCGCCGATGATCGGCCCGACCATGGTGCCGATGCCGCCCAGAAGCGTCATCAGGATCACCTCGCCCGACATCTGCCAGGTGACGTCGGTGAGCGTGGCGAACTGGAAAACGATCGCCTTGAGCGATCCGGCCAGCCCGGCCAGCGCCGCCGACATGACGAAAGCGCCGAGCTTGTAGTTGGCGACGGAATAGCCCAGCGAAATGGCGCGATTCTCGTTTTCGCGGATCGAGCGCAGGATCATGCCGAACGGCGAATTGACGATGCGCCAGATGGCGAAGACGCCGACGAGGAACACCGCCAGCACGAAATAATACATGTTCAGCGAGACGTTCAGGTCGAGGACGCCTAGCAGCATGCCGCGCGGCACACCTTGGATGCCATCCTCGCCTTGCGTGAACGGCGCCTGCACGCAGAAGAAGAAGAACATCTGCGACAGCGCCAGCGTGATCATGGCAAAATAGATGCCTTGCCGGCGAATGGCGAAAAAGCCCATGACAAGGCCGAGCAAGGCCGCACCCGCCATGCCGAGCAGAATGCCGGCTTCCGGCGGCCAGCCCCAGACCTTGACGGCATGCGCCGTGAAGTAGGCGGCGGCGCCGAAAAAGGTGGCGTGGCCGAACGACAGCAGCCCGGTGTAGCCGAGCAGGAGATTGAACGCACAGGCAAACAGCGCAAAGCACAGCATCTTCATCAGGAAGATCGGATAGACCAGGAAAGGCGCCACCAGCAGCGCCAGGATGCCCAGCCCGACCAGCGTCCATTCAAGCCGTGCCGAGGTTTTGGCCGATGTCTCGCGAAGCGTCAGTTCTGGCATGTCAGATGTCCCTTCCGACATGTCAGGCGTCCCTTCCGAACAGGCCGGCCGGCCGGACCAGAAGCACGATGGCCATGATGACGAAGACCACGAGGTTGGAGGCCTCAGGATAGAAGACCTTGGTCAGGCCTTCGGCAAGGCCGAGCATGTAGCCGGTGACGATGGCGCCAAGGATCGATCCCATGCCGCCGACCACGACGACGGCGAAGACGACGATGATGAGATCCGACCCCATAAGCGGGCTCACCTGATAGATCGGCGCTGCCAGAATTCCGGCAAGCCCAGCCAGCGCGGAGCCGAGGCCGTAGGTCAGGGTCAGCAGCAACGGCACGTTGACGCCGAAAGCCTGGACGAGGCGGGGATTCTCCGTCGCGGCGCGCAGGTAGGAACCGAGCCTGGTCTTCTCGATCAGCACCCAGGTTCCGAAGCAGACGATCAGCGAGGCGACGACGACCCAGCCGCGATAATTGGGCAGGAACATGAAGCCGAGATTGGTGCCTCCCGAAAGCAGTGGCGGCACCGCGTAGGGGTTTCCCGAGACGCCGTAATAGTAGCGGAAGATGCCTTCGAGCACGAGCGCGAGGCCGAAGGTGAAGAGCAGCCCGTAGAGCGGGTCGAGATCGTACAGCCGCGACAGCGCCAGGCGCTCGACCACGATGCCGAAGACACCGACGATCAGCGGCGCAAGGATCAGCGCCGGCCAGTAGCCGATGCCGAGATAGGTGAGCAGCAGATAGCCGACGAAGGCGCCGAGCATATACTGGGCGCCATGGGCGAAATTGATGACGCGCAGCAAGCCGAATATGACGGCCAGGCCCAGGCTCAGCATGGCGTAGAACGAGCCGTTGATCAGGCCGACCAGCAACTGGCCGAGGAAGGCCTGAACGGGGATGCCGAAGATCATCGTCATGGCGCCATCATACACCCAGGACTTCGTGGAGCTGCGTCATGCGGTCCGGCAACTCGCCGACCGGGAACCCTGCCACCACCTTGCCGTGCTCCATCAGATAGAAACGATCGGCGACACGGCTGGCGAAGCGGAAGTTCTGCTCGACCAGCAGGATCGTCATGCCGCGCTTTTTCAACGTCGCCAGCAACGCGCCGATGCGCTGCACGATGACGGGAGCGAGCCCCTCCGTCGGCTCGTCGAGAAGCAGCATTTTCACACCCGTTCTCAACATGCGCGCGATCGCCAGCATCTGCTGTTCGCCGCCCGACAGCCTGGTGCCGGGACTGTTGCGCCGCTCCTTCAGATTGGGGAACAGATCGAATATCTCCTCGACGCTCATGCCGCCCTCGGCCACGACCGGCGGCAGAACCAGGTTCTCGTCGACGGTCAGCGTGGCGAAAATACCGCGCTCCTCCGGCACGAAGCCGATGCCCTGATGCGCGGTGCGGTGCAGCGGCAGCCGCATCAGATCCTGGCCGTCGAAGGCGATCCCGCCGGTTCGCTTGCGGATCAGCCCCATGATGGCGCGCAGCGTCGTCGTCTTGCCGACGCCATTGCGGCCGAGCAGTGTGACCGTCTCGCCGGAAAACACTTCCAGATCGACGCCGTGCAGCGCATGGCCCTCGCCATACCAGGCGTTGAGGCCGCTGACGGCAAGCAGAGGTGCGGTACTAGTCATCGGCGGTGCCCATATAGGCGATCTTCACGCGCTCGTCGCGGCTGACCGTGGCGTAGTCGCCGGCGGCCAGCACCTCGCCGCGCTGCATGACCGTTATCCAGTCGCAAAGGTCGGCCACGACAGTCAGATTGTGCTCGACCATCAGCACGGCGCGATCCTTGGCCACCGAACGGATCAGGTCGGAAACCGTGGCCACGTCCTCGTGCCCCATGCCGGCCATCGGCTCGTCCAGCAGCAGCACTTTCGGATCGAGCGCCAGGGTCGTGGCGATCTCGAGCACGCGTTTCCTGCCATAGGAAAGGTCGCCGGCGAGCCTGTTCCTGGCATCGTCGAGACCGACCGAGCGCAGCAATTCCTCGGCACGCGGCGTCAGCCGGTCGAGCGCCGCCAGCGAGCGCCAGAACTGAACGCTGAGCCCGCCCGGCCGCTGCAGGGCGACGCGGACATTGTCGAGCACGCTGAGGTGCGGAAAAATCGCCGATATCTGGAACGAGCGCACCAGGCCCATCCGCGCGACCCTGGCCGGCGACGTGCGGGTGATGTCATGGCCAAGCAGCTCGATCCTGCCGCTGGTCGGCGCCAGGAACTTGGTGAGCAGATTGAAGACAGTCGTCTTGCCGGCGCCGTTGGGTCCGATCAGGGCATGGATGTTGCCATGGCGAACATCCAGATCGACGTTTTTCACGGCGATGAAGCCGGCAAAGTCACGCCGCAACCCGCGGGCGGAAAGCACCACAGGCGGCTCGTTTGCGCTCAGGTCAGTCGGCGCCATCGGCCGCGCCGATCACTGGCCGGCCGTCGGACAGCCGCTTTCCTTTTCGCTCAGGAAGGCCTCGTTGCCAGGAATGGTGGCGAGATATTTGTAGTAGTCCCACTCCTTGGTGCTCTCGGCTGGCGACTTGACCTGATAGAGGTACATGTCGTGGACCATGTTGCCGTCCGCCTGCACTTTGCCGTTGGTTATCGCGGCGTCGTCCACAGGCATCGAATGCAGTTGCTTGGCGACGGCTTCGGTCTCGTCCGTGCCGGCCTTGTCGATCGCTTTCAGGTACTGCGTCACCGCCGAATAGGTCGAGGCTTGGATCATGTTCGGCATGCGGTTGGTGCGCTTGAAAAAGCGCTGCCCGAATTCGCGGCTCTTGTCGTCGCGATCCCAATAATAGCCTTCGGTCAGCACAACGCCCTGCGCCGCTTGAAGGCCAAGCCCATGCACCTCGGCCAGCGTGAAAAGGAGTGCGGCAAGACGCTGACCGCCCTGCACGATGCCGAATTCGGCCGCCTGCTTGATGGAGTTGGAGGTATCGAGGCCGGCATTGGCCAGGCCGATGACCTTGGCGCCCGACGATTGCGCCTGCAGCAGGAAGGACGAATAATCGGTCGATCCCAGGGGATAACGCACCTCGCCCAGCACCTTGCCGCCATGGCTCTCGACGAACTTGGTGGTCTGATCCTTCAGCGAATAGCCGAATGCATAGTCGACGGTGACGAAGAACCAGCTGTCGCCGCCCTGCTGCACGAGAGAGCCGCCTGTCCCAACCGCTTGCGAATGAGTGTCATAGGCCCAGTGGAAGCCATAGGGCGAGCATTGTTTGCCGGTCAGCTCCGTGGTCGCCGCGCCGGTGACGATGTCGATCTTCTTCTTTTCCTTGGAAATCCCCTGGACGGCGAGCGCCACCGAAGAGGTCGTCAGTTCCATGATGGCATCGACCTGCTCGGTGTCATACCACTGCCGCGCGATGTTGGAGGCGATATCCGGTTTGTTCTGGTGGTCGGCGCTGATGATTTCTATCGGCGCTCCCTGCACCTTGCCGCCGAAATCCTCGACCGCCATCTTGGCCGCCTCGACCGACCACTTCCCGCCGAAATCGGCGTAGACGCCCGATTGGTCGTTGAGGATGCCGATCTTGACCTTGCCGTCGGAAATTTCAGCGGCCGAGGCGGGGATCGCGGATACGGCGAGAAGTGCCGCGGAAACGAAAAGGCTTACCTTCATGGTTGACTTCCTCCCATAGCGATGAATCCGACCGACCCTCCTACGATCGATCATCGCAATGGTATTGAACATGAGGAAGATAGGGACAGAGGGCAAGAGGCCGTTAGGGATTTCGTGCTCGAAGCGATACGGTTTGGCGGCGGAACGCGAGCCTTGAGCGCGAGATAGAGACACAAACACGTGAACCGCCGGCGGCAGTGCCGGCTCAGCCCTCGGCGGCGACGAGGTGGCCGTTGCCGAAATCCCTCAGCGCCAGTTTCAACGGCGCCTCGCCGATCCTGCGGGTGGCGCTCGGGATCTCCTGGTCCAGGCGGGCGAAGCGGCTTCTTCGCTTGGCTGGATCGGGCACCGGCACGGCTTCGATGAGGCGTCTGGTGTAGGGGTGGCGCGGGTTGGAAAAGACCTGGTCGCGCGTGCCCATTTCGACGATCTGGCCGAGATACATGACGGCGACGCGGTCGGAGATGTTCTCGACCACCGCCATGTCGTGCGAGATGAAGAGATAGGCGACGCCGAATTCGCGTTGCAATTCCTTCAACAGATCGAGCACACGCGCCTGCACCGAGACGTCGAGCGCCGAGACGCTTTCGTCGGCGATGATCAGCTTCGGCCGCAGCGCAAGAGCGCGTGCAATACAGACGCGCTGGCGCTGGCCGCCGGAGAATTCATGCGGATAGAGCTCCATCTGATCGGCCGACAGGCCGACGCGCTCGAACAGCGCGGCCACACGGTCACTGCGCTCTTGCTTCGAGGCAATGCCATGGATCAGCAGCGGCTCGGCGACGAGTTCGCCGACGCGCATGCGCGGGTCGAGCGAGGCGTAGGGATCCTGAAAAATCATCTGCACGTCGCGGCGCACCGCCTTACGCTCGTCGCGGCCAAGGCCGGACAGATTGCGCCCGCCAACCGCGATGTCGCCGCTGTAGGGCACCAGTCCGGCCAGCGCCTTGGCGGTGGTCGACTTGCCGCAACCGGATTCGCCGACCAGCGCCAGCGTCTCGTTGGGCGCGATCGAAAAGCTGACGCCTTCGACGGCGTGGACGCGACGGGTGACCCGGCCGAAGAAGCCGCCATGCAGGTCGAAGCGGACATGCAGGTCCTTGACCTCGGCGACATTGGCCGGCGCCGCCGCCTCGACATCCCTGGATTCCTGGCGGCCGACACCGCTGCCGATGCGCGGCACTGCGGCAAGCAGTTCGCGCGTGTAGTCGGCTTGCGGCGTGGCAAAAATGTCAGCGGTTTTTCCCTCTTCGACCATGCGGCCATGCCGCATGATGATGACGCGGTCGGCCATTTCGGCGACGACGCCCATATCGTGGGTGATCAGGATGACACTGGTGCCGTGCTGGCGCTGCAGGTCGCGCAGCAGCTCCAGCACCTCGCCCTGCACGGTGACGTCGAGGGCCGTCGTCGGCTCGTCGGCGATCAGCACGTCCGGCTCGAGCGCCAGCGCCATGGCGATCATCACCCTCTGGCGCATGCCGCCGGACAGTTCGTGCGGAAACTGCTTTAGCCGGCTTTCGGCTTCCGAAATGCGCACCGCCTTCAACGCCTCGATGGCGCGCTGACGAGCTTCGCCCTGCGACAGGCTGGTGTGTGCCTCGATGGATTCGGTGAGCTGCCGGCCGATCGACAGCACCGGGTTGAGCGAGGTCATCGGCTCCTGGAAGATCATGGCGATGCGGTCGCCGCGAATGCGCCGCATCCCGCGCTCGTCGAGAGTCGTCAGATCTGTATCGCCCAGATGGATTTTCCCAGACGATATGCGTGCCGACGGCTGCGGCAGCAATTGCATGATGGCCAGTGCGGTCATCGATTTGCCGGAGCCGGATTCACCGGCAATGCAGAGCGTCTCGCCGCGCGCCAAAGTCAGCGACAGGTCGGAGACGACCTCACGCTCGCCATCCTCACCGCGCACGCTGACGCAGAGGTTGGCGATGTCGAGGATGGGTTCGGGGGTTGAGGTCATTGCAAAGGCAAAGTTCTGAGAGGTTTATTCCGGCACGCCCCCCTCTGTCCTGCCGGACATCTCCCCCTCAAGGGGGGAGATTGGCCGTCACGTGGGCCGGCGCTCCCCCTTGCAACATTAGAGATTGGCGAAAGCCGAAGTGACATCTGATCTCCCCCCTTGAGGGGGAGATGTCCGGCAGGACAGAGGGGGGTGCAGCGCCGACTTGACATCATTCAAACACGCAGCGCGGGAAGTAGAACGACACCACCCAGTTCGGCATGTCGACGATCTCGCTGATGCGGAGATCGCCGCACACCGAGGCCAACATGTAGGCTTCGACCGGATCGATCTTGTACCTCCCGGCGAGCAGATCGACCATCTGCGCGACCGCTTCCCTGGCGCCCGCCATCAGGTCCGGGCCGATGCCGGTCGTCACCTCATAGCCCTTGGCGTCGAGATGGCGCGTCACCGGGCCTGGCGTGGTGAAGCGCGGCGTCTTCAGCCTGGCGTCCTTGACCAGATCGAGCTTGAGCACGACGTCCATCGGGCTTTCGATCGCCGTGCCGCAGACCTCGCCGTCGCCTTGCGCGGCATGGGTATCGCCGACCGAAAACAGCGCGCCCGCCACTTCCACCGGCAGGTACAGCGTGGTGCCGGCGGCGAGATCGCGAATGTCGAGATTGCCGCCGACGCGCCTTGGCGGGACCACCGAGTGGTGGCCCTTTTCCGCCAGCGCGTTGCCGATGGTGCCGGCGAAGGGTTTCAACGGCACCCGCGCATTTTTGCCGAACAGCGCCGGCTCGAGCGAGGCAGCGTCGTATTTCCAGATGTTCAGCGCCGGCTCCTTGAAATCGTCGGCGAGCAGCCCGAAACCGGGAATGTTGGCCGTCCAGCCGAAGCCGGACGGTTTGAACATCTCGATCGTCACCTTCAGCGCGTCACCCGGCTCGGCGCCCTCGACGAAAATCGGCCCGGTCACCGGATTGACGGTGGCGAAGTCGAGCCTGGCGACGTCAGCGACCGTGCTGTCGGCCTGCAACTGGCCGCCGGAGGAATCGAGGCACTGGAACTCGATGGTCGAGCCGGGCGCCACCCGCTCGGCCGGAACAAACGAATTGTCCCAGCCGAAATGATGTTGGCGCCCGTGGATGGTGTAGTCGCAGTTATTGCACATCTTTTACGTACACATTGTCGTAGTTGATCGGGATATGGACCGGGTCGACATAGAGGTTGTCGGCGCCGCCCATGCGCGCCGATTTCATGGTGAAGCGCTGCTCGTTGAAGACCGGCGCCCAGGGCGCGTCTTCCATCACCTTGTCGTAGATGGCGCTCCACATCTTGTCGCGCTCGCCGGCCTTGGCCGGGTCGACCACCGAGTCGGCCTCGGCCGCCTTGGCATCGAGATCCTTGTTGCAATACCACGACCAGTTCCAGCCGCCCGGCACCGCGCCGGCGCAGCCGAGGATCGGGCCGTAGAAGTTCGACGGATCCGGGAAGTCGGCGATCCAGGCCATGCCGCCGGACCAGATCATCGGTGCGCCGGCCTTGTCGCCGCCGGCGGCAATGACGTTTGCCTGAGCCAGCGACTGGATGCTGGCCTTGATGCCGATCGCCGCCAGATCCTGCTGGATCGCCTGAGCGATGCGCGGGTTGGGATCGGTGTTCATGGCGAACAATTGCGTGTCGAAACCATCGGGATGACCGGCCTCGGCAAGCAGCGCCTTGGCCTTGGCGACGTCATAGGGATAGCCCTTGTACTCCTTGTCGTAGCCCGGCATCGACGGCGGCAGCGGCTGGTTGGCCGGCACAGCGCGGCCGTTGATGATCTGGATGATGCGCGCCTTGTTGATCGCCATGTTGACCGCCTGACGCACCTTCACATTGTCGAACGGCGCCATGGTGGTGTTCATGGTGACATAGCCGGTGTGCAGCTGGCCGCCTTCGACGACGCGTGCCTTCTGCTCCGGATCGGCCATCACCTCCTGGAATTTTGCCGGCGGAATGCCGTCGCCGGGCACGTCGATCTCGCCCTTCTGCAGGCGCAGCAGCGCAACGATCGGCTCCTGGCCGATCTCGAAGGTGATCTTGTCCAGATGCGGCAGGCCCTTGTGCCAATAGTCCGCATTGCGCTCGAAGACGATGCGCTGGCCGAGTGTCCATTCGGCGAGCTTGAAAGCGCCGGTGCCGACCGGATGCTTGCCGAAATCGGCGCCGTATTTCTCGACCTCTTCCTTCGGCACGATATGCGAGAAGTTGATGGCCATGACATGCAGGAAGGTGGCGTCGGGCCGGGTCAGCTCGAGCTTGACCGTATAGGGATCGACGACGGTGACGCCCGAGAGGCTCTCGGCCTTGCCTGCGGCGACATCGTCATAGCCCTTGATCGAGCCGAAGAAGCCAGCGCCGGGGCTCTGGGTTTTGGGATTGGTGACGCGGTCGAGCGAATATTTCACGTCGTCGGCGGTCATCTCGCGGCCATTGTGAAATTTCACGCCATGGCGCAGCTTGAAGGTGAAGGTCTTGCCGTCGGGCGCGATCTCGTAGCTTTCGGCAAGGTCGGGCTTCAAATTGGTGGTGCCAGGTTCGTAATCCATCAGCCCGTCGAACAGGCTCTTGATCATCGACCAGTTCTGCCAGTCATACCCGATCGCCGGATCGAGCGTGGCGACATCGTCCTTGTAGGTGATGGTGATGGCGCCGCCCTGTTTGGCGTTCGGATCGACGGTGTCCTCGGCGCGAACACTTGTCATGCCGAGCATCAGCGCCAGCGCCGATGCCGCTACCGTGGATGCGAGAAACTTTTTCATTTTTATGTTCCCTTTCTCTGTCTGGTTTTCATTTTCATCTGAGCTTGATGCGGGGGTCGATGAAGGGCGCGATGACGTCGGCCAGCAGATTGCCGAGCACGATGGCGAAGGCCGAGACCAGGGTGACGCCCATGATGATCGGGATGTCCACGCGCTGGATGGCCTGCCACGCCAGCTGGCCAATGCCAGGCCAGCCGAACACGCTTTCGACGACGACAATGCCACCCATGAAGATGCCGATGTCGATGCCGATCATGGCGATGACCGGCAGGATGGCGTTGGGCAGTGCATGGCGGAACAGGATGGCTCGCCGCGCCAGGCCCTTGGCGCGGGCGGTGCGGACATAATCCTGGCGCAGAACGTCGATCATCGACGAGCGCATCATGCGGGCGTACCAGCCGGCGCCGAGTATGCCCATGGTCAGCGACGGCAACACGAGATGGCGCCAGGTGCCGTAGCCGCCGATCGGAAACCAGCTCAGCCGCACGGCAAAGACGTAGAGCAGCAGCAGGCCGACGACGAATTGCGGCGCCGAGACGCCGACGAAGGAGGCGACCATCAGCGTCTGGTCGGTGGCGGTGCCGCGCTTGACGGCGGCGATCAGGCCCATGCTCAGGCCGAGCAGCAGCTCGCACAGGATGGCGCCGACCATCAGCAACAGGCTGGCCGGCAGCCGCGAGACGATCAGCTCGGTGACCTCGGAGCGCTGGATGTAGGAGCGGCCGAGATCGCCGCTGACGAGCTTCGTGAGATAGCGCCAGTACTGGACGATGAAGGGCTGGTCGAGGCCGAGCTGCTGGCGGATGTTCTCGACCGTCTGCGGCGTGGCGCTGCGGCCGGCGATCTGGCGCACCGGGTCGGCCGGCAAGAGATAGAGCAGCGCGAAGGTGATCAGCGAGACGCCGAGCAGGATCAGCAGCGACTGGATCAGGCGGCGGCCGAGATAGGTGATCATGCCCGGCCCCTTTGCGTCGGATCGAGGATGTCGCGCAGCGCGTCGCCGATCAGGTTGAAGGCCAGCGCCAGCGCCAGGATCGCCGCGCCGGGAAAGAACACCAGCCAGGGTGCTGCCTGGAAGTAGGTCTGGTTCTCGAAGATGATGTTGCCCCAGGACGCGGTCGGCGGCTGCACGCCGATGCCGAGGAAGGAGAGCGTCGCCTCCAACAGCACCGTGGTCGAAATGCCGAGCGTGCCCCAGACGATGATGGTCGGCAGGAGATGCGGCAGGATGTGGCGAAACAGGATGCGCGGTGCGCTCGCCCCGATGGTGCGCTCGGCGTCGATGAACTCGCGTTCGGCGAGCGAAGAGGTCTCGGTGTAGATAACGCGGGCGGTCTGCACCCAGTTGACCAGGGCGATGACCATAGCGACGATCCACAGGCTCGGCTCGAACACCGCAGCCAGGCAAATGGCGAGCAGCAGTGCCGGAAACGCCATCATCAAATCGGTGAAACGCATCAGCGCGCTGCCGATCCAGCCGCGGAAATAACCCGCGGTAACACCGACCAGCGTGCCGATGAACAGCGCCACGCCATTGGCGACGATGCCGATGATCAGCGAGGTGCGGGCTCCGTAGAGGATGCGGGTCAACAGGTCGCGGCCGAGCAGGTCGGTGCCCAGCCAGAATTTTGCATCCGGCGGCAAGGGCGAGCCCTCGATGGTCAGGCCGTCGAACATCTGCTCGTTGGGATCGTAGCCTGTCAGCCATGGCGCCAGCACGGCGCCGGCAACGACAATGGCGACGATCACCAGCCCAAGCAGTGCCAGACGGCGCCTGACCAGCCGGCGCCAGACGCCGGCGCGCGGCTTGACCGGCATGCGCCCTGGCGCGGTGAGATCAGGCGCGATGGGACTGGTCATCGCCGCCTTCTTCCCCCGTTGCTTCTTCACTTGTCATGGCCACGATCCGCCGCGCGGCATCCTCGACGCTGATCTGCCAGCTCATCGCCAGCGAGCGAAGCTGCGCATAGGCGCGGCCGTCATCGGCGCCTTTCGCCAGTGCCGTCACCGCGCGCACGATGGTCTGGCGCTCGGCGACGCGCTGGCGAAGCGAGGCGATTTCGCTGGCCAGGTGTTTTCGCGCCTCGAAACTTTGCCTTGCGATCAGCAGTGCGCTGTAGACGCCGGCATTGCCGACCGGCTTCAAGAGTTGGGCGTCGGCCTTGTGCGACAATGCCCATTCGATGCGGCCGGGCGCCTCGGAGCCGATCAGCGCCACCAACGGCATCGGCGCTTCGCCCGGCTTCCACGGGAATTGCTCGTCGAAGCCGAGATCGGCGTCGAAGAAGACGAAATCGGCCGCCAGCGCCTCGGGCGGCAGTTCCGGCCAGCAGTCCAGCGTGATCAGGCCGATGGCCGACAATTGCCTGGTGATCGCCTGCACCGTCGGGTGCGGACGGTGCAGGATGAAGGCCCTGGCGCCGCCGAGATTGGGGATGCGTGGGGTTCTCGTCACGACACCACCCTCAGGCGCGGGCGGCCGAATGTTTTTGCCGGGTCGTAGCGCGACAGATACGGGTCTGGCGCGACTTCGTCCTCGCGGCTGACGACCTCGAAGAAGCCATCCGCGATGCGCCCGATGATCACCGGCAGCGTCGCGTGCTGGGAATGGGCGTCGATGGCTATCGGCCCGAGCCGGGTGGAGAAGCGGCGTTCTGCGAAGGCTCTGGAAAATTCCGCCGGACCGGCTTCGGGATTGCTGGAGAGCACGTCGGCCATCACCTGCACGGAGGCATAGGCGGAGGCCTCGAAAGACGAGGCGAAGGCGGCCGGCCGCGGCGCGAAGTACGGCCCGACCGACAGGTGCCCTTTCCCGGATTCGCCGATCGCCGGCAACTCTCCTTCGGTGAGGTTGCAGGAGATGACGGGACAGGTTTCCGGGCGGAAGGCAGGATCCTCATTCCCGAGATCGCAATAGGCCGCCAGGAAGGCGTAGGAAGAGGTGCCGATCAGGTTGTTGAGGATGAAGTTCGGCCGTGTGGCACGGATCTCCGCGATCAGCCGCGACACGTCGGTCTCGCCGATGCGCAGATAGCGTTCGCCCAGCACCTTGCCGCCGGCATCGGCGATCAGGTCGCGGGCGACGCGGTTCATCTCCCAGCCCCAGATGTAGTTCGAGCCGAGCAGGAAACCGTTGGCGCCGAAACGCGGCACGACATGCGCCATCAGCGGCACCAGATGCTGGTTGGGGCAGGCGTGCATGTAGACGACGTGCTCGTTGGCCTCGAAGCCCTCATAGGGGCAGGCGTACCAGAGCATGCCGCCCGCCTTCTCGAGCACCGGAATGGCTTCCTTGCGGCTCCACGAGGTGACGCAGCCGACGACATGGCGCGCGCTGCTGGTCCTGAAAATATCCTCGCACAGCGTCGCGTAGCGGTCCGCATTGCTTTGCGGATCGCGCTCGACCGGCACCAGTTCGATGCCTGAGCTGCGATCGGCGTTGATGTCGGCGATGGCGCGCATGGCGCCGATGCGGCACGCATCGGAGACGAGCTGATAGCTCCCCGAGCGGGAATACAGGATGCCGATCTCGATACGCCGTTTCAAACAGATCCCCAAAATGACAATGCCTCGCAGCCAGCGCCGCAAGGGCGAGGCATACGAGGCATTCTTGCCGCCCGGCGATCAGAGCCGGTATTTTGCGCTAGCGTATTCTGTCCGGCGGGTCAGTCAAGCCCTCAACGATATTTGCGTGGCCGTCATCGCTGTTTCGCTGCCGCCGGCTATCTGGCCGATCTGGCCGCCGGCCTCTGACCGTGTTGACGGGCATAGGTCACACAGGCGTCCACCGTGCTGACACAAAGCGCGTCGCGCCTGTTCGGCAAATTGTTGTCGCCGGCATAGGCAACTTCGGCGACGCGACCGTCGACCATGCGAATTTGCGTGTCGCAATAGCCGCCGGGAGCGACATTGACGGAGCCGCCGACCGCCGGGATCGCGCCTACCGCTAGAGTCGGAACCACAATGCTGAGATTGCCGCGCTGGACGATGCGCTTGTAGGTCCAGATCTGGCCCGATCGGCCGGCGTCGGCGGTGGCGGTCGGAAACCCGGCGCACATTCGAACATCGGCTTCGCTGAGGCCGACCATCTCCTTGCGGGCGGCGGCCGTCGTTGGATCAACCTTGGCGATACGCGACGCATCGTCGGGAACGACGCAGGAAGACTGGATGCCAACGAAGAGAACAGGTAGGGCAAGCTTTTGAATGCAGGAAAATATCATGCCGACCGTCAGATTGGTCCGATGTCAGATTTGCGTGGCGCCCGCCGCTCCTTTCTACCTAGGCAGACAGGCGAAGGGATCAACCCGTTCGGCTTCACGAAAAAGTGGCTGTGGCTGCAACATCGAGGATTTGCGCGTCACGGGGTCTGCATCTCACGCAGGATCAATGGCCCTGCAAGTGCTTCCGGCGCCAGGCGGCGGGCGCTTCGCCGACCCGCGCGCGAAAGAACCGTGAAAAATACGCCGGGTCGTCGAAGCCGATCTCGTAGGCGATGTCCTCCACCGTGCGTACGGTGAACAGCAGCAGACGCTTGGCCTCCAGCAGCCGCCTTTCGCTGACGACCCGCTTGACACCGGCGCCCAGCACCGCATGGGCAGCCTTGTCGAGAAGATGCGGCGTGGTGGCCAGCGCCTCGACGTAGCGATCGACCGGCCAGTTGTCGCGGAAATGCGCGTCGGCGAGCCGGCGCAGGCCCCGCGCCAGCGAATCATCGGAAGAGGCGGCGGAGGCGGTCACGCCGGGGCTGAGGCGCGCAATGTGGGAGAGTGCGACGGCGATCAGCGCCGGCAGGACCCTGTCATTGCCGGCTTGCGCCTCGGCATATTCGGCGGCGATCATCTCCAGCACCGCCGCCAGTCTCGCCCACGCTGCGTGTCGTGGCAGACCGTCGGCAAAGACCGGCCTGTCCAGCGGCAGCAGGCTGTGAGCGGCGATGGCCGCGAGCGCGCCGTCGGCGACCGAGACGACGATGGCGTCGGTGCCGGGTCCGATCGAGAAGCCATGCACGACATTGCTCGGCACGAAGCTGACGGCGGGCGCCGAAAAGTCCCAGGTCTGGTCTTCGATGCGATAGGCACCGGAGCCGCTGGTCCAGTAGGTGATCTGGCCCATCTGCGGATGTTTGTGCGCCGCGACCTGACCAAGATGGATGTTGCTGCGCGCAAGCACCGTCTCGACATGCAGAAAACCGACATCGAGCGGCCTCACCGGCTCGCCATAGACGAAGAAGTCGGGGATGGAATTCTGGCTCATGGCGCCTGAAAAAGTCCAATCGGTTTTGCCGTTCCGTCCATAACCGATGCATGTCCAAGGCGCTAGTGTTGCGACTCAAGAGGAGGACCATCATGCGATCAGAAGACTTCCGCACTGATAAGGCACGGCCGTTCACCGGGGCCGAGTATCTGGAGAGCCTGCGCGACGGCCGCGAGGTCTATATCAATGGCGAACGCATTGCCGATGTCACCACGCACCCGTCGATGCGCAATTCGGCGCGGTCGCTGGCGCGCCTCTACGATGCGCTGCATGATCCCCTGCGACGGGACACGCTGACCTCGCCGACCGACACCGGCTCGGGCGGCTACACCCACAAATATTTCCGCGTCGCCAAATCCTCTGGCGAACTCGCCGCCCAGCAGACGGCGATCGCCGAGTGGTCACGCATGTCCTATGGCTGGATGGGGCGCACGCCCGACTACAAGGCGGCGCTGATGAACACGCTCGGCGCCAATGCCGACTGGTACGGGCCGTTCAGGGACAATGCACTGTCCTGGCACAGGCGTGCCCAGGAAGCCGCACTGTTCATGAACCATGCCATCGTCAATCCGCCGATCGACCGCCACAAGCCGGCCGAACAGGTGAAGGACGTCTTCGTCCACATCACCAAGGAGACGGATGCCGGCATCTACGTCTCCGGCGCCAAGGTGGTGGCGACGTCCTCGGCGCTGACGCACTATAACTTCCTGGCGCAGGGATCGGCGACGGTCACCGAAGATCCGTCGCTGTCGGTGATGTTCATCGTGCCGATGAATGCGCCGGGGATAAAGATGTTCTGCCGCGTCTCCTACGAGCAGACGGCCAACACGGTGGCGGCGCCCTTCGACTATCCGCTGTCGTCGCGCTTCGACGAGAACGACGCGATCCTGGTGCTCGACAATGTCTTCATCCCCTGGGAGGACGTTCTGGTGCTGCGCGACGCGCAGAAAATCCTGTCCTTCCATCCGGCATCCGGCTTCATGCATGGCTACTGCTTCCAGGGCTGCACGCGCTTCGCCGTCAAGCTCGATTTCCTCGCCGGCCTGCTGGCCAAGGCGCTGCGCGCCACGGGCGGCGATGCTTTCCGCGGCAACCAGGCGGCACTGGGCGAGGTCATCGCGCTCAGGCACATGTTCTGGAGCTTTTCCAACGCCATGGCCTACAACCCGATCCCGTGGGCGAATGGCGCGGTGCTGCCCAATCTGGAAGCCGCGCTCGCCTACCGCACCTTCATGTCGGAAGCCTATCCGCGCGTCATCGACACCGTGCGCCGGGTGATCGCGTCCGGGCTGATCTACCTGCCGTCGTCGGTGCGCGACTTCAACAACCCCGAGATCGACAGATATCTGGCGCAATATGTGCGTGGCTCCAACGACATGGGCCACATCGAGCGCATCAAGATCATGAAGCTTTTGTGGGACGCGACCGGCACCGAGTTCGGCGGCCGCCACGCGCTCTACGAGCTCAACTATGCCGGCGCGCCGGAAGAGGTGCGGCTGCAGGTGCTGAAAGGCGCTGAACGCGGCGGGCGGCTGAAGGCGATGGAAGAGCTCGTCGACACCTGCATGGCCGACTATGACGAGAATGGCTGGACGGGCGATACCTGGTTCAATCCGCTTGTCTCAACGGCCGAGTGAAACCAGATGGCCACGCAGATTTCGAAAGCCGATTTCCGCGACGCCATGGCGAGGGTCTGCGCGCCGGTTAACATCGTCACCACCGATGGCCCGGCAGGGCGCGGCGGCTTCACCGCCACCGCCATGTGCAGCGTCTCCGACGAGCCGCCGACGCTGCTGGTGTGCATGAACGGGCGCTCGACGCAGGCCGCCATGTTCCTGTCCAACCAGCGCTTCTGCGTCAACGTGCTGACGCATGACCACATGCATCTGGCGGGAAAATTCGCTGGCGCGGCCAGGGACATGGAGGCACGCTATGCCTCGGCGCGCTGGCAGACGCTGACCTCCGGCACGCCGGCACTCTCGGATGCGATCGTCAATTTCGATTGCGAGATCGAGACTGTACATGTCGTCGGCACGCACAATGTCATGATCGGCCGCGTCATCGACGTCCGGCACGGCAGCGACGGCTCGGCCCTGCTCTATGTCGACCGCAGCTATACGCAGCCGACGCGGCTGGGCAGCTTTGGCGGGTGAAGCCGGGCGTCAGACGGTTTGGTGGCGGGAAGGCCTCCGCCTATCC
>NZ_RZTT01000889.1 GCF_003996995.1 Mesorhizobium sp. M7A.T.Ca.US.000.02.2.1 | reverse complement strand
AGATGTAGGACGCCAGCGTGATGATGAAGGCGCTCATCTTCACCTTGACCACCAGATAGCCGTTGAAGGCGCCGATGAGACCGCCGACGCCCAGCGCCAGCAGCAGCGAAACCGGAACCATCAGCCATTCGGGATGCAGCTGCACGCCCATGCCGATGCCCGACGAGCAAAACAGGATGCCGACCGCCATGGCGCTGAGCGCTGCGACGGATTCGACCGACAGATCCATGTGACCGGCGATGATCACCAGCGCCAAGCCGATCGACATGACGCCCAGCACGCTCGACGCCTCGATGATGTTGGCGAAGATGCCGAGCTGGAAATAGTTCGGGACGAAGATGGAGAAGACCACCAGCACGAACAGCAGCATGAACCAGACGAGGTTGTCGAGTACGAACTCCAGGGCTTTGCGTGTGCGCGGGTTCATGGGCTGATCCGGTTGGCGCATGCCCCGCGAAATCAATTCGATTTCGTCGGGTTCGGGCGCGGATTCAAATTCGCCACGGCGTCCTTTGGACGCGGCGTTGTGAAGGGGCAGGCTC
>NZ_RZTT01000888.1 GCF_003996995.1 Mesorhizobium sp. M7A.T.Ca.US.000.02.2.1 | reverse complement strand
GGTCAAGGCCGATGCCGCGCCACTGGCGGTCGAGACGGTGCTCAACATCACCCGTCATGACGGCAAGCAAGGGAATGTCGACGCCAAGATCCACTTTGCGCCGGCGGACAACCGGCTCGATCTCGACCTCAAGGCCTCGGAGCCGGCAGGCGGCATCATCGCCAACCTGCTCAAGCTGCCCGACACGCCGCCGGTCGACATAAATGTCTCGGGCACGGGGCCACTCGCCAATTGGAACGGCATCGGCACGTTCTCGGTCGACGGCAAGATCGTCACCCAGCTGACGGGTCGCCACCAACTGACCGACAAGGGCAATCATATCGAGGCCAAGGGCGACGGCGATTTCGCTCGCTTCCTGCCTGAGAATCTCAAGCCGCTGTTTGCCGGCAAGACCAGTTTCGACATTGCCGGCACCGCCACATCGGCCGGTGGCGTCAGTGTCGACCGCGCCAACATCGACAGCGATGCGGTCCACGGCACCGCGACCGGCATTGTCGATCCTGCCGGCGCCAGCGACCTCTCGGTCGAACTCGCCGCCAAGGGG
>NZ_RZTT01000887.1 GCF_003996995.1 Mesorhizobium sp. M7A.T.Ca.US.000.02.2.1 | reverse complement strand
GCCATAGACGGTCAGGTCCTCGCCGCGCAGCGCCTGGACGATGAAGTTCGAAACCACACGCCCATCGTCGGGCTGCATGCGGCGCCCGTAGGTGTTGAAAATGCGGGCGACACGGATATCGAGGCCATAGGTTCTCGAATAATCGAAGAACAGGGTTTCGGCCGAGCGCTTGCCTTCATCATAGCAGGAACGCGGTCCGTGCGTGTTGACGTTGCCGAAGTAGCTCTCGGGCTGTGGATGCACGAAGGGATCGCCATAGACTTCGGACGTAGAGGCCTGGAATATCTTGGCCTTGTTCTGTCGCGCGAGTTCCAGAAGGTTCAGCGATCCAAGCACGCTTGTCTTGAAGGTGTGGATCGGGTCTGCCTGGTAGTGCGGCGGAGAGGCGGGGCAGGCGAGATTGTAGATCTCGTCGCACTGAAGATCCGAAGGCAGTGCATCGACGATGTCATGCTCGATGCAGGTGAAGCTCGGATTACGCAGAAGGGTATTGAGATTGTATCTTTTGCCGGTGTGGAAATTGTCCAGCGCGACAACGTCGTATCC
>NZ_RZTT01000886.1 GCF_003996995.1 Mesorhizobium sp. M7A.T.Ca.US.000.02.2.1 | reverse complement strand
ACGTCGAGCCCGGTCGATCCGACCCCACCCGGCGGCTTTGCCGCCACCCTCCCCTCGAGGGGGAGGGAAAGCCCTCGCCTCATGTTCATGATGTCGTCGGGCGGTCTCACCGCCGCCGACATGTTCCAGGGCAAGGATGCGCTGCTGTCAGGACCGGCCGGCGGCGTCGTCGGCATGGTCGAGACAGCCAGGCTCGCCGGCTTCGATAAGGTCATCGGCTTCGATATGGGCGGCACCTCCACCGATGTCGCCCACTATGACGGCGAATACGAACGCGCCTTCGACACCGAGGTCGCCGGCGTGCGCATCCGCGCGCCGATGATGCGCATTCATACCGTCGCCGCCGGCGGCGGCTCGATCCTGCATTACGAGGCCGGCCGCTTCCGGGCCGGACCGGATTCGGCTGGCGCCAATCCCGGCCCGGCAGCCTACCGGCGCAGCGGCCCGCTCGCCGTCACCGACGCCAACGTCATGCTTGGCAAGCTGCAGCCCGATTTCTTCCCGGCGATTTTTGGACCCGGCCAGGACGAGCCGCTCGACGTCGAGA
>NZ_RZTT01000885.1 GCF_003996995.1 Mesorhizobium sp. M7A.T.Ca.US.000.02.2.1 | reverse complement strand
GGCGACCACCGCGAACAGCGCGCCGATCAGCAGCGCGAATTCCAGCGAATAGCCCGAGCGGGCGATCACGAAGGCCCAGGACACCGACACCACCATCGTTGCGATCATCGAGACATCGATGCCCCTGGCGATGACGACCAGCGCCATTCCCAGCGCCAGGATGCCGAGAATCGAGACGCTTCTGATCAGGGCTAGGATGTTGCCGGGGCTGAAGAACGACGGCAGCAGCAACGAGAACAGCACGAAGGCCAGCACCGCCAGCACCAGCACGATGCCTTCCTGGCTTTTGAGCAGGCTGGAAAGCCGAGCCTGATTTCCGTGTGCGGCCGCCTCGCTCACCGCTCAGGCCTCCTCTTTGCCCAGTCTGAGCAGGATTTCCCTGGCGCGATCGACGCGCACATCGTGATCCGCCGCAAGTTCCTTTGCCACCGTATCGATATTCGCGCCGCTCGCGCCCGCCACGATGGCGATGTTGCGGGCATGCAGCGCCATGTGTCCGCGCTGGATGCCTTCGGTGGCCAGCGCCCTGAGCGCCACCAAGACGCACC
>NZ_RZTT01000884.1 GCF_003996995.1 Mesorhizobium sp. M7A.T.Ca.US.000.02.2.1 | reverse complement strand
ATTCCGGCTTCCGCCAGCGTCAACGTCGCTCTGCTGCAGGCCTACCGCGAGGGCGTGACGACCAAGGAAGAACAGCTTCTTGCCGAAAGGCCGGAAGACGTTCGTTCCGAGCAGTGGGAGCGTCTGCGTGAGCAGATGGACAAGGTGGATCGTTCCATTGAAGCCGCTCAGGCCGAGCAAGCGGCCACCGTGGCTGTCGCCCAGCAGGATGCTGGCCGCTGGACGGTCCAGCAGTACGACGCCGAACGCGGCGTGTACCGCGACGCGCTGACCACCGACGACGCTCTGGCGGCATACACGGAGGTTCGGAAAAGCGACTACCACCGCGTGCTGGACAACGACTTGAAAGACGTTGCGGCCGACTACTACGACGTGGATCTCGGCGATGGAAATTACCCCCGTCAATTCGCCTTCCATGCGCGATCGACATTCGAGCGCGAAGTGGCCAGCCAGGACGTTGGCGACACCCTGCAGGCGGTTCTGGAACGTCGGGCGCAGCTGGACGCCACCGTGCTGCAGCGCTCGGACGCCATTTCCGAAGCCGTGGAC
>NZ_RZTT01000883.1 GCF_003996995.1 Mesorhizobium sp. M7A.T.Ca.US.000.02.2.1 | reverse complement strand
GGAAGCCGAAGACCTCGCCAACGCGCCAGCGGAACCTGCCAAGAAGCCGGCCCGCGCCAAGAAAAAATGACCTGAAGCCGCACAGGCACCAACTCCTATCCGGAGGCTGTGACGGTCGCTTCCTTCCCACCTCTTCACGCGAAGCAATTTCAACCGAAACCGGGATGTTATCTCGCCCGTCGACGGTCGATGATCAACGCCTTTCAGACAGGAGACCGCCATGACCGCACTGCCGCTCGAAAAAGCCAGGCAAATCATCGATGCCGCCTTTGCCAAGGGCTCCGATCTCAAGCTTAAGCCGCTTGGCGTCTCGGTGCTCGACGCCGGCGGGCATCTGGTCGCCTTCCAGCGCCAGGACGGCGCCTCGTTCCTGCGCCCGCAAATGTCGGCCGGCAAGGCCTATGGTGCGCTCGCCATCGGCATGGGCTCGCGCAAAGTCGAGGCTTTCGCCAAGGAGCGCCCGGACCTCGTTGCCGGCATCTCAGACGTCTCTGGCGGACGCGTGCTGCCGGTCGTCGGCGGCGTGCTGATCCGCGACAAGGCCGGAGC
>NZ_RZTT01000882.1 GCF_003996995.1 Mesorhizobium sp. M7A.T.Ca.US.000.02.2.1 | reverse complement strand
AGATAGGACAGGATGGTGATGACGACGGTTGCGTCGACCATCGACGTGTAGCCGAAGAGCCGCTTGCCGCAGAAGGCCGAGGTCACTTCGGAAAATATGCCGAAGGCCGGCAGGATCAGGATGTAGACCTCGGGGTGGCCCCAGATCCAGATCAGGTTCGCGTACATCATCGGATTGCCGCCGAAGTCGTTCGTGAAGAAGTTTGTGCCGACATAGCGGTCGAGAGCCAGCAGGGCCAGCACCGCCGTCAGCACCGGGAAGGCGGCGACGATGAGCACATTGGTGCAAAGCGCGGTCCAGGTGAAGATCGGCATTCTCATCATGGTCATGCCAGGCGCGCGCATCTTGACGATGGTGCAGACCAGGTTCACGCCCGACAGCAGCGTGCCGACGCCCGCCACTTGCAGGGCCCAGATATAATAATCGACACCGACATCGGGACTGTAGCCGATACCCGACAGCGGCGGATAGGCAAGCCAGCCGGTGCGGGCGAATTCGCCGACGAACAGCGACATCATGACGATGACCGCGCCGCCGACCGTCATCCAGAAGC
>NZ_RZTT01000881.1 GCF_003996995.1 Mesorhizobium sp. M7A.T.Ca.US.000.02.2.1 | reverse complement strand
GTGTTATTGAGCCGGGGTGCCCATTGGCGACCGTATCGCCGTCGATGGCCACCACCGGCATGGCGATTGTCGTCGCAGAGCTGATGAACGCCTCGCGTGCCGCCTTGGCCTCGGCGACGGAAAAGCCGCGCTCCTCGATCTTCAGGCCAAGCTTGGCCGCCACTTCGAACATGGTCGTGCGGGTGATGCCGCGCAAAATGCCGTGCTCGGCCGGCCTGGTGACCAGGACGCCGTCCCGGGTGACGATCCAGGCATTGGACGAGCCGCCTTCCTTGACGTTACCTTCGGCGTCGACGAACCAGGCTTCCTGCGCACCGGCCTCCTTGGCCTTCTGCTTGGCCAATACATTGGGCAGCAGCCCGACGGTCTTGATGTCGACGCGGTCCCAGCGGTTCTCCGGCACGGTGATGACCGCGATGCCGGTCTCGGCGCGCTTCGCTCCAGCGGCGGGGTCGGCTTTCCTGGCGGTGACCACCAGCGAAGGCTTGGTGTCGGCGGACGGGAAGACGAAGTCGCGGCTGGCAACGCCACGCGTCACCTGCACGTAGACCAGGCC
>NZ_RZTT01000880.1 GCF_003996995.1 Mesorhizobium sp. M7A.T.Ca.US.000.02.2.1 | reverse complement strand
TCCATGAACAGCGACGAACGCTCTACGAATTCCTTCTGGCGACGCTCGGATTCTTCGGCCTCGGTGAGGATGTCGATATCCCAACCGGTCAGCTGCGAAGCCAGACGCACGTTCTGGCCGCGGCGGCCGATGGCCAGCGACAGCTGGTCGTCGGGAACCACGACTTCGATGCGCTCGGCATCCTCGTCGAGCACGACCTTGGCGACTTCCGCCGGCTGCAGCGCGTTGACGATGAAGGACGCCGCAGAAGGCGACCACGGAATGATGTCGATCTTCTCGCCCTGCAATTCGCCGACGACGGCCTGGACGCGGCTGCCGCGCATGCCGACGCAGGCGCCGACCGGATCGATCGAGCTGTCGCGCGAGATAACGGCGATCTTGGCGCGCGAACCCGGGTCGCGGGCGACCGATTTGATCTCGATGATGCCGTCATAGATTTCCGGCACTTCCATGGTGAACAGCTTGGCCATGAACTGCGGGTGGGTACGCGACAGGAATATCTGCGGGCCGCGCTGCTCGCGGCGCACATCGTAGACATAGGCGCGGACGCGGTCGCCATA